>JBDTXR010000465.1:0-7168 GCA_040006075.1 Byssovorax sp. | reverse complement strand
ATCCTCCACACGCTGCGCCCGGGCGATCACGTGCTCTCCGGCGACGACGTCTACGGCGGCACGTTCCGCCTCTTCGACAAGGTGATGAAGCCGTTCGGCGTCGACTACACCATGGTCGACATGCGCAACCCCGACGCGGTCCGCGCGGCGATGCGCCCGAGCACGAAGATGGTCTGGCTCGAGACGCCCTCGAACCCGATGCTGAAGATCTTCGACATCGCGAAGATGGCCGAGATCGCCCGCGCCGGAGGGGCGGTGCTCGTCGTCGACAACACCTTCGCCACGCCGGTCCTGCAGCAGCCGCTCGCGCTCGGCGCGACCATCGTCGTCCACTCGATGACCAAGTACCTCAACGGCCACTCCGACGTCGTCGGCGGCGCGCTGGTCACCTCGGACGAAGGCCTGCGCGAGCAGCTCGCCTTCCTCCAGAACGCGATGGGCGGCATCCCCGGCCCGTTCGATTGCTACATGGTCCTGCGCGGACTGAAGACGCTCGGCGTGCGCGTGCGGCAGCAGTGCGCCTCGGCGGCGATCCTCGCCGAGAAGCTCTCCGCGCACGCCAGGGTGAAGCGGGTCATCTACCCCGGCCTCGCGTCGCACCCGGATCACGCGCTCGCGGCGCGGCAAATGAAGCTCCCCGGCGCGATGATCAGCGCCGAGCTCCACGGCACGCTCGCCGACTCGTCGGGGTTCCTGAAGCGCCTCGAGATCTTCGCCTGCGCCGAGAGCCTCGGCGGGGTCGAGTCGCTGGCCGAGCACCCGGCGATCATGACCCACGCCTCGGTCCCCGAGGCCTCGCGCCGCGTCCTCGGGATCTCCGACGGCCTGGTTCGCCTCTCGGTCGGCCTCGAAGATGTGGGCGATCTGTGGGCCGATATCGAGCACGCCCTCGGCTGAGGCCGACGTGTCGAAACCGTGCGCGTCTCCGTGCGACAGGCGGGCGGTTTGCCGCCTCTGCCATCAATAGGCTAGAACCGTTCTCCCACCCGAGCCCCTGGGGATGATCATGCGCCTCTCCCGCCTTGCCCTTGCTGTCCTGTCCACCTCTGTCCTCGCCGTGTTCGCCGCTGCGTGCAGCGACCCGGTGCCGCCGACGCCGCAGGGCGCGTGCAAAGCCGAGCTGCTGTCCAACGGCGGCGCCTGCACCATCACCAGCCAGGAGGTCGCCCTCGGCTCGGTCTCGGCCAGCGGCAAGGATCGGATCCTGGTCTCCGGCGGACCGGAGAGCGCCGAGGTGACCTGCCAGGTCAGCGGGATGTCGTCGTTCAACGTCACCGCCAGCATCTCGGTCAGCGGCGAGGGCATCCAGATCTCGATCCCGAGCATCGCCTCGAGCGCGACCAAGATGGCGCCGGCCATGGGCAGCGTGGTCTTCGCGAGCAAGGAGAGCGGCGACGCCTACTCGTCCAGCAAGTGCGCCTTCTACTTCACGCAGGGCACCAGCCAGGGCGTGGCCTCCGGAAAGATCTGGGTCTCCTTCAGCTGCCCCACGGTCGTGGGCGGAATGAGCACCTGCGAGATCTCGGAGAGCTTCGCGATCTTCGAGAACTGCACCGAATAAAGGCGATTCAGGCTCCGCGCTTGCGGCTCTTCGTCGCGCGCGGAGCGGCCTTGTCGATGGTGCCGCGGAGCCACGCGTGCGCCGCGCTCGCGGCGGTGCGCTCGTGCCAGAGCTGCACCAGCTCGAAGCCCGAGAGCGGGATCGGCGGCTCGAAGAACACCAGATCGAGCTGCTTCGCGAGGAGCCGCGCCGCGCGCTCGGGCAAGGTCGCGACGAGGTCCGTCTCGGCGACCACCAGCGGCGCGACGAGGAAATGCGACACGTAGAGCGCGATGTGCCGGGTGAGCCCGCGCTCCAGCAGCGCGCGATCCACCGCCGCCGGCCCGGTGCGTCGCGGCGTCACCAGCACGTGCCCGAGCGCCGCCCAGGCCTCGATCGAGAGCGGCCTTCGCCCCATCGCCGGGTGCCCGCGCCGCGCGATGCCGACGAAGCGCTCGGTCCCCAGCGCGCGCTTGTGGAAGCCCGGCGGGAGCGACATGAACACGCCGAGCGCGCCGTCGATCGCCCCGGACGCGATGCCGTCGAGCGGAGACTCTTCGCCGATCGGCCGCACGTCGAGCGCGATCCGCGGCGCCGCGGCGACCACCCGCGTGGTGATCTTCGGGAGCAGGACCATCTCGACGTAGTCGGTGGCCGCGAAGGTGAAGCGATCGTCGGCGCGCGCGGGATCGAAGGGCAGGGGCGGCGTCACGGCGCGCCCGAGCGCGAGCAGCGCGGCCGCGAGCGGGGCGGCCATGGCGAGGGCGCGCGGGGTCGGCACCATCGCCGCGCCGCTGCGCACGAAGAGCGGATCGCCGAGCGCGTCGCGCAGCCGCGAGAGCGCGTTGCTCGCGGCCGGCTGGCTGAGCCCCAGGCGCTTCGCCGCGCGGGTCACGCTCCGCTCTTCCAGGAGCGCGTGGAGGGCCGTGAGCAGGTTGAGATCGAGCGCCGCGAGATTCATGGAATCAATGAATCCTATCATGACAATCGATTGTACGAATGGTGGGTACGGGCCTTAAGGTCGACTCTTCCCCCGTCCGAGCAGAGAAGAGAGCCCCGCATGACCGCTTCGATCGATCGCGATGTCGTCTTTGGAACCGGCGCGCTGGGCCGCGCGGTCGCCCGCGAGCTCGTGGCGCGCGGGCGCCGGGTCCGGATGGTCAGCCGCCGCGGCGAGGGCGCGCTCGACGGCACCGAGGCCTGGAAAGCGGACGCCACCGATCCCGCGGCGACGAGCAAGGCTTGCGAGGGCGCGCGCGTCGTCTTCCACACGGCCACGCCGGACTACACGAAATGGGCCGAGTTCTACCCCCCGATCCAGCGCGGGGTGATCGAGGGCGCGGCCTCGGCCGGCGCGAAGCTGGTGAGCGCCGAGAGCGTGTACATGTACGGCGCCGTCGACGGCCCCATGACCGAGGATCTCCCGCACGCGGCGACCACGCGCAAAGGGAAGATCCGCGCGACGCTTTCGCAGATGGCGATGGACGCGCACGAGAAGGGCCGAGTCCGCGTGGCGCTGGGCCGCGCCCCCGACTTCTACGGACCCGAGGCGGCGGCGACGACCATCTTCGGCGACCGGGTGTTTTACCCGGCGATCGCTGGCAAAAAGGTCAGCGTGATGGGCAAGCTCGACAACCCCCACACGTTCATCTCGGTGCGCGACTTCGCCCGAGGCCTGGTGACCCTGGGCGAGCGCGACGAGGCCCTGGGCCAGGCGTGGCATTTGCCGTGCGCGCCGACCCCGACCCAGCGCGAGCTCGCGACGATGATCTTCGAGGAGGCCGGGAAGAAGCCCAACCTGGGCGAGGCGCCCTCGCTGGTGTTCAAGGGGATTGGCCTGTTCGTCCCGATCATGCGCGAGCTGGCGGAGATGCTCTATCAGTGGGAGAGGCCGTATCACTTCAGCCACGCGAAGTTCGACAAGGCCTTTGGCAAGAGCGAGGTGCTGTCGCACCGGGAGGCGATCCGGGAGACGGTGAAGTGGTTCCGGGAGCACCCCGCGCCGAAGTGAGGAGGCGCGGGGGCGCGGCGCGCGGTCAGCTCTTGACCTGGCAAATCAGCTTCTGACCCTTCACCGTGTACTTCGGCGGAGCGATGCTGTCGTCCTCCTCGGTCCACACGAAGAGGGTGTTCAGGGTCCCCAGGGTCGCCGCGTTGGCGGTGAGGATCGTCGGCCCGGGGCTCGCGTAGATGGTCTGGCCGAAGACCCGAGGCTTGCCTCCTCGGGTGAACCAGTAGAGGCGGGCCGTGGCGCCGTCGGTCGAGGCGCCTCCGCCGTAGATGCTGGTCGGATCCCAGGTCGGGGAGAAGATCGGGGCCACGTCGGCCAGAGTGGCAATGTCCTGGATCGGGGCGATGCCGCCGGGGGGGATCTTGGCCAGGCTCGCGTAGTCCTTCCCCAGGATCGAGCCCGCGAGGAACTTGCCTTTGCCGACCGAGCTGTCGAAGAAGGCCGCGATCAGCGTGACGCCCTGATCGGCCGGGAGGGGGACCATGGCAAAGACGCCTTCGAGCGTGGCGCCGTTGGGCGTGAGCTTGAGCGGCTGGAGCGCGCCGAGCAGATCTGCGGTGGCCCCGTAGCTGAAGAACGTGCTGGTCTTGTCGCCGCCGTAGACGACCAGGTGAGTGCCATTCTCGTAGGTGTAGAGCGCGGGGGACAGCTCCGGCGCAGACTGCTCCTTCATGGCGATCTGCGTCAGCGCCCCCGACGTGTTGCTGGCGTAGACCACGCCCGTGGTGATCAGGGGATCGTCGGGGATGCAGGTGACGAGGTAGAGCGGCTGATCGCTGCCGTTCGCGAAGACGACCTTGCCGATGTGTCCACCCTGGGTGCACTCGACCGGTGTCGGCAGGGGCTTCCCCGCGCCGTCGACGCCGACGCCCTTGTCGGGATCGACGATGTATGCCAGCTCCGCGACGCTGCTGTTGAGCGCGCCCCGGAGCAGGAGCTCACCGGGGACGGCGCGCGCGCCGGAGAGCCGGAAGCTCGGGCCGCCGACCGAGCCATACTGGGCGAAGTTTCCGAGCGGGCTTGGATCGTCGATCACCGTGCGCACCAGCACCCGGTTCATCCCGTTGTCCTCGAGGACGACGTGCACCATCGCGCGCTTCTCGGCGTCGGGGACGAGATAGAGCTTGTCGCCGAGCTTGGGAGTGCCAGTGAGCTCGGCGTCGCCGAAGATGGTGAAGGTCTGGCCGGCCTTGGTGCAGGTGCCCATCGGCGCCGAGCCGCCGAGCCCGCCGCCGAATCCGCCGACGCCCTCGGCGATGCTGCCTCCGAGGCCTCCGAGGCCGCCGAGGCCGGAGCCGGTGGTGCCGGTGGCCGCACCACCGCTTCCGCTCGGATCAGGGCGCACCTTGGGAGTGCAGGCGAAGACGAGGAGGAGCGGGAGCGCGATCGCCGAGATCGCCAGCGCAGGAACATTGATTCGCATCGAGATCACCAGCCCTTCTTCGCGGATCGCCGCCGCCGTATCCACGCCGCCGCCGCGACGAGAGCGGCAAGCGCGCCGAGCGAGTCGCGATCGGGATCGCCCGCCACGCGGCAGCCACAGGAGCCCTTGTCGCCGCTGATCTGCACTCCACCCGCCCCGCCGGCGCCCGTCGCCATGGTGCCCGTGCTCGAGGTCGAGGTCTCGGCCGCGCCGCCCATTCCGCCCATCCCACCGGCGCCGGTGGGGGAGTCGACGCACATGCCCAGCTTGCAGATTTGCGGCGGGAAACAGGTGATGTTGGCGCACGAGGTGTCTTCGCAGACGCCGGTCTGCGGGTTGCACACGAGGCCGGTGTCGCAGGTCTTGGTGCTGCAAATCGGGACGCAGGCGCCCGGCGACGCGCAGACCTGGCCCTGCGGGCACATCACCCCGGCGCAGCTATCGACGCACATGCCGTTGATGGGATTGCAGACCTTGCCGGTGTCGCACATCGATCCAACGCAGGCCGGCGGGACGCAGGCGGGCATCCCGGTCTTGTCGCAGACGTTGCCGCCGGAGCAGCCGGAGTCGCCGGCAAAGCACGCGCAGGGGAAGGTGCACTGGCCGTCTTTGCAGGCCTCACCGCTCGGGCATTGCACGCCCTGGCAGGCGTCGAGGCACTGGCCGTCCTGGCAGACTTGCCCGCTCGGGCAAACGACCGTGTCGCAGGCGGGGACGCAGCTCCCGTTCTTGCAGACGCCGCCGGCCGGACAGGGGTTGTTGGTGCAATCCTGGGGGACGCAGAGGTTGCCGAGGGGCGTGGACGCGCAGCCCGCGCCGGCCGGGCAGATCGGGTTCTCTCCGCCGCAGGTGGTCAGACACTCGCTCTTGTAACAGACCGTCTTCGGATCGCTGCACGCGCCCGGGAGCTTGTCGCAGTTGAGATCGGGCGAGTCGCAGGCCTCGGGCGCGCCCGGGTGAACGGCGGGATCGGCGTCGTTGCAGTCGCACACCGGAGGCGCGCCGGGGCAGGCGCAGTCGACGAAGTGATCGCCGTCGCTGTCGGGGCAGACCGCCGCTCCGCTCTCGGTCAGGCCGGCGACGGCGTCGAGCTCGGCCTCGCTGGAGTCGAACGCGCACGCGGGGAAGTCGAGCCCATCGTTGCCAGCGACGATGGAGGCGTAGCGGAAGGTGATGCCGCAGGGCAGCGCGTAGACCGAGACGAAGGAGTCTTCTTCGACGGTGTAGAGCGGCGTGTCGCCGCACTGCGCATAGGCGGGGTCGATCATCGCCTGGGCGGGGCGGATCTCGACGAAGCCTTTGGTGTAGATCGTCGAGAGGACGGCTCGATTCCACTTCATGGGATCGACGCCGGTGGTCTTGGGATCCTGGATCTGCTCGTTGGAGGACGGGTTGTCCGTGAGGTACACCGTGTACTCGATCGACTCGCAGGGCTGCGGTCCGTGGTCGTTCTCGGCGAAGATGGCGACCTTGTTCGAGGGGCCGCCGAGGTCGAAGACGAAGCCGTTTTTTGCGATGTAGTTCCCGCCGGTTCCATCGGGAGTGCACACGTTGAACGCGGGGCAGCCGCTGGCGTCGAGGCTGGGGTCCGAAATCCGGCACGGCTGCCACCACTTGCGGTCGAGGGCGTTCATGAAGTCGCCCGCGTTGGCCAGGGTGTTGGGCAGCCCGGCGCAGGTGTACTGGCCCGGGCAGCTCCAGGGGGAGTTGGAGGTCCCGGCGCAGCCCCCGCCGTTGGTGGTGGTGCAGGCCGCCGGCCACTGGTTGAAGAGCTTGCCGAAGACGGGGAGCTGCGGCCCCGTGAGCCCGTTGGCGTCCTTGAAGATGTCGTTGACGACCTTGCCGCCGTTCTGGATGGCGTCGATGCACGCCTGAGTCGACGTCGGCGGGTTGGAATCGCAGATCCCGGTGGAGGCCCAGGCCTCGGGAGCCAGACCGAGCGCGGCCAGGGCGGCGGCGAAGAAGAGCGAAGATTTCACGGCGTACCTCCGAGCAGGCGACGATCGCAGAGCGAAATGGGAGGCGAGCGTACCGCGTCGCGGCGCGGCGCCGCACCAGAAATTGTCGCGCGCTACCCGGATGGGGGTAAGAGCACCGGGTCACGTTTGTTCGGGAAAGAAGGCGGATCCGCGCGGTAGAGAGGCTGTCTCAAAACTCTGGGTGCGGTGATCCACTCCCTGCGCGTCGAGCGTCT
>JBDTXR010000464.1:0-7170 GCA_040006075.1 Byssovorax sp. | reverse complement strand
TACATCATCGATCCCGAGCTCTGCACCGAGTGCGTCGGCTTCTACGATCACGAGGCCTGCCAGGCCGTGTGCCCGGTGGAGTGCTGCCTCCCCGATCCGAAGAACCTGGAGACCGAGCCCGTGCTCATCGCGCGCGCCCTCAAGCTTCACCCGGACGACGGGGACCTGAAGAAGAAGGCCGCCGCGAACGATTATCCGTCTCGCTTCCGCAAGTGACGCCTTCCCCGGCGGGCGCCCTTCCGGTGCTCGCCGTCGCCGCGCTGGGCCTCCTCGGCTGCGGCGCGGGCGCGCCCTTGCTCCATCCGGCCCACGTGCTCCACGCCGGCGATGTGAGCGCGGGAGCCGGCCTCTCGGGTGAGGTCACGCTCACCGATCTCAGCGCGAGCCCTGGATCCGATCCGAGCAGCGCGAGCCGCCTTGCGCAGCTCGCCGCGGCGCCCGGGATCGCCCCGTGGGTGGGCGCGCGCTTCGGCATCGCCGGCTCGAACGAGGCCGGCCTGACGTACTCCGGTCGCAGCCTCCGCGTCGATGTTCGCCACGCGTTCGCGATCGGCTCTGCGGCCCTCTCCGTCGGCATCGGCGGGAGCATGATCGCCGCAGAGCGCCCCGGTCAGGACGTCGCGGGGAGCAGCGTCTTCGGCGGCGGCGTCGACGTCCCGTTGCTCTTCGGTGTACACTCGAAGAGCAATCTCTACGCGCTCTGGATCGGCCCCCGCGGCGGCTTCGAAGCGCTGAGCGGCGAGGTCGCGGTGAGCCCCGGACAGACCGGGGCGCTGGTGCTGGCGGACGTGAAGGCCCGCCACCTCTTCGGTGGCTTCGTCGTCGGCGTGCGCGGCGGTTTCCGTCACGTCCACGTCGCGCTCGAGCTCGACGGCGCCTACCACCGCGCGAACGGGTCGATCGCCGGCGCCTCCACGGGAGTCGGAATGTTCGCCCTGGCCCCGAGCGGCGCGCTGATCTTGTCCTTCTGATCACGGCCTGATCGCTGCGTTTTTGGGCTCCCGAGCGCTGTCCCGAGCGCGCGTGCTTGCCCCCTTTCGCCGGTCACCCTAGACTCGCTGCCTATGTCTCCGCTTCGCGCTGCGTCGCTCCTCCTTGCCCTGCTCGGTGCCGGTTGCTCGGCGCCCGTGGTGGACGATGTCGCCGACGCCAGCAGCGCGCTCACCGAGGGCGTGGTGCTGGTCGAGCGGGTCGTCGCGAGCGACGGCGCGACGCAGACCAACGTGTCGGCGAAGTTCATGCGGCTCAGCGTCGCGTCCGACGCCGAGATGGCCGAGCGCGTGGTGGGCTCGCGCCTCGATTTACCGCGCGTCGGCGCGTGCATGCGCCTGGCGTCCGGCGGCGCCGGCGAGAAGGCCGCGTCGCTCGCGTCGCTCGGCCCGATCGAGCTCGTGGACGTGGGCGACGTGACGATGCGCGTGAACGCGCGCGCCCCCGGATCCGGCTCGCCGACCACGGTTCCCCTCGCGCTCCGCGCCTTCCCCGACGTGGGGGACATCGTCTCCGGCGTGTTCTACACCTCGCCCGACGCCGCGAGCGATTTGCCGGCGGGCGAAGGCTATGTCGTCAACGCGACCGGCTCCTCCGTCATCGATCGCTTCTCGATCGAGGCCGACGCACCCGCCGCTCCCGACGACGTGCGCGCCGCGGGCGTGCTGCTCACCGAGGGCCTCACCATCGAGGACGGCGTCTCGATCCCGATGCGCTGGCGCAGCGGCGATCCGGCGCGCGGCGATCTGATCTTCATCGACGTGAGCGGCGCGAACGGCGCCGGCGTTCGCTGCGCCTTCAAGGACGCGGGCGAGGCGCTGCTGCCCGGCGCGATGCTCGCTTCGTCACCGCTCGGCGGCCACGGCGCGACGGCCACGCTCGCGTTCCACCGCACCCGCCGCCGCGGCTTCGCGCCCGGCCTCGCGGGGCTCGACGCCGGGGAGATCCGCTTCGATCTCTCGGTCGTCGGCCGCGCGACGCTCGCCGCTCACACGCCGTAGGTCGCGGGTGTCAGAGGACACCGACCTCACCCCCGCCGAGCACGCCGCGGCTTCGAAAAGGCTGGAAGAAGCCTGCGATTTTCGCGGCGCCGCGATCCAGGCGCTGCTCGCCGCCGATCCCCGTCGCGGCGCGCTCCTCGCCGCGCTGGCCGGCGACGAGCGCCTCGCGAGCCTCGCCGTCGAGCAGATCGTCCACGCGCTGACGAAGGACGAGGGCCGCCGCGCCGCGGCCGAGCTCGCCGTGCGCGGGTTCGGTCGCCAGGCCGGCGCGCTCTTCGCGCTCCTCGGCGCGCACGCCGAGGCCGGCGAGGCCTTCGCTGCGGTCGGCGACGCGGTCCACGCCGCGCGCAGCCTCGAGCTCGCGGGGCGCCCCGCCGACGGCGCGCGCGCCCTCGAGGCCGCGCTCCGCATACGCCCGACCGACGCCTCGTGCCGCCTCGAGCTCGGCCGCTTGCTCTCGCGCCACAGCCGCACCGAGGCCGCCGTGAAGGCCCTCCAGCAGCTCGATCCGGACTCGCCCGAACGCGCGCAGTCGCTCCCGCTGCTGCGGCGGTGCCTGGTCGAGCTCGGCCTCGAAGAGGCGGCGCGCACGCTGCGCGAAGAGATGGATCGCCACGGCATCGACGACGTCGAGCCCCTCGTCGAAGAGCACGCGCCCGCCGCGGGCCAGGGCGGCGCGCTCTTGCTCGGCCGCTACGAGACGGTGCGCGAGGTCGCCGTCACCCCGCACGCGCGCGTGCTCGAGTCGATCGATCGCGTCACCGGCGAGCGCGTCGCGCTCAAGCTCCTCGCGGGCCTCGATCACGAGGGCGGCCGCGACGCCTTCCTCCGCTTCGAGCGCGAGGCCCGCGCGCTGGCGCAGCTCCGCCATCCGCACGTCGTCCCGCTCCGCGCGTATCACCCCGAAGGCTCGGCGATCGTGCTCGCGTGGATGTCCGGCGGATCGCTCGCCGAGCGCCTCCTCGCCGAGCCGATCGCGCCGGCGCGCGCCGTGGAGATCACCTGCGCGGTCCTCGCTGCCCTGGGCGAAGCGCACCGCCTCGGCATTCTTCACCGCGACGTGAAGCCCACCAACGTGCTCTTCGACGACGTCGGCGCGGCGCGGCTCTCCGACTTCGGCGCGTCGCACCTCGGCGATCTCTCCACCACGGCGACCGCGGGCGCCATCGGGACCTTCGCGTACATGTCGCCCGAGCAGCGCCTCGGCCGCGCCGCGAGCCTCGCCAGCGATCTCTACGGCGCGGGCGTATTGCTCGGCGAAATCCTCACGGGCAAGGCGCCCGGCCCCGTCACCGATCGCCTCGATCCCGCGCCCAGCGCGTGCCACCCCGACCTCGACGAGACCCACGACGCGCTCGTCGCGCGCCTCCTGCAAGACGATCCGCGCAAGCGCCCGAGCGACGCGTTCGAAGCGCGCCGCTTGCTTCAATCGGTGCGTTGGCCCGAGCGGGTGTGGACGCGCGCCAATCGCGCCTCGACGCGCCCCGCCGGCCGCCGCGTCGCCTCGGCGCAGGGCGCTCGCCTCACCGCGCCGATCGATCCCGGCGACGGGCGCGACGCCGCCGCGCTCCAGCACGACTCGTGGCTCGATCGCGACGTGCTCGTCGTCCCGCGCGACGAGGCCACCCTGCTCCGCGCCGCCGCCTTCGCCCGCGCCGCGCACCCGACGCTGCCCGCGGTGCTCCGGCTCGACGCCGAGGCCAGCACCCTCTGGATCGCCGCGCCGCGCGGCCGATCGCTCGCCGACGCGTCACGGGGCCTCTCGCCCGGCCAGATCGCCCGCTTGAAAGAGGCCATCGCCGCGCTCCACGCCGCGCAGGGCGCGCACGGCCGCCTCGATCCGGCGCACCTCTACTGGCACGATGGCGAGATCGTGATTGCCTATCCGCGCGAGCTCGTCCCGCTCGAAGAGGCCATGACGCTCGACCAGGCCGCGCTCGGGCGCCTCTCCGGCGAGTGATCGGGGAGCCAGAGCGCATGTCCGCCGCCTTCATTCACCCCACGGCCTGCGTCGACCCCCCCGCGTCGATCGGCGAATCCACGCAGATCTGGCACTTTTGCCACGTCATGCCCGGCGCCCGCATCGGGCAGCGCTGCAGCCTCGGGCAGAACGTCTTCGTCGCGTCGAAGGTGGTCGTCGGCGACGGCTGCCGGATCCAGAACAACGTCTCTCTCTACGACGGCACCACCCTCGAAGACGACGTGTTCCTGGGCCCCTCGTGCGTCCTCACCAACGTCGAGAACCCGCGCGCGCAGATCAACCGACGCGCCCTGGCCTCGCCCACTCTGATCCGCCGCGGCGCCACCGTCGGCGCCAACGCCACCCTCCTCTGCGGCGTCACCCTGGGTCGCTATGCCTTCATCGGCGCCGGCGCGGTGGTCACCCGCGATGTCCCCGATTACGCCCTGATCCTCGGCGTCCCCGGGATCCAGGCCGGGTGGATGAGCCGCCACGGACACCGCCTCTCCGCCGCCACCGAAGCAGGCCTCTTCACCTGCCCCGAGAGTGGGTATCAGTACCGGCTCGAGGGTGGCAACCTGCGCTGCCTCGATCTCGACGAAGAGCAGCCCCTGCGCGACGATCATGCCGTGGGCGCGATCCGCTATCGTGATCTCCAGCGCAAGCTCCGGGGCACCCCTTGAAGACGGCGCCGGTGCCGTTCTTCGATCGCACCCGCGGCGACGCGGCGATCGAGGGGGAGCTCACGGCGGCGTTCCAGCGCGTGCTCCGCTCGGGTCGGTACATCCTCGGCCCCGAGGTCGAGGCCTTCGAGGGCGAGTGTGCCCGCGCGCTCGGCGTCCGCCACGCCGTCGGCGTCTCCTCGGGCAGCGACGCGGTGCTCGCCGCGCTCATGGCCTTGCGGGTCGGCCCGGGCGACGAGGTCATCTGTCCTGCGTACACCTTCTTCGCCACCGCGGGGGCGATCGCCCGCCTCGGCGCGACACCGGTGTTCGCCGACATCGATCCTTCCACGTACCTCGTCGATCTCGCCTCCGTCGCAGAGAGGCTCTCTCCCCGCACCCGGGCCATCGTGCCAGTCCACCTCTTCGGCCGCTGCGTCGATATCGACGCTCTCCGGGCGCTCACCCCGCTCCCCGTCGTCGAGGACGCGGCGCAGGCCTTCGGCGCCAGGGATCCCCTCGGCCGATCGGCCGGCGCGGTCGGCGCGCTCGGGTGCTTCTCGTTCTTCCCCACCAAGAACCTCGGCGGCTTCGGGGACGGCGGCCTCGTCGTCACCGGCGACGACGCGCTCGCGGCGCGCGTCCGCAGCCTCCGCGCGCACGGAGCGCCGGAGAAGAATCATCACACCGACGTCGGGGGCAACTTCCGCCTCGACGCGCTCCAGGCCGCCCTCCTCCGCGTCACGCTCCCTCGCGTCGACGCGGCCATCGCCGCCCGCCGCGAGCACGCCGCGCGGTACGACACGTTATTGGGGGAGGCCGGTTTGCACGCCGTCATCCCGCCGCAGCCCGACGGTCGGGCCACGTACAACCAGTATGTGATCCGGGTCCTCGGCGCGGGCGTCCGCGATCGATTGCGAACGTTCCTCCTGGACCGGGGCGCAGGAACCGAGGTCTACTACCCGGTCGCGCTGCCTCGACAGCCGTGCTTTGCGGGGCTCGACCACGCCGTAGGGAGCTTCCCCGGCGCGGAGGCCGCCGCACGAGAGACGCTGGCCCTGCCGGTTTTTCCGGAGCTCGGGGCCGCCGAGATCACGATCGTCGTCGAAAAAATTAAAGACTTCTTCCGCGGCGCCGAATGATCCTGATTACCGGCGCAACAATCCCGCGCTAGAAAGAGTGTGGAGTCGCAACCCTTTGGCAGACAGAGTGGAAAATCGAGCGCGGATCGACTCCGGGCGCCGACGGTCGATCGACTCCGGCATCCGCAGGGCGTCGGCGCGCTCGTCCGCGAGCGACTCGTCCGCAGGCGACCGGCCGCACGCCGCGCTCGCGCAGACGGCGTCAACGTGGCTCGTCGGGCTCGTCGTCATCGGCTCGGCGCTGGCCATCGGCACCGTGCACGCGACCACGCTGCTCGTCGTCGCGGCGTTCGCGTTCCTCGCCGTGGCCCTCGCGCTCTACGGCAGCACCCCGGTGGGCGCCTCGATCCGGCCGTCGCTCTCGCTCCCGGTCATCACCTGCGGAGCCCTCGCGCTCTACACGCTGGTGCAGACCATCCCGCTGCCCATGGGCTTCCTTCGGGTGATCGCGCCGGCCAACGCCGACGTGTGGGAGCGCGTCCTCCTCCCGCTCGGTGAGCCCGCGCTGCGCTGGGCGAGCCTCTCGCTCGATCCCGGCGCGTCGGTCCTCGAAGCGGTGAAATGGTCGACGTACGCCGCGGTCTTCGCCAGCACGGCGGCCATCTCGTCGAAGCGCGGCGCGGCCTGGGGCGTCACCCTCGTCTTCGCCAGCGCCATGCTCGCGGCCATCGTCACGGTGGCGCACGGGCTCGCCGGCGCGACGCGCGTGTATGGCCTCTACCAGCCCGCGTTCGCCGCGAGCTTGTGGCACGTCGGCCCGCTCCTCAACCCCAACAACCTCGCCGGCTACCTCAACCTCGGCGCCCTCGCAGGGCTCGGCCTCGCGCTCACGCGGAAGCCGGTCGTGCCCCCGTGGCTCATCGGCGTCGGCGTCATGCTCATCGTCGGCGTCGAGGTCACCTCGGCCTCGCGCGGCGGCGTCCTCGCGCTGCCGATTGGCGTCCTCGCGCTGGCGTTCATCACCCACCGACAGAACACCGGCGGCGGGGCAGGCCGCAATCGATCGATCTGGATCATGGTCGTCGCGGCCGTCGCGGGCGGCGCCGTCCTCGCGGCGCTCGGCAGCACCCGGGACACCTGGGGCGAGCTCTACGCCAAGGATGTTTCCAAGATCGAAATGCTCCTCTGGGCCAAGCCGCTCCTGCGCGATCACCCCTTCTTCGGGATCGGGCGCGGCGCCTTCGAGAGCGTGTTTCCCGTCTATCGCCTCGTCCCTGGCAACCTGGTCTTCACCCACGCCGAGAACTTCCCCGCGCAATGGGCCTCGGAGTGGGGCATCCCGGTCACGCTCGCGGCCTTCGTCGCTTTTGGCTGGGCGTTCGCGCCAAAGCAGCTCGGCGTCGGGCGTAGCGCCGTCGCCGCCGGCGCGTGGATGGGAGTCGCGGTGCTCCTGCTCCAGAACATGTTCGACCTCG
>JBDTXR010000463.1:0-7192 GCA_040006075.1 Byssovorax sp. | reverse complement strand
TCCAGGGCGACAACGGCAAGGAGATGAGCGCCCAGCGCCGCTTCGCCCACTTCCCTTCCCTCTTCGTCGACCGCTTCGATCGCGCCCTGGTCATCGGCCTCGGCACCGGCACCACGCTCGGCACCATCGCCGCGTACCCCTGGCAGCGCATCGACGTCGCCGAGATCTCCCCGGCGATCGTCGAGGCCTCGCGGAAATACTTCGCCGATCAGAGCTTCCACGCCCTCGACGACGGGCGCGTGCACCTCGATCTCAACGACGGTCGCAACGTGCTCCTGGTCGCGAGCGCACCGTACGATCTGGTGACGATCGAGCTCACCAGCGTGTGGTTCGCCGGCGCGGCCAGCCTCTACAGCCACGAGTTCTACGAGCTGGTGCGCGATCGCCTCGCCCCCTCCGGGATCCTCCAGCAGTGGGTCCAGCTCCACCACATCCGCCGCCGCGAGCTCGCCACCATCGTCCGCACCTTGCGCGGCGTGTTCCCCAACGTGGCCCTCTTCGTCGGCGGCGCGCAAGGCATCCTCGTCGCCGGCAACGCGCCGCTGGTCGCCTCGCAAGCTCGGCTCCACGCCCTCGAAGAGCGCCCCGCCCTGCGCGCGACGCTCGACGACAAGCACTTTGAAGATCTCCTTGGCGAGCTGGTCACCTCGGGCCCCGAGCTCGACCGCTTCGTCGCCGAGTCGGCCGAGGGCGACGAGCCCCAGCCCATCTCCACCGACGATAACCTCTACCTGGAGTACGCCACGCCCAAGGGCAACGTGCTCAACTACGACGCTTCGCTCGGAGCGACGTTATCGCTGCTCGATCGCTACCGCATCCCCGACGCCAGGGGCCGGCACCTGGGGGAGTAGCGCCGGCGCGTCACGGGGCGCTGGTGGAGACCGTGCGCTGGTATTTGACCACCATCTTCGTCACCATCGGCGCGTAGGCGTGCTGGTGCTGGAGCTGCCACCACGAGGAGATCCCGGTGGTCGCCGTGCGGACCGAGGGGGCCAGCCCCTTGAGGCCCTGCGGGCTGCCCTTCCCGTAGGTCTTCACGTCCTCGTCGTCGAGGCCGAAGACGTCGTAGAGGTGGAACTCGAGCTCGATGGTGTACTGCGCTTTGCAGGAGTCGTAATGGTACTTGGTGACGTGGACGAAGGCGAATTGCACGCCGTCGATCATCACGAAGAGGCCATTCGATTTCGCCGCGCCGGAGTTGAAGGCCAGGATGCCGAGGTCGTCCATGCGCTTGACCTTGTTGATGTCCCAGGACGCGGCCCGGAGCGCCTGGTGGATCCGGCGGCTCGCGGTGATCCTCGGCCCGTTGAGGGTCCGGTCGGCGAACGCCTTGAAATTCTCGTCGGCCTCGACCTGGGCGTCGAGCTTCGGATCCCGGTACTCGGTGAGCGCCGCGTTGGGCTTCTGGAAGGTGGTGAACATCTTCCTGGCGTTGCCGGCGCTGTCGTTGCCGGCGAACACGCCGAGGAGGCTGTCCATCTGGGTGGTGAGAACGGGGGCCGTCGTCCCCACCTCGGGCAGCCCGCCGGGCACGGCCGTGCCCTTCTCGAAGGTGGCGTCCTGGCCGAGGACCATCGGCGCGTCGTCGGGATCGCCGGGCGAGGTGTACCGCAATCCGGAGGTGCGGGCCTTGGCGGCCGAGTCCTTGGCGCTGGCGATGACAAAGGGCTTGTCGAGATTGATGATGATGCAATCGCAGGTCTGGCAGGGCGTGGTGAGATCGCCCTTCTTCTGCGCCGGAGGGAGCTTGACGGTGTCGCCGGGCTTGACCCCGCTCTGCGCGAGCCCCGGGTTCTGGGACTGCAAATCCAGAAGCGAGACTCCCTGGTCCTTGGCGATGCCCTGGGGCGTATCACCGTCCTTCACAACGTAGCTGTCGGCCATCGACGTCTCGGGCTCCGGTGGGGATTCAGGGAACAGACGCGCGCAGCTCGATCAGATCGACCTTTTGCTCGGCGCGGAGGCCTTCTCGCGCGAGCACCGCGCGGGCCTCGGCGTCGGGGCCGTCGTCGGACCAGCCGAGGGCGTAGCTGGCCTCCAGGTAGCGCAGGGCATCGAGGCGGTCGGTGATGCCGTAGGCGAGCGCATGATCGAGTCGGCGGCGGAGCGAGCGCGCGAGCGGCTCGTCGTCGAGGTGAACGACCCGCGCCGGGAGGACGCGCCGGAGGTGGACCACCATTTCGCGCACGAACTCGCCCAAGCTCTCCTCCCTGAACGCGGCGATCTGCTGCTGGCGGATCCGGAGCATGAACACCGATCGTGCGCCGCTCCACCGGCGCGTCAACTCCCGCGGGGGATCACTCCCGATCGAGGACGCGGAACGGCTTCTCGCCCTTGAAAATGCGATAGAGCACGTACAGCGACGGGAACAGCAGCACCGAGCCGGCGGCGATGGCGACGAGCAGCAGCACCTGGGTTCGCGGGTTGGCCGCGGCCGACTGGAGCGTGTGGGTCGGCACCAGCAGATAGGGATACTGCGACACCGCCCAGCCGAGGAGGATGAAGATGGTCTGGGCCACCACGCCGAGGCGCGCGAGCGCGTAGCGGCGCTTCCAGAGCGCGACGAAGGCCGTGGTCGCGGCGGCGGCGGTCCCGAGGTGGAGCGGCCAGGTCCACAGGCGCTCGGTGAGGCCGGCGCTGATCCGCGGCGCGCCGCGGAATGAAAGCGCGAAGGTGACGATCGCCACCGCGCCGACGACCACACCCGCGAGGAGAGCGCGCTTGCGGAAGTCTTCGGTGAGCTCGACCGCGCCCGCAGCGCTGGCCTCGGCGGCGAGGAACACCGCCGCGAGGTAGGCGAAGAGCGCGAGCGCGAAGAGGCCGACGACGATCGGGAACGGCTGGAGCCAGGGCGTGACGTAGTCGCTGGTGACCACGTCATCGACGACGGTGATCCGGCCCGACGCCACGGTGCCCGCGAGCATGCCGAGGAGGATCGGTGAGGCCACGCTCGCGAGCGAGAACAGCAGGCCCCAGCGCTGCTGGCGCTTGTCGTTGCGATCGTCGTAGGCGCGGAAGGTGAAGGCGGATCCGCGGAAGACCACCCCGACCACGAAGAGCGTGAGCGGGATGTGGAGAGCGATGCAGATCGCGCTCCAGGCCGTGGGAAAGGCCGCGAAGAGCGCGACCACGGCGAGGATCAGCCAGACGTGGTTGGCCTCCCAGATCGGGCCAATGGCCTTCTCGATCAGCTTCCTTTGCTCGGCCTTGCGCGGGCCCGAGGCGAAGAGATCCCAGACGCCGCCGCCGAAATCGGCCCCGCCGAAGACGGCATAGAGGCAGAGCGCGCCCATCATCACGGCGCCGAGGGCGAGCTCAGTGGTGAGCATCGGGCCCTCCGACGCTGGGGGGCGCGGCTTCCATCGGCGCGGTGCGGAGCTGGCGGAAGAGCAGGTACACCACGCTGACGCCGAGGAAGAGGTAGAGCCCGGTGAACGTCCAGAAAGGCGGCAAGAGGTTGGGAAACGGCGTCACCGCGTCGCGGGTGCGCATCACCCCGTGCATGATCCACGGCTGTCGTCCCAGCTCGGTGACCAGCCACCCGGCCTCGAGCGCGATGAAGCCGAGAGGACCGGAGGCCACCACCGCCCACAGGAACCACCGCTGCGTGGGGACCGCCTTCTTGCGCCACGCGAGGAAGGCCGCCAGCACCCCGAGCCCCGCCATCGCCGAGCCCGCGCCGACCATCACCTCGAAGGCGTAGTGGGTCTTCGCGACCGGCGGCCAGTCCTCGCGGGGAAAATCGTTCAACCCCTTCACTTCAGCCGCGGGATCGTGGGTCGCGAGGAGCGAGAGGCCGCTCGGGATCTCGAGGCCATAACGCACCTCCCCGGTCTCCAGATCCGGGATCCCGCCGATGCGAAGCGGCGCGTGGGTCTGCGTCTTGAAGTGGGCCTCGATCGCCGCGAGCTTGAGCGGCTCGCTCTCGGCGATGGAGTGCGCGGAGTGATCGCCGGAGATCGGCTGGAGCAGCGCCGTCACCGAGGCGACCAGGAGCGAGACGGCGAAGGCCTTGCGAAAGAGCGCGCTCGTGGGGTGGCGGAGCAGCACCGCGGCGTGGATCCCGGCGAGCGCGAAGGCCGTGGCCTGGTAGCACGCGAGCAGCGCGTGCAGCGTCTCGTGCTTCCAGGGGACGCTGAACATCGCCGCGAGCGGATCGATGTTGATCGGGTGGCCGTCGAGCATCTCGAAGCCGCGCGGGAGGTTCATCGTCGCGTTGACGAGGGTGACGAAGAAGGCCGAGATCGCCCCGCTGAGCGCCACGCCGATCCCGGCGGCGAGGTGGAGCCCGCTCGGGATCTTGCCGCGCCCGTAGAGATAAATGCCGAGAAAAATGGCCTCGGTGAAGAAGGCGAAGCCCTCCATCGCGAACGGGAGGCCGATGATCTCGCCGAAGGTGCCCATGAACCTCGGCCACAAGAGGCCGAGCTCGAACGAGAGCGCCGTGCCCGAGACCGCGCCGACGGCGAAGAGGATCGCCGTGCCCTTGGCCATCCGCTTCGAGAACTCGAGCCAGTCGCGATCCCCGGTGCGCCGATAGAGCAGGTCGGCGATGACCATGAAGAGCGGGAGCGCCACGCCCACCGCCGCGAAGAGCATGTGAAACGCGAGCGAGAAGCCCATCTGGGCGCGGGCGTAGGTGAGATGATCCATCAGGCCCCCTCCGTCATTCCGTGAGCAGCTCGGCGCGCGCGCAGTCGTCGAGGTGCGCCTTCGCCAGCGCCGCCGCCAGACGGGGGTTTTCCACCACGAGCGCGCCCTCGTCGAGGGTGTTGAGCGAGAGCGGATCGAGGTTCACCGAGCCCACGAGGACCAGGTGATCGTCGATGAGCATCGTCTTGGAGTGGAGCATGGAAGGCCGGTATTCCCAGACCCGGACGCCGCGCTCGATCAGCTCTCCATAGTGAAACTGCTGGGCGCCGAACGAGGTCTTCGAGTCGCTCTTCTGGCCCGCGACCAGGACGCGGACGTCGACGCCGTCGCTGGCCTTGGCGCCGAGCTTGTCGAGGATCGCGCGCGAGGGGACGAAGTAGGCGTTGGCGATCCACAGGCGCCTGGTGGCGGCGGTGATCAGGAGCTGGGTCAGGCGCTCGGCGCGGGTGACGACCGGCGACGCGGTGCTGCTCACGAAGGCCACGACCGCATGGCCCGCCGGCTCGGGCGGGGGGAAGTCTTCGAGCGGCAAGAGCGGCCCGCCGGCCTCTTGCCAGTTCTCGGCGAAGGCCTGCTGCGCGTCGGCCACGGCGGGCCCGGCGAAGCACACGGCCGTGTCGCGCCAGGCGCCCTCGGAGTCGCCGTCGCCGAGCCAGTTGTCGCGGATCCCGAAGCCTCCCGTGAGGCCCACGACGCCGTCGATGATCACGATTTTACGGTGGTTGCGCGCGAGGCCCGCGCTCGGGAGCGAGGGGCGAAAGATCCGCGTTTCGCAGCCGATCTCCGCGAGCCTCGGGCCGAGGCGCTCGCCGAAATCGGGGCTCCCCACCGCGTCGACGAGGACGCGAACGCGGACCCCGGCGCGCGCGCGGGCGGCGAGCGCCGCGACGATCCGCTCGGACGCGGCGCCCTCTTCCCAGATGTAGAGGACGATGTTGACGCTGACGCGCGCCTTCTCGATCTCGGCGACGAGCACGTCGAACACCCGGCCGTTGTCGACGAGATCGACGCGATTTCCCGGGGTCATTCGCGCGCCGACGCTCTGGTAGAGCGCCGATGAGAAGTGGGCCAGGCCGGCCTGGACCGGGTGCCGGAGGCGAAACGCGCCGTCGTCCTCGGTGGCGCTCCGATCGCGCCCGAGCAGCTCGTTCCAGCGATCGCGAAACGTGGAGTGCAGCTCGTCGAAGAGCGAGCGCGGCGATCCTCCCGCCACGATCAGGCTCCCCGGCTCACGCGGATGCCGTGACGCGATTCGCTGGGTTTATCGGGGCGCGGGACGCTGTCCCACCCGAGCGTCGCGCCGGCCCACCCGAGCGTGGTCTCGCCGCCGAGCAGGCGGGCGTAGATCGCGCTCGCCTGCGTCATCGGGCAGCCGAGCGCCTCGCGCAGGAACGTCAGCGAGACGGCCGTGGCGAAGCTCACCGGCTCGCGGCGGCCGTCCTCGGCGATGACGGTGACCTTGAAGGTGTCGTCCTCGGATTTCGCGGCGCGATCCGGATCGGTGAGCACCAGCAGGAGCGAGCCGACCGCGTGATCGACGTCGAACGACGCGTAGATCTCGACCAGCGGCGCGGCGTAGCGAACGGTGAGGCCCGCGCCTTCGCCGGGCACCGGGCCCTTCTTGCGGAACGCGCCCTCGGTGATCAACGCCGAGGCCTCGAGCTCTTGCTGCCCGCGCCCGAGCAGGCGGTGGCTCCGCATCTCGTCGAGCGCATGGCGGAGGATGTCGCGGTTGCGCGCGGCCTGATCGTTGTCGCGATCGATCGCCAGCAAGGCCTCGAGCTCGGCCAGCGCGCCCTCGTGCTCGCCCATCGACGCGAGGGCGTCGGCGAGCGTGGATCGAGCTGAAATGAAGGCTGGATCGCGTCGCACGGCCTCGCGGTACGCGGCCACCGCGGCGCCCATGTCGCGCCGCGCCTCGTGGGCGAGGCCGAGCGCGAAGTGGCTGCGCGCGTCGTCGGGCGCGGCGGCGATGGCCTTGGCGAGCCACCCCGCGGCCTTGTCGTAGAGCCGCTTGTCGTAGAACACGATCCCGAGCTCGCGGAGCACGCGCGCGTCGTCGGGATCGACCTTCGCCGCCTGCAAGAGCTGGAACGCGGCGTCGTCGGGGCGCTTGATTTGCACGAGAGCGCGCGCGTACGCGAGCCGCGCGTCGACGAGCGTGCCGTCGCGATCGACCGCGGCGCGGAGCGCGTCGCAGGCCTGGATCCAGTGGCCTCCGAGCGACGCGTAGGCCGCGCCGAGCTCGAGCCAAGCGCTCTCGTCGTCGGGCTCGACGTCGAGGTACGACTTGAGATCGCTGATGCCACCGGCGGTGTCGCCCGCGAGCAAAAGGTCTCGGGCTTGCGTGTGGAGCTCGGCGGGGGAGGGCATGGCGCGAGGAGCGTAATCGCGGTCGGGCCGTCCGCACCACCGGAAGGCGTTCCCGGCGTTCGCTATCGATCTCCTGCGCGTGCTCGTCTAGCCTGGCCGCCTCGATGGGCTTGACCGACAACATCCGCTTCTATGCGGCGACGGACGTGGGCCGCCTCCGCGACCA
>JBDTXR010000462.1:0-7205 GCA_040006075.1 Byssovorax sp. | reverse complement strand
GCACGCGCACCGGCCGCCACCCGCGCAAGGTGCAGACCGAGCTCGCCGCCGAGCTCCGCAAGGACCTCGAGAAGAAGAGCGGCCGCGACCTCGAGCGCTTTCAAATGCCCCGCGGAATGCGCCTGGAGCGCGTGCGACTGGAGCTCACCCTCGCCCTCGATCGCCGCAAGGTGACTGGCATCTACCCGGTGATCATCGAGCCGCGCTGGGCCTCCGAAGACGAGCGCGTCTACATCGCCTATCACCCGATGCGACAGGAAGAGTCGCTCCCGATCCGCCTCGATTTACCGCTCGAAGACCAGCTCCGCCCCTTCTTCTCGAAGGCGTGGTCCGGCCTCGACGGCGACGCGCTCGGCGGCCTGCTCACGCGCGGCAAAGAGCGCCTCGACGCCCTCTCGTTCTCGGCCGAGCCGCGCTCCCTCTTCGAAGATCTCCCCGAGCGAAAGCACGACGCGCGCGATCTCGCCGGCGGCGGCGATCCCGCGCAGAAGGCGAAGAAGCGCAAAGGGCTCCGCACGCTCCGCGCGGTCGCCGTCGATCTGACCGAGCGCGCCGTCAGCGGCGATCTCGACGTGGGCATGCCGCGATCGCCCTACCGCGAGCAGCTCCAGCTCCTCCTCGGCGCCTCGCGCGGACAGCCGCTGATCGTCGTCGGCCCGCCGGGATCGGGCAAAACCACCTTGATTCACCGCGCGGTTCTCGATCTGCTCGACGCCGACGGCTACGCCGCGCACCGCAACGTCGAGCGGGTGCGCCGGGTGTTCCAGGTGAGCGGTCGCCGCCTCATCGCCGGCATGAGCCACCTCGGCGACTGGGAAAAACGCGTCGTCGCCATCCTCGACGAGGCCCGTAGCCGTAGCGTGGTCCTCGTCGTTGACGACGTGCACCACTTCGGCCGTATCGGTCGATCGCAGCAGAGCGATCGCGCCCTGGCCGATCTCTTCCGCGGCCCGCTCGCGCGCCGCGAGATCATGCTGGTCGGCGAGTGCACGTCAGCGCAGCTCCGCGCCCTCGAAGAAGACGCGCCCTCGTTCGCCTCGCTCTTCACCCCGCTCCACGTCGCCGAGGCCACGCAGGCCGAGACGCTGCGCCTGATGGTGCGCGCGATGCGCGGCCTGGAGCGCGCGTATCACCTGGAGATCAGCCCCTATTCGCTCCGCACCATCCTCGAGCTCGGCGGCTCGCTCCTCTCGGCGCGCGCCTTCCCGGGCAAGGCCATGGAGCTGCTCCAGGAGGTCGCTCGGAGCTGCCGCGGCGCCGCGAGCGAGCCGGGAAAGCTGGAGTCGCGCCACGTGCTAGAGCTGCTCTCGCGCAAGACAGGCGTCCTCGAAATCCTGCTCCAGGCCGAGCAAAAGCTCGATCCCGCGGACGTGGAAGAGGTCCTGTCCCGCCGCGTGATGGGCCAGGCCGAGGCCGTCAAAGTGGCTGTCGATCTGGTGGTCCGGATCAAGGCGGGCCTCGTCGATCCGCGCCGCCCCTACGGCGTGTATCTCTTCACCGGCCCCACCGGCACAGGCAAGACCGAGCTGGCCAAGGGCCTCGCCGAGTACCTCTATGGCAGCGCCGGCCGCCTGGTCCGCTTCGACATGAGCGAGCTCTCGGGCCCCGACGCGCCCGCTCGCCTGATTGGCAATCGCTGGACCCCCGAAGGCCTGCTCACGAAGCGCGTCCAAGAGCAGCCCTTCTCGCTGGTCCTGCTCGACGAGATCGAGAAGGCCCACCCCTCGGTGCTGAGCCTGCTACTCCAGCTCTTCGAGGACGGGCGCCTCACCGACGCCGCGGGGAAAACCGCTCATTTCCAGCACACGGTGGTGGTGATGACCTCCAATCTCGGCGCCCGCTCGCGCGCCGCGGTGGGCTTCGGCGACAGCGGCGCTGCGGTGCTCCAGGACATCGCCCGCGCCGTGCGCGAGTACTTCCCGCCCGAGCTCTTCAACCGCATCGATCGCATCGTCCCTTTTCGCCCGCTCACCGCCGACATCGCGGTCCGCGTCGCCGAGAAGGAGCTCGACAAGCTCTGTCGTCGCCGCGGCCTCGTCGATCGCAGCATCTTCGTCCAGCCCGCGGCCGGCGTGACCGAGCGGATCGCCCGCGTGGCCTTCGTGGCAGCCGACGGCGCGCGCTCGGTGAAGCGCTTCCTCGAAGGCACGCTCGGCGCGCTGATCACCGACGCCATCGCCGGCGAGAAGCCCTCGGCGATGCAGATCTTGCGGATCTCCACCGAAGGAGAGGGCTTTCACCTGGAGCGCGAGGCCTTGCAAGAGGCCGAGCCCGCGAATGCGATCTGGGCGATCGAGCCTTTGCTGAAGCAGAGCCTGGCGACGATCAAAGAGCAGCTCCCCGAGCTCCTCGCCTTCGTCGATTCCCTCTCTGCGAGCGGCGATCTGGAGCGCCTTTCGGAGCAGATCCGCCTCCACCTCGCGCAGCAGGGCGAGAGCGAGAGCGCCGTCGCCATCTACAACCTCGACGCGATGCGCGCGGCGATCGCCGCGTTTCGCGAGCGGATCGAGGCGATGATCCGCAGCGACGGCGAAGGGGAGGATCGGCACGACGATCTGGAGATGCAGCAGTTCCGCTGGATCCAGATGACGACCGCCAAGAGCTACCAGGGCGGCAGCGGCCACGAGAGTCGCTATCGCCTCTTCCACCCGCAGCAGATGCCGGCGCGATCGAAGCAGGTGCAGAAGAGCGAGATGCTGGAGGCCATCGCCGAGGGCTACGCGCTGCGACGCGCGCTGCGGCACGTCGATGATCCGGCGCAGCACGCGGTCTTCGTGGAGATCTTGCGCGCGGGGAGCCTCGACGAGCCGGCGAGCCAGGCGTCGCCTCCCCCGACGCTCATGCAGTTGCTCTCCTGGTCGTACGAGGGCGCGCGCGGCGAGATCGAGTGCTGCGCGGTGCGGCAGAAGCGGGGCGCCACGTCCTCATTTGGATCGAGGATGAGCAACATCGACACGATCTTCGACCACGAGACCAGCGACGGCGGCGCCGACTGCGTCGTCCACATCGTGCTCAAGATCGTCGGCCTCTGTGTGCGTGACTTCTTCGCGCTGGAGGAGGGCGTCCACGTGTGGTCCTCGCTCGATCGCGAGCCGCAAATCGTCCGCGTTCGCGTCTTTCCGGCCGAGCCCGGCGAAACGCCCGAGAGCGTGATCGCCGCGCACACCGAGAAGCAGCGCCGGTACGACGACGCCGCGCGCGCGGGCAGCGAACGGCCGGAGAACCCCTCGGCCCTCTTGCCGGTCGTGCGCAAGATCCGCTTCGATTTCCCCAGGAATCCAGGCCCTCCGATCCCGATCGAGATCGAGGACTACGTGATGGGGTTCGCCGAGACGATCGGGGCCCGCAGCATCGCCGACGCCCTCGCGCCGATCTGGCTCCTGCGCACCAGCCGCGAAGACGCGAAAGGCCACTCGTGAGCCTCGGCAAGAAATCCCTCCGCGTCTACCTGATCACCCACCTCGATGGCCGGGTGACTGGCATTCTCCTGCGCACCTGGGACTCGATCTTCGACAGCCGCCCTCCCTCGGCCTGGGGGCCGAACGAGGACGACGTGCTCGCGCAAATCGAGGCCCAGCTCCACGCCATGGCGGCGACCCACGAGGACTCGATCGAGCGCTACCTCTGGGACGAGTCGTTCGATCTTCGCACCATCGCGGTCCACGTTCACCCGCAGTCGAGCATCAAGAAGCAGGCGGTGATCGGCAAGCGCCGGATCCCGCTCGAGCTCACCTACCTGGCGAGCCGCATCCCCTCCGGTGGCTTTCGCGTGCTCGTCCCGCGCTTCAACTGGCGCTTCATCGTCGAGGATCTCTCGATCGCGCCCGAGGTACTGGAGCACGCCGTGAGCACGGTGCTGGTCGGCGAGCAGGCGCGCTCGCTCTACGAGTTCCGCGCCGAAGGCGACGAGTCGGTGCGCGAGTGGTCCCCGCGGATCCAGGAGAGCCGCGAGGCCTTCCGGCGCCGCGAGGGCGACGACGAATTCGAGACAGTACGAGCTGTCTCCGATGAGCTGGTCGAGCGCGCCGCACGGCAAAAGCTGCCGATCGCGCTCGGCGACTCCCCGGAGCTCGACGCCGCCGCCGCGCTCCTCGAGCGATCGCCGCCGCCGTCGATCCTGCTGGTGGGCGAGCCCGGCGTGGGCAAGACGACCTGGGTCCATCGCCTGGCGCGCAAGCTCCTGGTGCAGCGCCGCGAGAAATCGCGCCGGCAAGTGCCGCGGATCTGGAGCACCTCGACCGACAAGATCCTCGCCGGGATGAAGTTCCTCGGCATGTGGCAAGAGCGCTGCCTCGAGCTGGTGAAAGAGCTCTCGCACGAGGGCGACTACCTCTTCATCGGCCCGCTCTTGCCGCTGTTGCGCGAGCAGCCTGACGGCACCTCGATCGCCGATGTCTTCGCGCCGGCCCTGAAAGCGGAGGAGATAAGCCTCCTCGCCGAGTGCACCGAGGCCGAGCTGCTCGCGGCCGAGCGGCGCGCCGCCTCCTTCGTGGCCTGCTTCCAGATCGTCCGCATCGCCGAGCTCGCGCCGGCCGCGGTACCGGGTTTGCTCGCCGAGTACGAGGCGCGCAAAGATCCCCGCGTGACGCTCCATCCGGCCGGGAAAAAGCGCCTCGTTCAGCACCTGAGCATGTTCCGCCGCGACGTGGCCTTCCCGGGCAAGGCCATCCGTTTTTACGACTGGTTGAACCAGGAGTCCGAGGGGCGCGAGATCCGCGGCGACAGCGGCCCGCGCGTGCTCTACCCGCGCGACGTGTCGGCCGCCTACGCGCGCTACTCGGGCCTTCCGATCGAGCTGATCGCCGACGAGGTTCCGGCCGGAGCGGCCCAGATCGCCGCCGGCTTGATGGCGCGCGTCGTCGGGCAAGACAGCGCCTGCGCGACGGCCGCCAAGGTGCTCGCGCGCTTCAAGGCGGGCCTCGACGATCCCGAGCGACCCTCGGGCACGCTGCTCTTCGTCGGCCCCACAGGCGTCGGCAAGACCGAGCTCGCGAAGGAGCTGACGCGCGCGATGTTCGGCGACGAGTCGCGCATGGTCCGCCTCGACATGAGCGAGTACGCGCTCCCCGGCTCGGCGCGCCGCCTGCTCTCGGTCGGGCCCGGCCTCACCACGCTCTGCCAGCGCGTGCGCCAGGAGCCGCTCTCGCTGGTGCTGCTCGACGAGATCGAGAAGGCCTGCCCCGAGGTCTTCGACGTGCTCCTCGCGCTGCTCGGCGAGGGCCGCCTCACCGACGAAGAGGGCCGCCTCGTCGATTTCCGGATGACGCTCGTGGTGATGACCTCGAACCTCGGCGTCGCCGACACCCGCGCTGTCGGCTTCAGCGAGGGCGACGCCGCGAGCGGCGCTTCACTCGCCCGCGTCCGCGAGCACTTCCGCCCCGAGCTCTGGAACCGCATCGATCACGTGGTGCCCTTTCGCGCCCTGGATCGCGGCGACGTGCTCCGGATCGTCGATCTCGAGCTGGTCAAGGTGCAGGCCCGCACTGGCCTCCTCCGCAAGAGCCTCCGCCTCGTGGTGACGTCCGCGGCGAGAGCGCTGCTGGCCGAGCTGGGCTATCACCCCACGCGGGGTGCGAGGCCGCTGAAGCGGGTGATTGAAGAGCTGGTGATCACCCCGATCGCGGCGCGAATCGCGGCGGACGCGGCGCTGCGCGATCGAGATCTGGTGGTGACGGCCGAGGGCGGGAAAATCGTGCTCCGGTGACGGGGAGCGAGGGCCTCTAAGGCACCTTGCGGAGGCTGCTGACTTCGTCCTTGACGAGCAGGCGCTGTTTCTTCAGCTCCGAGACTTCGAACTGCTCCGAGGGGGTGAGGTACGCGCGTCGACCGAGATCTCTGAGGCGCTGGTCGAGCTCTCGATGACGGGCTTCGGCCCGGTGCAGCTCGTGAGGGCCATCAATCTTCAACCCACGGAACGAAACAACCTGCTTCATTGTGTCCACCTCCAGTGGCCCATCGTTCAAGAGGGCCGAGGTTCGCTACGTGGCCAGGGCACCATGGGGTGAGCCCGGCGCTACGAAGAGCGTACCGCACAGAAACCCGTGCCGGCGCGACATTTCTGAGCCTCAGCGCGAGAAACCCGCCCGGTTTGTGAGCCCGCTTCGGAGACAGGATTCCGACTGTCCTGTTTTTTTCCAGTCAGCATGCTCGATGTCGGAACAACCGGGCGCGTCGGAGTATCCTTCCCGCCATGCTCGACCTTTCGCGCGCGCCCGCGCTTCGACGCCATTTTTCGCTCGGTTGCTCCACGGTGCTGCTCGGATTTCTCGCCGCGTGCAGCGCGACACCGGAGCCGGTCACGCCCGCGACAACGGGAACGGGAACGGGTGCGGCGACGACGCATCCGGTCGAGGTCGCGCCGATGGTGGTCTCGCCCTTCACCGACTCGCAGCTCGAAGGGCGCTTCGAGAAGGCGCGATCGCTGCTGCTCGCGGAGAAATACAAGGAGGCCGCGCCGGAGTTCGACGCGCTGGTGCGGCTCGCGCCCGACGGTGAGGTGGCCCCGCCGAGCCTCTACAACGGGGCGCTCGCGCACGAGGGGCTGGGCGAGCGCACCGCCGCGGTGGAGCGTTACACGCAGCTCCTGACGCGCTTCCCGCAGCACGCCACGGCGCGCGGCGCGCTCTTCCGTCTCTCGCGGCTCGACGCGTTCCTCGAGCGCTGGAGCGACCTCGTGTCGGTCACCGACAAGATCCTCGCGCTCGCCGATCTCTCGGTCATCGAAGCCATCGAGGCCCACGGCGCGAAGGGCCTCGGCCTGATCGAGCAAGACAAGCTCGACGAGGCCACGCACGAGGTCGGGCTCGCGCGCGACCTGATCGAGCAGCACCGCATCGGCGACGCGGGCGCGCCCCCGGTCGAGCTGGCGACGGTGAGCTTCGCGCTCGGCGAGGTGCGACGAAACAAGAGCGAGAAGATCGCGCTCGTCCCCGTGACCCCGAATTTTTCCGAGGTCCTGGAGCAGCGCTGTCAGGGCCTCCTCGACGCGCAGAACGCCTACACCGACGCGATGCGGAGCTTCGACGCGCACTGGTCGGCGATGGCCGGCTACCGCGTCGGGCAGCTCTACCAGACGCTCCACCGCGACGTGATGGCCATCCCCCCCACCGCGAAGTCCGACACGCTGAAGAAGAAGCAGCTCTTCGAGGGCGCGATGCGCCTCCGCTACCGCGTGCTCCTGGAGAAGGGCTTGAAGATGATGGACG
>JBDTXR010000461.1:0-7207 GCA_040006075.1 Byssovorax sp. | reverse complement strand
AGAGGTGCTGGTAGATCCGGTAATTCTGCCGCTGGGTCAGCAGCCAGAGCCGCGGCCGGATCTGCATGTAATAGGTGGAGAGCGGCTTCTCGCCCGGCCCGCCCTGCTCGCCCTGGACTTGCTCGATCAGGCTGACGACGCCGGACCAGCGCCGGCTCCCTTGCCCGGCCACGTTCGCCGTCCCGTGCACGACCTGGAAGGCGGCGGGCTGCCCGACCAGCGATTCCAGGTCGAGATCGAAGTGCGGCGACCGCGCCCAGACCGAGATCGTGAACAGCGTCGACACGCCCTCGTGGATCTGGACGCGCCGGACCGAGAGGGAGTTTTCGCCGGATGCGAAGGAGAGATCGAGCACTGACATCGAGGGCACCTTCCGATCGAGCCGAACGATAAAGGGGCGAGCCGAGCGAGGAGCACGACAATCCTACGCGGGACGTCGCCCGTCGGGACACAACTTCACATCCGGGTCGCGCAGCAAGACGCGTACCGCCAGGAGCGAAGCTTCTACCCGCGCGATATTTCAGCGGAAAGCTCGATGATTTTCGGAAGGCTCCGACCGCGGTGCCGGCCACGAGGGCGGGCACCCTGGTGGTAAAAAGATCCATCTAGCCCATCGAGCCGGGATCCGCGTCGCCCCTGCGAGAGAGGCGCGACGCGCCGATCACTTCGTCGCCACGAAGCCGAAGCTGGTCGACGCGCCGGGATCGAGCGCGGCGTTGAAGTCCTTGCCGGTGAAGGTGACCTTCGCGCCCGCGGGCACGGACGAAGCGTTCCAGAGATCGGTAATCTTGCCATCGACGGCGAGGGTCGCGCTCCAGGTGAGCGGCGCCGATCCCTGATTGGTTATCTTCACCGACATCTGGTAGCCGGTCGCCCACTGGCTGTCGATCGTCGTGGCCACCAGCAGCTCCGACATCACCGGCCCGCCGCCGCCCGCACCCGTCGCCCCACCGGCGCTCGTGCTGCCCCCCGTTCCCGTGCCCGTTCCCGTTCCCGCTCCCATCCCCTCGCTCCCATCGATCGTGCGCTGCGCGAAGCGCGGCGCGAGGGTGAGGGCGACGATGAGATCCTCGATTTTCAGGCCGTTTTTCTCGAAGTTTTGCCCGAGCTGATCGACGAGGCACGCGGTCTCGGCGTCCTCCTGGATGCCATAGGCGAAGCGCATCCACTGCGTCGCGAAGCACGCGTGGACATCGGGGCTCGCGGCGAGCTTCGTCGCCAGATCGACGGTACCGTCGAAGATCCCGTCGCTGCCCGGCGTCGACGCGATCTCCCCCGACGCGTCGATCTTCTTCCCGGCCTCGGCGTCGCGCTCGCGGCCGATCCCGTCGAAGCGCTCGAAGCCGAAGCCGATCGGATCCATGAGCCGATGACAGCTCTTGCAGGGCTCGTTCGTCGCGTGGACGGCGTAGCGCTCGCGCGTGGTGAGCGAGGGATCGATCGGCGGCGGCTTCACGATCAGGCCCGCGGGCGGCGGCGGGAGCGGCTGGCAGAGCAAGCGCTCGCGCACCAGCTTGCCGCGGTGGATCGGCGACGACGAGGTGGGCTTGGAGTGCGTGGTGAGCACGCTCCCCTGGGTGAGGATCCCGGCGCGCGCGGTGCCGTCGAACGAGGCCTGCGCAAAGCCTCCAGCGTCCTTGGGCCCGGTGGGCACAGGGAGACCATAGAGCTTGGCCAGCTCGGGGCTCAGGTACGAAGTGGGTGAAGTGAGCAGCTCCGGCAGAGTGCCAGTCCCGTCCTCCATCACGTGAGTGACGAAGCGCCGGGTCTCCTCGCGCATCGCCACGCGCGCCGCGGCGTCGAGCTCGGGGTACGTCGCCGCGTCCTTGGGAATGTTCGGCAGCCGATCGATCTCCAGCCAGGCCTCGACGAAGCGTTGAATCGTGGCGCGGCTCCGCGGATCGGCGAGGAGGCGCCGTGCCTGCTTCTCGATCTGCGCCGGCGTGGCGAGCTCGCCGGCGTCGGCCGCGGCGAAGAGCGCGGCGTCCGGCATCGTCCCCCAGAGGAAATACGAGAGCTCCGTGGCCACCTCGTAAGGAGTCAGCTTGATCGCGTCGGTCCCCGCGGGCAGGGCCGCGTCGCCGAGCTCGGTCCGGTAAAGGAAGCTCGGCGACTGGAGCATCGCGGTGATCACCGCCTCGGCGCCGCCCGCGAAGCCCGAGTCGGTGGCCACGAGATCGTAGAGCGCGAGATACCGAGCGTGATCCGCGGCGGTGAGCGGCCGGCGGAAGGCGCGCTTGCCGAGAGAGTCGATGAGCTTCTCGGCGCAGGCCGCATCGCCCGTCGCCACGTCGCAGGGGAGGCTCTGCCCCGGCGCCGCGACGACGGCCTTGGCGATGGCCTCGGCCGCCTTGCGCGCCTGATCGGCGAGGAGCGGAGTCACCCGCAGCGCCGCGGCGTTGTTGTCGAACCCGTTGACGACGATGTCCGTCGTGAACGACGCGCCCCAGGTGGAGCCAATGGCGAACAGATCCTGGATGGTGGCATCGTACTCGCTCCGCGAGAGCCGCCGCAGGAGGCGCGGCCCGGGCGCGGGCGTGGCGCAGCTCTTCACTCCCGAGTCGCACTCCTTGCCCTCGGTCACCCGCGCGACGAAGGTCTGGAGCGTGTGGTACTCGGGGCTGTCGAACAGCACCACCTTGCCCCCGGTGTGCCCGCCCATGGCCTTTCCAGAGGGCTTGAGCAGCAGCAGCGAAGTGTCGCCCTCGGTGACCGCCGCGAGCTTCTTCACCATCTCGAAGTTCTTCTCGAGATAGCCGTCCTCGGTCGCGGGCCGGAGCACCATCCGCGTGCCCTTCGCGAGGCCGCCGTCGCCGTGGCAAACCGCGCATTTCTGCGCCAGGATCGGCTTGTACACGTTGGCCTCGAAGAACGCCGGATCGTCGGGACACCCCGCGTTCTTGGCGCTGCCACCGCCGCCGCCGCCTCCGCCGGGCTCCCCTCCTCCACCGCCGCAGGCCGCCGACGAGGCCGCGAGCGCCGCGGCGCCTGCGAGGACCATCCCGAGAGAGCGACGGAAGCCATTGATCGCGCGCATGGAGACACCTTCCCTTCCAGAGACCGGGCGGCTCACGAGAGCTCCGCGAGGGGGCCAACACCCTTGGAGGGATCGCCGAAGGTCTGGTTATCGAGCCCCATGGCCTGGCAAATCGAGACCAGGAGCTTCTGGTGCGGCGCGCCGTTGAGCTTCAAATACCGGCCCGGCGTGAAGTAGCCGCCTCCCGTGAGCACGAACGGGACCGATTTGCAGTCGTGGAGGCGAGAGTCGCCGAGCTCCTTGCACCAGACCACGACCGTGCTGTCGAGGAGCATCCCGCCCTTGGGATCCGGCGTGGTCTTGAGCTGATCGAGCAGGTACGCGAACTGCGAAGCATACCAGCGCTCGGCGGCCACGAAGTCGGCCACGCCCTTGGCGTTCCCGTCGTCGCTGTGCGAGAGCGAGTGGTGGCCGTCTCCGATCCCGAGCCAGCTGAACACCGCCGGTCCGACGGTGTGATTCCACTGCACCGACGCCACCTTCGTCATCCCGCAGGCCAGGGAGAGCACCAGCAGATCCATCTGGGCCTTGCCGATGGTGGGGAACGCGTCGTTGTCGTACGGGCTGCCGGCGTCGGGCACCGGCGGCACGGCGCAGCCCACCGCCCCTTGAAAGCCGCTCTCCACCGATTTCAGCGCTTCGAGGTGGGCGTCGAGCTTCTCTTTCTCGGCCTTCCCCACGCGATCGCGGAGATCGGTGACCTCGCCGCGGACCAGCGAAAGGATGCTCTTCCGCCGCGCGAGGAGCTTGTCGACCATCGCCGGATCACCGAGGCTGTCGCCGAACATCCGCGAGAAGACGCTCTTCGGATCGTCGTCCGGAGGCACGTAGTGCCCGGGGCCCGCGTACGACATCCGGGTCTGCACGTTGCCGCCCCAGGCGCTGGTCTGCACGCCGATCTCCAGCGAACGGAGCTTGTCGCCGTCCCCGATCTTCGAGGCCACGAACTGATCGACCGACATTCCGGCGCTCGCGGTGCCGGCGTCGCCGCCGCCGGTGAGCATCGCGGCCATCCCGGCCTCGTGGTTGTCGACCCCCTGGAAGTCGATGCCATCACAGACGATGAGATCGCTCTTGTGCTTCGCGAGAGGCTCGAGGATCGAGCCGGCGGGGAACGTGAAGCTGGTCTCGCCCCCGGTCGGGCGCCAGTGCTCGTGGATGGTCCCGTTGGGGCTGAAGAACACCACCAGGCGCTTTGCCGTCTTGCCGGTGTCGGCGCGCGAGGTACCGCGGAGGAGGCCGACGAGCGGCGTGGCCAGGAGGCCGGCGCCGAGGCCGAGAGCGAACCTGCGTCGGGAGATGGCGTTCATCCCCGATCGAGCTGCACCGCCCGTGCCATTCGGCGTCAACCGTGGATGACACGAAAGGCGCCCCCGGGAGCGGGCGCCGGCGCGCGGGGTGATCCTCGCGATCGCACCCAGGATGATCGCGGAGATCGCACCCCGCGGCGATTTCTTGCTATGTTCGCTTCCATGCGCTCGCTGCTTCGCCTCGGCCTCCTCCCGTCGCTCGTGGTCCTGGGTTTCGCGTGCTCCGCGTCGGGGCCCCCGAACGTGCTCGCCGGCGGCACCGGCGGGTCGGCCAGCACCGCCTCGGGCACCACCGGGGCCGGAGGAGGGCTCGACTGCAATACCTGCTTCGGCGCCACGTTCACGCCGTGCAACCCCGATGGCATGCCCGGCGCTCCGGTCGACTGTCCCGTGGTCTGCGCCACCGGCGTCGGCTGCACGCAGTGCATCCCCGGCGGGACGGTGTGTGTCGGCAACGAGGTCCACAAGTGCGCTGACGACGGGCAGAGCAGCACCACCCTGGTCGAGGTCTGTGACGCGGGCGCAGGCAAGGTGTGCTCGGACGGGAAATGCGGCACCGCGTGCGAGATCGCCGCCGACAAGCCCTCGAACGTGGGGTGCGAGTTCTGGGCGGTCGATCTCGATCAACAGGACGGCTTCAACGATCCGGCCAGCGCGCCCTGGGGCGTCGCGCTCTCGAACGCGAGCCAGAACGTGGCCAACGTGACCATCGAGATCAACGAGGCTCCGGTCGGCTCGGCGACCAAGACCAAGGTCATCCAGCAGATCACGGTCCCGGCCGGCGGCCTCCAGGCCATCATCCTCCCGACGCGCGAGCTCGACTGCGGGGTGAAGCCCAACGACTACGCCTCTCCCGGAACGTGCCTGTCGTCGCAGGCTTACCGGATCACGGCCTCGGCGCCGATCGTGGTCTATCAGTTCAACGTCTTCGCCAACGCCTACTCCAACGACGCCTCGCTCCTGCTCCCGACCAACGCGCTCGGCAAGCTCTACCGGGTGATCGGATGGGGCGCCGGGCACCCCATCCCCCTCATGTTCCCGGGGCTCGGCACCATCATCGATCGATCGTACGTGACCGTCGTCGGGGTCAAGCCCAACACCCAGGTGAAGGTGAAGGCCGGCTGGCGGATCAAGGGCAACCCGCCGATCGCGGCGACGCCGATCGGCGGAGAGATCACCGCGACGATTGGCCCGTTCGACGTGCTCAACCTCGAGACCGACGACGGCACGTTCCAGGACGATCCGAAGACCATGGCCGATCTCAGCGGGACCATCGTGCAAGCCTCGGAGCCGGTCGCGGTGTTCTCCGGCGTCGAGACCACCGGCGCGCCCGGCGCGGCGGTCGACATCCCCACTCCGCCAAGCTGGATGTCGGGCGACACCTGCTGTCTCGATCACCTCGAAGAGCAGATGTTCCCGGTCGAGTCGATCGGCTCGCACTACGTGATCGCCCGGAGCCCGGTCCGCTCGACCGGCAGCTTCCGCGAGCCGGACATTCTCCGCTTCCTCGGCGTCGCCGAGTCCGCGGTGGTCACCACCAACCTGCCTTCACCGTGGGATTCCTTCACCCTCGCTCCGGGCGAGGTCAAGACCACCTGGACGCAGGACAACATCGTCGTCACGTCGACAAAACCCGTGATGGTGGGGCAAATCCTGGTCAGCAACCAGTACGTCGACGGCCCGGCCATCGGCGATCCGTCGCTCACCGTGTTCCCCCCTGTCGAGCAGTACCGCACCGAGTACGTGCTCCTCGCCCCCGACGGCTGGGACCAGAGCTGGGTGGTCATGACCACGCCTGTCGCCGGCAAGGTCACCATCGACGGCGTCCCCGCCACCGGCTGCATCGTCGAGCCCGCCGGCACGGTCGAGACCGTCACCTACGAGTCCCGCCGCTGCCCGGTGAAGGCCGGTGCCCACCAGCTCTCGGGCGACAAGCCCTTTGGCATCGTGGCCTATGGCTACGGCGCCGCCGGCTCGTACGCCGTCGTCGGCGGAGCCGACGTGAAGCACGTCTACAATCCGCCGCCGCTCCAGTAATTTCGCGCCGAAGGACATGACACGAAATTGGCGAAGCGCCGGGAGCTGGCGGGGTGATCGCGGTCATCGGATCGTCTCGCTGCGGCGCTGTTGTCGGTGTCAAGCGCGGCCGGAGGCGGTACACTGGATCGCGAGAAGACCCATGACGCATCTGCTCCTGACCGACATCGACGTGGAAACCGCGGAAAAACTGGCGCTGCGCGCGAAGCGGCTCGGGACGACGCCCGAAGAAGAAGCTGCGCGCCTGCTCCGCGACCGGCTCCGCGCCGAACCGAGTGGCGAGCTATCTGCCGCGGATGCGGACGAGGTGAGCACGGATCCGCGCTTCGAGCGTCGGCATGGATTCCTCGTTTTCACGGGGACGATCGCCACCGAGGCGGTCCCGGATCATCGTGCCCTCCGCGACGAGCGCGTCGACTCGTTCCTGAAGGGCGCCGATGAAGGTAGCTTTTGACACGTCAGTCCTCGTCGCCGCGGTGCTCGCCACGCATCGCGATCACGCGCGTGCGGTGGTATGGTTGAACGCCGTTTCTTCGGGCACGCTCGAAGGCGTCGTGAGCGTACATGTGCTTGGTGAGCTGTGGTCCGTACTCACCAAGCTGCCCGTTTCCCCGCCGATTTCCCCGAGCATCGCGCGGCAAGCTGTCAACGATGTATTGACGCGCTTCGAGGCCGCTCCGCTCACGGTGCAGATCTATCGCGAGGCGCTCGATCGCTGCACGTCCAAGGGGCTCCGTTCTGGTGCGATCTTCGACGCGCTCCATCTGACTCGTGTTTCGCCCTTATGCGGCTATGGGGATCGCCGATTCAGCGGTTGATCGCG
>JBDTXR010000460.1:0-7213 GCA_040006075.1 Byssovorax sp. | reverse complement strand
GCTCCGGTCGTCGCGCCGCCGGCGAGCGCGCCGCCCGAGCCTCCTGCGAGCGTCGCGGCGCCGCAGCCCGTCACTCCCGCGGCGCCTGCGCCGGAAGCGCCCATCGTGCCTCCAGCGGTCACGGTCGAGGCCCCGGCGAGCCCCGCGCCCGTGGCGCCGATCGTCGTGAAGCCGCCCCTCTCGTGGGCCGGGACAACGTTCGACTGGGGCACCCAGATCTCGGCGGGGATCTTCGGCGTCGGACCGAGCTACATCGGCACCGAAAACGACCACGTCTTCATGACGTGGAGCCTCTCGCCGAGCTACTTCATCTTCTGGCGCCCGCGTCACCAGCTCAGCGTCGGCGCTCGGCTCACCGTGGTCGAAGAGCTCACCAACTCCGACACCACGGCCCAGAAGCGCTCTCCGCAGCTCGCCGATATCCCCCTTGGCCTCGACTACGCGGCCACGCTCTTCACGCGCGGTCATGGCCCCTCGCTCGGGGGCGTTCGAACCCTGCACGATCCAACCCTGCTGGGCGAGGGAGACTGGCGAACGTGGGGTCTGCTCTGGAGCTATCTCGTGTTCCCGACCTCCCCGGAGAGCCGCGCGTCCGGGGTCAACCTCGGTACCTCGATCGGCGCGGGGCTCCGGCAGCAATTGCCGCTGCTCGGCGGTGATTCGCGCTGGCTCCGCTACCTCCTGGTCACGGCGACCGAGCGCTGGAGCCACGCGTTCATCGGCGCGTCGACCGGGATCCTGAACCAGCCAATCACCTCCTCGATCCACGATCCCGTCGTGCCCAACACGCTGAGCCACACGCTCGGGCTCACGCTCTCGATTCACCGCGATCTCCAGCTCGACACCACGTTTCAGCTCCGGAATGGATTCGCCGCGAGCGTCGGCTCCGGCGGCCCGACCTGCGTGCAGATCGCCACGGGCTGCGTCGCGCCGGCGCCCATCGCCGGGGGAGGGGCCACGAGGCGCACCTCGACCCGCTTCTCGGTCGGCCTCTCCTACGAGATCATCCCCGAGCTGGGTGTCGCCCTCGGCTACCTCAACGACGCTTCGCAGCTCACCGAGGCGGGCACCAACCGCGGCTTCTTTTACAGCTCGAACGCCGAGTTTTACACCAGCGTCACGTTCTCGTTCGACCGCCTCTACCAGCGGATCTTCACCACGCCGAGCGCCGGGCCTGCGATCTGAGCCTGGCGCTCGCGTCGACGACCTCAGCCCTTCGGCTCGTCGGCCTTCTTCTCTTCGCTCTTTTCGAGCGACAGATCGGCCACGCCGTCCTGGAACTTGATCCGCGCCACCATCAGCTTCTCTTGCAGCGCGACGAGATCGATGGTGGCCTTGGAGAGCCGGTCGCTCACCTCCTGGAGCTTCTTCTCCAGGCTGGTCATGAGCGGGCCGGCCGACTTCACCAGCTTCAGGGTCACCACCTGGTTGTGGAGCTCGTCCATCCGGGTCCGGTACTCGCCCATTTCGTCGCGGATCGTGGCGATCTGCTGCTCGGTGTTGGCCATCTCCTTGTGGAGCTTGAGCAGCTCGCTCACCGCGCTCTTCAACCGGCCCTCGGCCGCCGAGGAGAGGTAAGCCGTGACCATGTCCATCCCGCCCGGAGCGCGGATGTCGGTGGACTTGAAGAGCGGAGTGGCCTCCTCGATCACCACCTCGATCTTCGAGGTGGGCTCGAGATCGACGCGGAACAGGTAGGCCGTCCCGAGGCGCTCGCGGCCGGGCGGAGCCTTGGTGAGCTTGTAGCCTTCGGCCACGGTGTGACGGATGTAGACAGTGGCCTTCTCGGTCAGCCGGTTGTTGAGCACCAGCGTCGATCGCCGGGTGTGCTGCACCTCGGTCGAGAACACGCCGCGCTGCACCGTGAGGATCCGCGAGATGGCGTCGACGTCGGATTCCTTGCGCTCCACCAGGATCTGGCGGTCGAGGGCGAAGGGCACGAAGGCCATGGATCGCGCGGGGATCGGCTCGGACAGGCCCTCTCCCACGAACTTGTTCTCCCCGAACACGGTGACCGGGCCGCTCTCCAGGGCCGAGTCGGTGGGGTTCTTGATCCGCACGGCGCGGAAGGGGAAGCTGCCGTTGCCGCGCGCGCTCTCGGCGTCGTAGAAATAGACCACCTCGCCCTCGGTCTCTTCCTTCAGGATCGAGACCATGGCCGAGGTACCGCGGGGGACGCTCATCCGGCTCTTGGACTCGAAGTGCGAGGTGCCAATCGGCTCGGTGCCTTGCGGGGCGGGGTCGCCCGGCTTCCCTTCGGCCTTCTGCGCGCCGTCGGCCGGAGGCGTGGTGGGCGCCTCGACGATCCGCACGCCGCCCGCGTGGCCGGCCTGCTCGCCGTTGCCCACGGCGACGATCCGGGCCGGATCGACGCCGTTGCGGACGAGCTGCTCGCGGGTGCGATTGGCACGGTCGAGCGAGGCGGCGTACTTGTCGCCGTCGGCGTGATCGGCCCAGCCCTCGACCACGATGGGAGCGTTGGTGTTCTTGAGCTGACGGGCCATGATCTCGATCTGGGCCGCCTGGCGTTGCGCCTGCGCCTCCGCGGGCTTGTCGTCGGCCTTGGGGTAGTAGCCGGGGGTGGCCGCCACGGCGCCGGACAGGGACCCCCCGCGGCCGCCGCCGAGGCCACCGGAATAGCCACCCTTCGACTTCGGCGGCGGCGCCGACGGCGCTGGCTTCTTCGAGTAGTCTTGATCTTTGCCGCCCGCCGGGCCGCGCCGTTCCGACTCGGTGTTGGCGGCGATCGTCGCGTCGCTGAGCTCGGCCATCACCCGTCGCTGCTGGCCCGGCTGCTGGTTCATGAGCTGGGCATAGGCCGCTCCGCCCATCGGTGGGGCCTGGGCGAAGAGATCGTCGGAGTGGAGCGTCTCGCGCTGAACGAGGCGAACCGACTGCAAATCGAAGCGAAACGAGAGCGCCGAGCTCGATCCGACGCCGAGCTGCACGTTCTGCCAGTCCTCGCCCGAGGTGTTGTCGACGATGGCCCAGGCCTGCAAGCTGACCTTGCCATTCTGCCCGAGGACGATTCGATAGCTCGGCTTCCACGACGGCGACTCGGTCACGTAGGACACCCGGAGATCGTGCGGGCCCGCGCCCTGCAAGCTGATCTTCATGTCGATGAGGCCGTTGTCGCCGGCCGGCGCCTGCGTGGGATAGGCGATCGGTGCGGGCTCGCCGGTGTGGGCGTCGACGACCGTGAGCGATTTCAGGAAGTCGTCGACCTTGTCGGCCGGGACCTTGAGCTCGAGGGCGTCGCGATCGATGCGCGCCGTCCGCTCGAAGTAGGCGATCCCGTTGCGGTAGACCACGACGCGGCCGAGCGTGGTGTCGGAGTGGACGAAGGTCGCGGGCGCGGCGCAGCCGGTGAGGGCCGCGAGGCACGGGAGGAGAAAGAGCGTTCGCATGGCTGTCCTTCGAGGGAGGAGGGGTGGCCGGCCGTGGACGATCCCGTTGCAGGTTGGATCTCGCGGGCGACGCCGGTTCGCAACGATTGGCGGCGCGGTGGGCTTACACGCGCGCCCCGGAAGAGGGTGCTCAGGCGATCTCGACGATGCCCTCGCGCAGGGCGCGCGCGACGGCCTCGATCGATCGCGGCATCGCCTCGTCGAGCGGGATCTCGAGCTCGGCGGCGAAGCGCTCCAGGGCCACGCGGACGTTCGGCGCTTCGTGGAGGAACGTCAGCAGGCCGAGCAGCTCGATCGTGAGCTGGAGCGGCGGGATCAGCGCGCCGGGCGCGAAGCGCGCGTGCAGCGTCGACGGCGCTTCGGCCCCGGGGCCCACCTGCTCCTGGCTCAGCACCGAGCCCTCGGGCATGCGCAGCCGCGCCGTGAGCAGCCGCGCCGGCGAGGCGGCGACGGCCTGCGCCGCGAGGAGGCGATCGATTCGTTCGCTGGTGAACGACACGCGCGAGAACGGCTCGATCGCCACCGTCGTCGTCCACCCCGGCGTCGGATCGGCGCGCTCGATCACCACCAGCGTCGGGAGCAGCGCGCGGATCCCCATCTGCTCGAGGTGCTCGCGGCGCAGCCGCGCCTCTTGCTCGAAGGGGCGGCCGAGCGTCGGGTGCAGGCCCGACGCGTACGCGACCGCGTGACCGTCGAGCTCGGTGTGCGGCATGCGCAGCAGGAGCACGCTGACGTCGCCGGTGTCGATCGCCTTGCGCAGCCGCACGTCCAGCGCCTCGGTCCCGTGGTCGGGCCACTCGGCGATGATCAGCGCGCGGCCGCCGGGGGCGAGGTGCGGGGTGATCTTCGCGAGCAGCGAGAGCGCGAGCTCGTCGCCGCGCGGGCCGCCGTAGAGGAACGCCGAGGCGCCGACGCCGACCGGCTTGGGCACGAACGGCGGCTGCGAGACGATGAGATCGAAGGTCTCGCCGGCCACGGGCGCGAAGAGATCGCCGACGCGGAAGTCGACGTTGGCGACGCCGTTGATCGCCGCGTTGATCCGCGAGAGCGCGATCGCGCGCGGGTTGATGTCGACGCCGACCGAGGTCCGCGCCCGCTTCGCGAGCAGCAGCGCGGCGGTGCCGGAGCCGCACCCGAGATCGAGCACCCGCTGCACGTTTTGCCTGGGAAACGCGGCGCCGCAGAGCTCGACCGTCGTCTCGCCGAAGCCCATCACCGCGTCGCGCCCGTGGGAGAGATCGTCGGAGAGGATGAAGAGATCGTCGATGATGCTGAGCACGAACGGCGACGCGAAGCCCGCGCCCGCGCAGTTCTCGAGCAGCCCGAGATCGATGAGCACGTCGGTGAGCTCGCCGAGGGTGGCCTTGGCCTCGTCCCTCGTCACCGGATCGGAGAAGAGAAACATCCGCATCGCGAAGCCCACGGGCGTGTCGAGGCGGCGGAGATGAAAGGCGCGGATCGGCTGCCGGAGCCCGGGCGTCACGGCCTGCGCGGCCTCGACGATCGGCGCGGCGGCCTCGCGCGTGACGCCGATCGCGGCGAGCTTGCGGCCGAAGGCGCGCAGCGTCTCCACGGGGGCCGAGGAGACGCGGGCGAGGGAAGGGAGGCTCATGGATCTCGATGCTCTTTCAGCCGCGGAGGGCGGCCATGGCGACGCTGGCGACGCCGCCGAGGGAGGGCGCGGCGGCGAAGCGCGTGAGCCGCTCGCCGATGTCGCGCATCCTGGTGTTGTCGAGGTAATAGGCCGGCTTGGGGCTGGCCTCGAGCGGGGCGCGGAGCACGCACTTGTCGATGCGCCCGAGCATCGGCGTGTTGTGCACGAAGCCGAGGCCGCTCTGCACGTCGGCGAGCGTCGCGCTCGGGTGCCCACCCCACGGCGGCGAGGCCAGCGCATAGACCAGCGCCGGCCACTGGTTCAGCGCGACCGCGCCGTAACGCAGCTCCACGAGGGCCTTCTCGAGCGCGAGCGCGATGGTGGGATCTTCTTGCTGCGCCTCGTGGATGGTGATCGCGCAGCTCAGCGTGCCCCACAAACGATCGTTGCAGAAGCGCGTCGCCGCGCCGAGGAACGCCACTGGATCGTCGCTGCCGATCGCCACGACCGAGAGGATGCTGCAGAACGGCTCGGTGGTGAAGAGCGGCTCGTCGACGCGCGCCACGTCGAGATCCCGGATCATCGTCCACGGGAGCTTGCCGTCCTCGGGGCCCGACGCGCCGATCGTGATCACCCGCTCGCGCCCCGCCGTGAGCCGCGCCCAGCGGTCTTCCGCGCCCGGGTAGTAGGCCTTGCGCCGCGGCGCCGCGGTCAGCGCCTTCTCGATCATCCCGAGGAACATCTCGGCCTGCGTCCACCCGCGCGGGAGCACCAGCATCTTGCCCGCGTTGCAGTTGAACGAGGCGTTGTTCGCCACCTGCGAAGCGACGTTGCGGGCCTGCGACCAGAGCTCGCCCTTCGAGTAGAGGTAGGGCATCACCACGATCGGGCTGACGTTGCCGAGCTCGGAGGTGATCGGCTTCTTCAGGATCGGATCGTGGCTCGCCTTGCGCCGCTCGCGCTCGTCTCCCGGAGGCCCCCACACCATCCGATCGTGGGTGAGCGCCGAGCCGGTGAGGTGCACGTCGCTCACGCCCGCGTGGTTGACGAGGTACGCGCCCTCCTCGCCGCCTCCTTGCACGATCCGCAGGAATCCCCGCTCGATCAAGGGCGCGAAGGCCTGCTCGAACGTCGGCGTCAGGTAGGCGTTCACCGGGCTCATCTTCACGAGCGCGACCTGGCCCTCGACGAAGAGTTTGTAGAGCGCATCCATGGGCGCGATGCTGGCGACGTTGCCGGCGCCGAGGATCAGCGAGACGCCGCCGTCGGGATCTTTTCGCTGGTAAAACGCGGCCTGCGCGCCGGGGACCTCCTTCGGATGCAGGCCCTCCTGGAAGATCACCCGGGCGTCGATGCCGTTGTAGAGCGCCTTCTCGTGGAAGCCTCGCGGCGCGATCAGCACCTCGGCGCGATCGTCGTCGCGGAGGAAGGCCTTCGGCAGATCCGGGCGCCCGCGCGCGGCGATCGCCTCGAGCGACTCGGCCAGGAGGCGGGTGTTCGCGAGCACCGCGGCGGGCCCGGCCAGCCACTCTTCGCCGGCGAGGGGGCTCGCGGGATCGAGGCCTTTCGCGCGGCAGGCCACGTTCACTTGCTCGGCCGCCGCGGCGGCGATCCGCGGCAGGAGCGAGCGCAGCAGTACGGCCTTTTCGCGCGGCGAAATCCGGGCAAACGCGCGCGCCTGATCGCCGAGCTCGGCGACGGCGCGATCGAGATCGGGCGCGGGCGAAGGGCGCGCGGGCTCCGCGGGCAGCGGTTCGATCGCGGGGGAGGCATCCATGGGCCGGGAGCCTACTCCATGGGCCACCGCGTCCGCGACGTCCGCGCCGCGCCGATGCGGTGGCGTTGGCGCCCGCCGCGGCGATTCGGTAGATTGGCGCCATGCCCCGTCCCTGGATCCTCCCTTCGGCCGCCGCCTCGATCGCGCTTTGCTTGCTGGCGGGGGTCGCTTCGGCCCAGCCGGCGCCCGCGCCTCCGCCCGATCAAATCGCGCCGCCGCGGCCCGGGCAGCCCGCGCTCCCGCCCCCGCCCGCGACGAGCTGGGGCCAGCCGATGCCCGGAGCGCCGCAGCCGGGCGCCGCGCCGCAGCAGCCGTATCCGCAGCAGCCGGCCCCGCAGCCCGGCGCCGCGCCGCAGCAGCCGTATCCGCAGCAGCCCGGGTATCCGCAGCAGGGCTATCCGCAGCAGGGCTATCCGCAGCAGGGCTATCCGCAGC
>JBDTXR010000459.1:0-7215 GCA_040006075.1 Byssovorax sp. | reverse complement strand
ACGTTCTTGAGGCGCGGCTCGTAGGTCTGGATGCTGTTCTTGATCGCCCGCTGCATGATGCCGATGGCGTCGGGGAAATCGTTGAGGATCTCCGAGACCTCGATCAGGCCGTAGTCGGGGCACGTGAGGCAGCTGCCCTGCCGCGTGTTGAGCATCCGCGCGAGGTGCATCGACACCGAGCTCTCGATGTCGTTGTCGCGCCACGTATGCCGCTCGAGCGAGTTCGGATCCGCAGCATGCTCGAGGCGCGTCAGGAGAGAAGCAGCCATGCGGCGATCCTAAACGCAAACGCCGCCAACACCTAGAACACCGTTGAACGCAGCGCAAACCCCGCGCTCGTGGCGCATCACCAACGCCTGAGCCGAAGGTGATTTTCGCCGAGGTGGGTGTGCCGCCAAGGCGGAGGAGGAGCCGTACGCAAGTACGGTGACGACGACAACGCAGGCGGCGCGCCCGCATCGGCGAAAAGCGCCCGGCTCAGTAGCGGGGCGCTTCCCAGTCGTCGGTCGCCATCAGGCCGCCGTCGTTCCACGTCCACTCGATCTTCTGGTACGTGAACGAGACCTCTTCGTACTCGTTGAAGCGCGAGAGCTTCGGCGACTTCACGTTGGCCATCTTGAAGTGGATCGCCGAGATGTTGGCGTTGGTCATGTGCACGGTGAAGTGCTGACGCTCCACGCCCGTGGGGCTCGGCTGCCAGAGCTGCAAGTCCCAGCTCTTGATGTTCTCGTTGTTGCAAAGGACGCTGTAGAGAAGCGGCGTCGCGCGATCGAGCTCCTTGATGATCGTGAAGGGCTTGTGGATCCGCTTCCCCGTGGGGATCCCGCTCGCCGGATCGCGTGGGCACACAATTTCGTGGTTGAAGGCGATGACCATGATCCGGCCTTCGCGCCCCTTTTGCGTGACCGAGCCCTTGATCTCCCCCTGCTTCTGGCCGACCACGGACAAGTACGCGTTCAGCGCCATCGGCTGACCTCCCTGGGCTCGTGGGTGTACCTGCGGCAGACCATCACCTCACAATCTACCGAGTAGCGCGCGTGAAGTCCCCCTGAAATGCGAAGAGCCCGGGAGTTATTTGCTCCCAGGCCCTTCTTTCACGACCTTTCGGTCGATTTCGTCACGCCGCGGGCGTCTCCCAGTCGTCGCCGGCCGTGATGCCGCCGTCGTTCCAGGTCCACTCGATCTTCTGGTACGTGAAGGCGACCTCCTCGTACTCGGCGAACTTCATCAGGTCCGGGTGCTTGTTGTTCGCCATGCGGAAGGCGATCGACGCGATGTTGGCGTTGGTGAGCTTCACCGTGAAGTGCTGCACCTCGGTGCCGACGCCGCCGGTCGCGCGGAGCTGGGGCGTCCAGAACTGGAGCTCCCACTCGGAGATGTTCTCGTTCATGGTGAGCGCGCTGTAGAGCAGCGGCGACGACTTATCGAGCTCCTTCGTGATGACGAAGGGCTTGTGCATGCGCTTGCCGGTGGGCAGGCCGCTGGCCGCGTCGCGGGGGCTGATGATCTCGTGCGAGACGGCGATCACCATGATCTTGTTCTCGCGACCCTTCTGGGTCACCGAGCCCTTGATCTCACCAGACCGCTGTCCTTTGAGCTTCAGATACGCATTGAGAGCCATGATCCGACCAGTTTCTTCTCTCGCAGCCGCGAGCCTTCTGGACTCAGTCTACGCCCCTTTGCGCGCTGGCAGCCGGCTCGCCCTGCGAGAATCAGGGCACCTGTTCGTCGAGGGGGCTCGCGCCGATCCTCGGCCCTGGACCAGGAGAAATCCAGAGTGGGACCCAGGTTACGCGGGGGGAGCCGGTCGTCAAGCGCAGGGACGGCCCCGAGCCGAGCGAAGCTCTCGCGACGTCGCACCAATGTCCGACGCCGCGCGGGCGTGTCGACACAAGTGCTCGATATCGCTTTGAAACGAGTCGTTCTCGCCGCGCCGGTCGGCCCGCGGTGGTCGGCGACCGGGCCGGCCGAGGCCTCGTGGGGGGCGTCCGCGCGGGCGCGATGGAGCATGAATTTCGCGTTGCGGCGGCCTCGCGTGGTACGAAGGATCCGTGAGCCTTTCCCCTCGATCCGTCGCTCGGACCCTCGCTCAGAACCTGGCGCTCGCGGTCGTCGCCTTCGGCATCTCTGCCTGCGGCGCCTCACCGGAGCAGCCTCACGTCGAGGTGGCGAGCCGCAAGCAGATCCCCATCCCGGTGTGCACCACGCAGCTCGGCGCGGTCAAGCGCCCGGCCTCGGGCAAATCGGTGGTCCGCTCGCTCGATCCCGAGCAGTGGATGGGCGTCCTCGTGCCCACCTACACGGCCGAGAAGGGCCTGGGCGACAAGGATCTCGACTGCACCGGCCACTACATGTTCGCCAACGAGTCGCTGCGCGGCGGCGTCTCCACCAAGGGCTGGCCGCGCCCGGTCGAGATCGAAGAGCTCGATCAGCGCAGCGGGCCCGAGGGCATGCGCGTGCTCTGGCTCCGCGTGCTCAAGTTCGAGAACGGCGACGAGGGCGGGCCGATCGCCCTGGTGCGCGCCGTCGACGATCACGCCGAGGTCTACGCCATCGGTAGCTTCCGCGGCCCGGCCAAATCGCAGATCTCGCCGGTGCGCCTCGGCAACGAGAACATCGTCGCCGCCGAGTCCAAGGTGTGCCCCGATCCCGACGATTGCCGCAAGCGCGCGCAGTTCTTCCTCGCGCGGCGCGGCCGCCTGATCGAGTCGGCGACGGTCGATCTCGAGCGCACCGCCGTGGTCCCCTCGGTCACCGAGCGCGGGCTCTACGCCAAGTACGTGCTCCGCACCGACGTCACCTACAAGCCGGCGGGCATTCAGCTCTTGGAGCAGGTCGAGGTGAAGATCATCCACTACGACGAGGGCGCGCGCGACAGCGATCGGGCCCTCCGCAAGGTGGAGTTCTCGCGCTTCCTCCGCGTCGAGCGCGACACGCTGTTCTCCTCGAACGATCCGCTCTGGGAGCGCGTCGTCGGTCAAGACTGAGCCGCGGGCTCGCTCGGCGCGCGCGCGGGCGTGCTAGGGCGGGGGATGCGATCCAGCCCGGCGCGCGGCCTCTTCGCCGCGATCGCGATCTCGGCGGCGGCGTGCGCCACGCCTCCGGTGTCCGGCTCCGCGCCGGCTGTACGAATCGCGTCACGAAGCACTGACGTGATCCGGCGCAAGGGCAATCACCTCGTCGGCGAGGCCAGCCCGTACCTCGAGCAGCACGCGCACAACCCGGTGGACTGGTACGCGTGGGGCGACGCGGCGACCACGCGCGCCAAGCAGGAGGGCAAGCTGATCTTCCTCTCGATCGGCTACTCCACGTGCCACTGGTGCCACGTCATGGAGCGCGAGAGCTTCGAGGACGACGAGACCGCGCGGTATCTCAACGATCACTTCGTGGCCATCAAGGTCGATCGCGAGCAGCGGCCCGATCTCGACGCGCTGTTTCTCTCGGCGGTCGCGCGCCTCGGAGGATCGACCGGGTGGCCGCTGACGGTGGTGCTGACGCCGGATCTCGAGCCGGTGTTCGGAGGCACGTACTTCCCGAAGACGGCGAGCGGCGGGCGGCTCTCGTTCCTCGACGTGCTCCGCGAGATCGAGAAGCGGTACGTCGCGGAGGGGCCGGAGCTCGCGCGGCGCGGGCGCGACGTGCTCACGCAGATCGCGGCTGAGGGGCAGGCGACGGCGGGCGAGGGCGAGGTGACGCCGGCGCAGATCAAGCTGGCGTTCGCCAGCCTGGATCGATCGCGCGACGCGACCTACGGAGGGTTTGGATCGCGACAGAAATTCCCCACCTCGCCGCTGCTGCTGGCGGAGCTCCGCTTCGTCGAGCGCACCGCGGAGCCCGTCGCCAGGGCTCACGTCACGCTCACGCTCGAGCAGATGATGCGCGGAGGCCAGCGCGATCACCTCACGGGGACCTTCCACCGCTACGCGACGGATCGTCCGTGGCACGTGCCGCACTTCGAGCGGATGCTCTACGACAACGCGCAGCTCGCGGTGATTTACCTGGAGGCTGGGCAGGCGCTCGGTCGCGTCGATTTCACGGCAGTGGGGAGTGCCGCGATCGAGGATCTGGCCGCGTCGTGGCAGCGGCCCGACGGAGGCCTGGTGGTCGGCTTCGACGCGGACGATCCGCGCGGCGAAGGCGTTTACTACACCTGGACCCCGGGCGAGCTCCAGGAGGCGATCGGCGCGCCGCAAGCTCGGCTCGTCGGCGCGCTCTTCGGCGTGACCAGGGCGGGCGAGCGATCGCTCGACGGGCGCAGCGTGCTCCACCGCGTCGCCGACGAGGCCGCGCTCGCGAAGACCCTCGGCGTCGCGCCGGGCGAGCCGGCCGCGGCCTTCGATCGCGCGTTCCCCACGCTGCGCGCGATCCGCGACGCGAGGCCGGCGCCCGCCGTCGACGACAAGGAGCTCGCGTCGTGGAACGGCCTCGCGCTCGCGGCCTTCGCCGAGGGCGCGCGGCGTCTCGACTCGCCGCGCTTCCTCGCGGCCGCGCAGCGCACGGCGCGCTTCCTCGTCGACACCTGCTGGAACGAGAGCACGCGCTCGATGAGCCGCGGCGTGCGTCGCGGCGCCACGCTGGGCGAGGGGTTCCTCGACGACTACGCGCTGCCCGCGCTCGGCCTGCTCCGCCTCCACGCGGCCGACGGCGATCCCCGCTGGCTCGCGGCGGCGCGATTGATCGGCGCGGCGATCCGCGAGCGCTTCTACGACGAGCGCGGCGGGGTGTTCCTCCAGGTCGAGGCCCAGATCGGGCCCGCGACGCTGCCGCTGCGGCGATCCGAGACCGACGACGGCGTGCTCCCGTCGGGCAGCTCGGCGGCGACGCTGCTCTTCCTCGAGCTGGGCGAGCTCACCGGCGACGCGACGTTCTCCGACGCGGCGGCGCGCGTGCTCCGCGGCGCGTCGACCCGGCTCGTGGGCGACGCGTTCTCCTCGGGGTTCCTGCTCGTCGCGGCCGACCACGCGTCGTCCGAGGTGCGCGAGGCGGTGATCGCCGGCGACGCCGACGATCCGCGCACGCGCGCGCTGCTGCGCGAGCTCGCGCCGCAGAGCGACGCCCGCGTGCTCGTGGCGCGCGTCCCGGCAGCAGGCGCGCCGGAGGCTTTGATCAGAGGGTTTCCTGCGCTCGAAGGCAAGAAGGCGATCGGCGACAAGCCGACCGCGTTCCTGTGCAAGCGCGGCGCGTGCGAGGCGCCGACGAGCGATCCCGCGGCGCTGCGACGCGCCCTCGCGGCGTTCTGATTTGCGGAGATCAGTACGGAGGGCGGTTGCCGCTCGGCTCGTCTGCGGCGAGCTTCACGATCCCCAGGATCAGCAGGACCATGGCGACGGCGTTGGCGAACGCGCCACCGAGCTGGATCACCGCGGCGATCTCGCGGAAGCTCGATGAGCCGACGCTCCCCATCACCGCGTAGGCGATGCGGATCCCGATGGTCGTGACCAGCTGCACGCCGGCCGACGCCGCGATGAGGAGACCCGCGTCGGCGCGGCGCTTGCGGACGATCGTCAGCGCCACGACGAGGAGCGAGACGTCGAGGAGGAACGACAGCGTGCCGCTGACGAGGCTCACCGCCGTGGAGAGGAACGACCCGTTCATCGGCGTCGGCTCACCAGCAGAAGATGTTGTTGCCGAAGCCGCAGCTCGGCTTCTGCAGCAGCGCGTAGGCGCCGCCGACGATCAGGCCGCTGGCGAAGCCGGTGAGCGCGCCGGCGGCGATGGCCCCGCCGCTCTCGTACGGTAGCGACGTCCCCGGCGCCACGCCGCGGCCGACCGAGCTGAGGATGGATAGCGTGAGCGGGAGCGCCACGTCACCGATGAAATACGGCACGTTGAAGCGGCCGTCCGACCACTTCACGGTGTCGACGAGGAAGATGCCGAGCCCGGCCCCCGTCGCGCCCCACGCGGCGTACGACTGCGTCGACGGCGCGCCGAACGAGGCGCACTCCGTCAGCGGGTAGACGGTGCCGTCGACCGTGCAGCCTGGCCGCACCGTCTTGATGGCGTTCTTGATCGGGACGTCGATCATCAACGTCAGCGCCGTCATTGTCATGATCGGGGCGAGCGCCGAGATGTGCCACCGACCCTTCCAGCCGACCGTGGCCTCCGGATCGTTGAAGTACACACGAGGCATCAGCGAGACAATCGACGCGCCCGCGACCATGGTCACGTTCGAGACGATGTCCCAGTTCTTGTCGCGCTGGACCACGGGCGGCGCCGATTGCGCCGCGGCCTCGCGCGGGGCAAGCGTTGCCGCCGTGATCGAGAGCAAGCCCGCCGCTACGATCGTCTCCCTGATTCGCATCCCAGGCGCCTTCTTTTTCCAAGCGAGCCCGCTCGCGGGCCCGATCGTCATGCGATTGCCTCCGGGGAGGCCGGAGACCTATCGCTTGACCTGATTGGGGGTCATCGTGTGGCGGAGGTTCTTCCCCGCCGCTTCGCCGGAGGACTTGTAATCCTCCCCGGCTGAGGCAGCGTATGCCTTCGAGAATTGTGGGCCAAAAATTATCAGGAAGGTCTGCTTGTCTTCGCCCGAATAATCCCCGTGGCGGTCCTCGTAGAACTTCCACAGAGCTTCGTATTTATTCGAGAATAGGCCGGCGCGTCGGCCTTTCTTCTCGTAGTCCTCCTCGACGGCCTTCGGGGAGAGCTGGTCGAGCAACGTCTTCACGCCCTCCATCACGCCGTTGAGCAGGGCGACCTGGTGGCTCATGACCTCGACGAAGATGTCGTAGAGCTGGCGAGGCGCGTCGGGGCCACCGCTGGGGCCCAGGAGGACGTTGCCGAGCTCCTTGGCGTCCTTCGCGGTGGCGACGCGATCGCTGTTCACCGACTCGCGATCCGCGGCGAGCATCTCTTTCTGGAACTCCTGGTAGCCGTCCCGGAGGGAGATGAAGCACTTGAGGAACACCTCGAGCGTGTCGCGCAGGCGGCGCGCGAAGGTGAGGATCCCCGGCACGTCTTCCGGGGGCTTGCCGCCGGGGACCAGGGTGCGCGAGAGCTCGGCGAGCGCGGCGAGGGCGGCCTGGGGCGGCCCGAGCTCGCCCAGCGTGCGCGGATCGACGCCGTAGTACTGGGCGATCTTCTGGAAGTCGGTCTCGAGGTTCACCGAGGCGTGCTCGAGCCCGAGGCGCTTCAGGTAGTTGGTGCGCAGCTCGGGCGGCAGGCGCGTGAGGTGATCGTAGATCACGCGGTACACGGCGCCCCACGCGGTGCGGT
>JBDTXR010000458.1:0-7267 GCA_040006075.1 Byssovorax sp. | reverse complement strand
TGGACCACTACACGAAGCTCGAGGCCGCGAAGGCCTTCGTCTACAAGTGCGTCGATCAGTACAACGACGAGAAGTACGTGCGGAAGGTGCCGCTCTCGATGGAGACCGTGAAGCTGATCTCCATGGCGAAGATCCTCGCGGGCGATCTGGTCTCGACCATCGTCGACGACTGCCTGCAATTCCACGGCGGGTGGGGCTACATCGAGGACTTCCCGATCGCGCGCTCGTGGCGCGATCAGCGCTTGCTCCGCATCGGCGGCGGGACGAGCGAGACGATGAAGTATTACGTGGCGAAGCTGATGGGCTTCTAGCGACGACGCCAGCGATCGCGCCCGGAGGCCGTCCGGGCGCGGTTAGCGTAGCCATCGTCGTCGAAGTCGAAAAAATCCCGAGACAAACGCCGCGGCCTGAAGTAGATGTCGCGTCTCGATTCACCGGGGCTGTAGCTCAACTGGGAGAGCGCCTGACTGGCAGTCAGGAGGTAAGGGGTTCGACCCCCCTCAGCTCCACGAAGTTCTTCGTGGTCTCACGACGGCACCCGTCGTCCTGGCTTTTTCAAGGGCCGGTGGCGACGGGCAGCGCAGAGTCCGCGGACCAATCGCTCCACGATCCCTCGTAGAGCAGCGCGTCGTCGCGGCCCGCCAAGGCCAGCGCCAGCAGGTCGTGGCACGCGGTGACGCCCGAGCCGCAGTAGCAAACGATCTGCTCGGCCTGGAGCACGCCCAGCGATCGGTAGCGATCGGCCAGCGCTTCGGTCGGGAGAAACACGCCGCCGGGCGCGACCAGGTTCTCGACGAAGGGGGCGGCGATCGCGCCGGGGATGTGACCGGCCCGCGCGTCGATCGGCTCGCTGCGGCCTTCGAAGCGCTCGCGCGCGCGCGCGTCGAGGACCTTGGCGCGCGGATCGCCGCGGAGGCGATCGACGATCCCCTTGTCGACGAGGCCAACGTTGCGCGGTCGGAGCGCGAGCTGCGGCGCCATGGTCAGGGCCGGCGTCGAGGTCACGAGCGCGTGCCCGGCGGCGACCCACGCGGGCAGACCGCCGTCGAGCACGCACGCGCCCGGGTGGCCAAACCAGCGGAGGAGCCACCACATCCGCGCAGCGAACGCGCCGCCGGCGTCGTCGTACGCGACGATGATCGAGCCGCGCGTGACGCCGATCCGCGCGAGCATGCGCGCGAACTCGGTGGACGTCGGCAAGGGGTGACGCCCCGGCCCGCTGCCCTTCGGCGCCGCGAGATCGAGGTCGAGATCCACGAACGCCGCGCCGGGGATGTGGCCGCGCAAATACTCGTCCGCGCCGCGCTTGCCCGAGAGATACCAGCGCACATCGACGACGCGTACCCGTGGATCGTCGAGGTTCTTCGCGAGCCAGGCGACATCGACGAGCGGACCGGGGGCGGCGACCTTCACGAGGGCATCGTACCCGTTCGGCGGCCGCGCGGATAAGATGGGCCACCCACCCGCGACGAAGGCCGCGGCGCCGGGGGAGAGAGACGAGAAGAGCCCATGCGCATGGCCGTGCTCACGTCGGGCGGCGACGCCCCGGGGATGAACGCCGCGATCCGGACGATCGCCGTCGCCGGCATCAACCGAGGTCACACGATCTTCGGGATCCGCCGCGGCTATCAGGGCCTGCTCGAGGGCGAGGTCTCGGAGCTGCGGCTCGCCGACATCGAGGGGATAACGCACGTGGGCGGGACCATCCTCGGCTCGTCGCGATCGATGGAGTTCCCGACGCCCGACGGTCAGGCCCGCGCCAAGGCTCGCTTGCGCGCGCTCGACATCCACGCGCTGATGGTGATCGGCGGCAACGGCTCGCTCGCGGGAGCGCACTTGCTCGGCGAAGATCGCGCGATCCAGGTCCTCGGTCTGCCGGCGTCGATCGACAACGACATCGGCCACTCGGGCCTCTCGATCGGCGTCGACACCGCGTGCAACACCATCGTCGAGGCCTGCGATCGGATCTCCGACACCGCCCGCGCGCACCGTCGCGCCTTCGTGGTCGAGGTGATGGGCCGGCGCTGCGGCTTCCTCGCGATGCGCGCGGGCCTGGCGGCCGAGGCCGACGCGATCCTCTACGGCGAGAGCGGCCTCGACGAGGACGCGCTGGTGGCGCAGCTCCGCGAGGTCTTGCGGCGCGCGTTCGCGCCCGGGAGCCACAAGCGACGCGTGCTGATCGTGAAATCCGAGGGCGTCACCGTCCCCGCGGCGCGCCTGGTGAAGCGCCTGAGCGAACATTTGGTGACAGATGCACCTGGCGTGGATGTGCGCGAGACGGTGCTCGGCCACGTGGTCCGCGGAGGCAACCCCAGCGCGCTCGATCGGGTGATCGGCCAGCGCCTCGCGTACGCGTCGGTGCTCGCGGCCGAGGCCGGCGCGCACGACGTGATGCTCGCGTGGGAGGCCCCCGGCGGCTTCGGCGCCGAGACCGCCGATCCTTCGGTGCATGTGATCCCGCTCGCCGAGGTGCTCGCCGAAACGGAGCGCCAGCTCGATGGAACCAGCCCGGTGGTGAAGAAGCGCATGGAGCTGCTCCGCCAGGTCGAGCACCTGCTCGCGCTCTGAAATTCGAGGCGACGATGATCGATCCCGACCTCTCGCCGACGATCGCCGTGGAGTCGATCGCGAGCCCCGACGCGCGCGCGCTGATCGCCTTGCTCGACGCCGACATCAGCGAGCGCTACCCGAACCCCGACGACAATTTCTTCGAGCTCTCGCCCGAAGAGGTCGCGCCCGAGAACGGCGCCTTCGTGATCGCCCGCGCGAACGGGCGGGCGATCGGCTGCGGTGCGGTCCGACGGATCGACGCGACGACAGCCGAAATCAAGCGGATGTACGTGGCTCGCGAGGCGCGAGGTCGGGGCGTGTCGCGAAGGATCCTGGCCGCGCTCGAGGACGAGGCGCGACGGATCGGCGTGACGCGGCTGGTGCTCGAGACCGGCGATCGCCAGGTCGAAGCGGTGGCGCTCTACCTGCGCGCGGGCTTCGAACGCATCCCGCGCTTCGGCGAGTACGTGACCGCTCCGCTGAGCGCGTGCTTCGGTAAAGATCTCGAGCCGCGATCGATCAGCGCGGGGTGATGAAGTCGCCCTTGTCGGGCATCGTCGTCGTGAGTTGCCCGTTACGATCGTAGGGCAAATAGCGCTGCTGAATGGCCTGCGCCTGGGTGGCGTACGCCGAGGTCATCACCTGCCAGTGCACATGCGGGTTGGTGGTGTGCCCGGAGTTGCCGCAGCGCCCGAGCTCGGTGCCGACGCCGACGACTTGCCCGGGATGCACGCGAATGGTGCTGGGGATCAGGTGCGCCATCAGCGAGAACTCGCCGTTCTGGTGATCGATCACGACGTAGTTGCCGTGCTGATCGTAGCTGTTGACGACGCCCGGCGCGTTGTCGGGGATACCGTCGACCGCGATGACCACGACGCCGGGCGCGTCGGCGACGATGGGCTGGCCATAGCTGGGATAGTCGGTGTTGAGCTTGCCGCTGCCGCCGGCGATCTTGCCGTCGGGCGTGGGGAAGACGACGTCGATCGCGTAGGCCTGATCGTGCGGGTTACCGTAGTGGGTGCGCTGGATGAGCCAGCGTCCATTGAACGGCAAGCGGTAGCCCGCGATGATCCCCGGCGGCCCGAGCTGCGGGACAACAGGCGGGCCCGGAGGAAACGCCGGCTCGGGTCGCGCGCAGGCGACGGCGAAGAGCGGTGCGATGAGGAGGAGGGCGAAGCGAGCTCGGGGCATGATCGCGAGGCTCGCGCGAGAGGTGGTGCGGCGTCCAGCAGATCGCGCGCGATCCGCGGGCGACGCTATGGATTCACCTTGATGCCGATGACGATGGTGCCGCCGTTGTACTTCTGCCCGACGACGAAGAAGAGCTCGCCCGGCTTGGCGTTGACCTCGAGCAGCGGAAGGAAGGTGTTCCCGTCCGGCTTCTGGATGCTGGCCGTGACGACGTAGCGCCGCGGCTCGTCCTTCTTCTTCGGCTCGATGACGTCCTTCAACGCCACCATCAAGTCTCGACCGGTGGGGAGCTTGGTCGTCGACGACTTGCCCTTCGCGAGCGGGCGCGTGATCCGATCGAGGAGCTTGTAGCTGTTGTACGAAGAGAACGGCGGCTGCGCGAGGGCGGGCATCTTTCCGATCTTCGGATCGATGCCGCTTCCGTCGTTGGTCGCGTGAAGGATCACGATTTCGACCGAGGCTTCGGCCGGAACCACCTGGGCGGGTTTGCCCGCCTCATCGGCGAGCGCGCCGCCGCCGGCCGCGGCCAGGGTCACCCCCAGTGCGGCGGTCATCGCGAGAAACAAGCGCGTCATCATGGTCCTCCAGCGGCTTCGTCGTTGAGCCAAACCACAGTGGTGGTGGCGTTTGACGCGGCCGACCCCGTGGGCACGTAAAAAATCGACCCGGTGCGGGCGCCGAAATCGACGGCGGCCACCTCCACTCCATGCTCGCCGTCGGTGTCGGCCACCGGCTCGACGACCTTGATCGGCGCCGGCGGCGCGACGACGATCGGCCGGGCCTCGGTTTGCACGGCGGGAAGGTTCGACGCTACTTCCGGGTGGTGATCGGCGGCGCGTCCCCAGATCATCAGCGCGGCTGCTGCGGCGATGGCGACGGCGGCGAGGGCGAAGATGCTGCGGGCGTTGTCGTTGGCGGGCTTCGAAGCGCGCGGTGCGGCGCTCGCGACGGGAATGAGCTTCGCCGACGCGGCGATCTCGCGCGGCGGGGCCGGGACCGCGTGCGCGACGCCGTTGGTGCCCGCTTCGGCGGCGATCTGCGCCATCAGAGCGTCGGCGATGTCGTCGGCCGGCGAGGCCGAGGCGACGGCGCGCTCGCGAACGAGCTCGGAAACGAGGCCGAGCGACGACAGCTTGTGCCGTGCGTCGGCGTTGTGCGCGAGGAACGCTTCCACCACGGCGACACGCTCGCCGTCGAGCTCGCCGTCGGCGAAGAGCATCAGCTCGAGATCCGACGGAATGACTTCTTTTGTCGGGTTTTCGCTCACGCTACGTCCTCCGGCTCGTCGGTGCTCGGTCCGCGCATCCGCGGGCCGCCCTCTTCCTCGTAACAATCGGCCAGGGCGCGCTGGAGCTTTTGCCGGGCGTGGAAGAGCCGACTCATGATCGTGCCCTTGGAAACGCCCATCACTTGCGCCATTTCGTCGTACGACATCCCCTCCACCTCTCGCATCAGGATCACGCCTCGGTGGTAGGCAGGCAGGGCGTCGAGCGCCTCCTGGATCCGGCCGGCGATTTCTTGCCGGCGCAGCACGTCGAGCGGGTCGGCCCCGTCGATGCGCGAGACCATGGCGAAATCGTTCTCTTCTTCGGGAGGGACCTGGCTGTCTTGAAGCTCGGCGTCCTTGCGACCCGGCTTCCGCATGAGGTCGATCGAGAGGTTGGTGACGATGCGATAGAGCCAGGTGAAGAACGACGAGCCGCCCTGGAAAGCTCCGAGGCCCTTGTAAACGCGGAGGAAGGCCTCCTGCACCATCTCGCGGGCATCGTTTTCGTCGCGGACGAGGCCCATCGCGATCGCGAAGGCGCGCCGCTGATGGCGCTCGACGAGGCAGCGAAACGCCGCCTTGTCCCCTTTCTGTGCGAGCGCGATGTAAACACGATCTTCCTCTGCCTCTTTTCGCCGCGCCTCCTTGGACGCTTTGGCCGATGGGCTATTCACCCGTCGCGGCATCGGTTCGAAGACAGCGGGAAAGCCGTTTTGCGCCGGGTCGAGCCCGACGTCGTCTTCCCCGATCAGGCTCGACTCTTCCCCGGAGCCCGCGAGGGGCTCGGGACGAGAGGTCGCGTCCGGGTGCGTCGGGGTGGTGGACACGGCGTCAGCTTACTTCACAGCGCGGGTTTGGGGCAGGGGGCCGCGCGCGCCGTTCAGTGGTCATCATCGGCGTCGCCCTGGTCGGCGAGCTCGCCCAGCGTGACGCGGAGATCGAAGGTGCGCTCGGATCGCGCTACCCGGACGGTGGCGACCTTGTTCACGCCGGCGATGCTCGCGAGCCAGCGCAGCTCGTTCGGGCCTTCGATGGGCTTGCCGTCGAACGCCACGATCACGTCGTCGGTCGCGAGGCCCGCGCGCTCGGCCGGGCCCCCGGCGAGCACCCGGGTCACCCACGCGCCCTTGTGATCGGGGCGATGGAGGCGCGTCGCGTCGGTGGCGTTGAGCGGATCGACCTCGACGCCGATGGCGCTGCGCCGCAGCTTCCCGTCGCGGAGCAACGTCGGGAGCAGCTGCTTCACCATGTTGATCGGGATCGCGAAGCCGATGCTGTTGGCGTTGGCGCGCACCGCGGAGTTGATGCCCACCACCTCGCCGCGGGCGTTGAGCAGCGGGCCGCCGGAGTTGCCCGGGTTGATGCTCGCGTCGGTCTGGAGGAAGTTGAAATAGCCGCTGGGATCCAGGCCTTTCACGTCGTCGCGCGTGCGGCCCTTGCCCGAGAGAATGCCCGCCGACACCGTGTGCGAGAGGCCGAACGGGTTGCCGATGGCCACGACCCAGTCGCCGACGTCGATCGCGTCGGAGTCGCCGAGCGGGACGGAGGGGAGGCCGGTCTTGTCGATCTTCAGCACTGCGATGTCGGTGTGCTTGTCGCGGCCCACGACGGTGCCCTTGAACTCGCCGCCGTCGAAGAAGCTGACCATCACGTCGGTCGCGTCTTCGATCACGTGGTTGTTGGTGAGCAGGTAGCCGTCGGGATCGTAGACGAACGCTGTTCCGAGGCCCTCGGCGACGACGCGGCGGCGACCGCTGTTCGTGGAGCGCTCGACGCGGGACTTCACCGTGGCCACCGCTGGATCGGCCCGGCGCGCGAGCGGCGCGAACGAGACGGGCATACCGTCGCCGCTGAGGAGCGCGGGCGGCGGGACCGTTGGCAATGCGGGGAGGGGCGTCGTCGTGGCGATCGGCACGGCGCCCGGGCCTGCCGATCCCGTGGTGGCGCTCGCGGACGCGCCCTTGCCGCAGCCGAGCGCGCTCGACGCGAAGAGCGCCGCCGAGAGCCAGAACGCCGCTGCGCGCCGCGCCTTGCTCACGATCCCTTCGTGACCTCGATGTAGCGCATTCGCAGGTCGTAGAGCGCCTGATCGAGCAGGCGCTCTTCCTCGCCGGTCAGGTTGCCGCGGGTCTTCTCTTGCAGCAGTCCGAGCAGATCGATGTCTTGACGCGCGAGCTGCTGGTTGCTTTCCGGTTGGCCCTCGGGGTTCGGCGCGTCGCCCAGGTGGACGTACGCCGAGCCGATGATCGAGAGGACGAA
>JBDTXR010000457.1:0-7285 GCA_040006075.1 Byssovorax sp. | reverse complement strand
GAGAGCCGCTACAAGAAGCTGATGAAGCTCCAGCGATCGATCGCCCACGCCAAGAACGAGCGCCTCGTGGGCCAGGAGATCGAGGTGCTGGTCGAGGGCACGAGCGACGAGCACGAGTACGTGATGATGGGCCGCCACGCCGGCCAGGCGCCGGACATCGACGGGCAGGTGTACCTGTCCGGCGGCGAGGTGCGCCCCGGCGAGATCCGCCGCGTGCAGATCACCCAGGCCAGCGATTACGATCTGGTGGGCGAGCTGGTCGACATCGTTGACAGCGTTGACGCCGCCGCCCTGCCGTTGCCGCCCCCGCCCCGCCGGGTCGGCCTCCGGGTGCTGCAAACCGACGGGCGCTGAGCGACAACTCGGTTGGCTTGAGCGCGGGGCGTCCCGCACCGACGCCCCGAAACCCTGCGGTTTCCTGAAAGCGGGCCCGGGGCATGGAGCGTGCTAATTCGAGGCGTCCATGCGCCGACGTCCTCTGCTCTCCCTCGCGCTCAGCGCCGCCCTCGCCCTGCTCGCGACCTCGTGCCTGAGCCCGACGCTGCCGTTGCCGCCGCCCGACGTCGAGAGCGTGCAGTCCATGGATCAGCGGCAGTGGACGGTCGCCGGATCGTGCACGCCCGGCGCCATCGTCAGCGTCTTCGACGTCACGCAGAACAAGGGCGTGCTGGTCGAGGACGTCGATCTCTCCGGGAAGTTCGTCGTCACGCTCACCGCGACGCTCTGCGATCAGGCCTGGGTGTCGCAGGTGATCGGGACCGAGACCAGCGCCGAGACGCCGTTCGTGATCGAGCCGCACTCGCCCAACGACACCAGCGCGAGCTCGGCCTGCCACTGACCTCGCGCACGCCAACGCGCAGCGACGCCGGACCGTCGTGATACCGTGGAGCGATGGCCTCGTCCCCGAGCCTCCCGCCCAGCCCGACGAAGATCCTCGTCGTCGATGACGAGCCCGGGCTCCGCAAGGTGCTCGAAATCACCTTCCGTCGGCAGGGGCACGAGGTCGTGGTCGTCCCCGGCGTGAAGACCGCCCTCGAGGCGATCCGTCAGAGCCCGACGCCGTTCCCGCTGGTGCTCACCGATCTGGTGATGCCCGACGGCTCGGGCATGGACGTGCTCGCCGCGGCGAAGCAGCGGAGCGAGGCCACCGAGATCATCGTGATGACCGCGCACTCGACCGTCGATACGGCGCTCGAGGCCATGCGCCGCGGCGCGTACGACTTCGTCACCAAGCCGTTCTCGCCGGCCGAGATCGCCGCGGTCGCGCAGAAAGCCCTGGAAAAAGGGCTGATCGTCGTCGAGAACCAGCGGCTGAAGGCCCACCTGGAGCGGCTGGAGAACGACGGGCGCGAGAGCCTGGGGACGAGCCCGGCGATGGTGAAGGTGGCCGAGCTGATCGGCAAGGTCGCGCGGGCGCGGACCACGGTGCTGATCACCGGCGAGAGCGGGACGGGCAAGGAGCGCGTGGCCCGCGCGCTCCACCAGCAGAGCGATCGCGCGGGCAAGCCCTTCGTCGTCGTCAACTGCGGCGCGCTCCCCGAGGCGCTGATGGAGAGCGAGCTCTTCGGCCACGAGCGCGGCGCGTTCACCGGCGCCGGCGCGCGATCGCTCGGCCTGTTCCGCGAGGCCGACGGCGGGACAATGCTCCTCGACGAGGTGGGCGAGCTGCCGCCGTCGCTGCAAGTGAAGCTCCTGCGCGTGCTGCAAGAGCGCAAGGTGCGCCCGGTCGGCGGCGGGCTCGAGGTCGCCGTCGACGTGCGCGTGCTCGCGGCGACGAACCGCGACGTCGAGGCCGACGTGCGCGAGGGGAAGTTCCGGCAAGACCTGTATTACCGGCTCAACGTGATCCGGATCGAGCTGCCGACGCTGCGCAATCGGCCGGAAGACGTGTCGCGCCTCGCCGATCGCTTCGTGCATCGCTTCGCCGCGGAGCTGGGCAAGGACGTCCGCGGCCTGACGCCCGACGCGCTGCGGGCCCTCGACGTGTACGCGTTCCCGGGGAACGTACGCGAGCTCGAGAACATGATGGAGCGCGCGGTGGCGCTGGCGTCGAGCCCGGCGATCGGCCTCGGCGATCTTCCCCTGGCGGTGTCGGGCCTCTCGGCGAGCCCGGCGCCGCTGCTCGCCGATCTGCCGCCCGAGGGCTGCGCGCTCGACGAGGTGCTCGGCGAGGTGGAGCGCCGGCTGCTGCTCCAGGCGCTGGCCCGCACCGGCGGGGTGCGCAAGGCCGCGGCGAAGCTGCTCGGGGTCACGTTCCGTTCGATGCGCTACCGGCTGGCCAAGCACGCGCTCGAGGTGGCCGGCCCCGACGAGGACGATCCCGAGAACGGCTGATCGCCGCAAATCGTCACCGCGCGGAGGAGGCCGGTGACGATTTTCGTCACCGCCCGCGGTCCAGCTCACCGGCAGAGTTGCCTTCCGGACCGCGATTCGTGCGAAGATCCTCCAATGCCCATCGTCACCGTTCGCGAAGAGACCGATGGCACGCCGCGTGCTCAAGCCTCGACCCAGATGCTCTCGCTCCCCCGCACGTCACTTCGATCCTGGCAAAGGGGCTACACGCTCGCCGAGCTGATGATCGTGGTGGCCATCATCGGGGTCATGGCTGCTCTCGCCATCGTCGGTTACAAGAAGTACCTGAACGCTGCCCAGGCCGGTGAGGCCAAGGCCATGATCCAGGGCATCCGCGCCGGCGAAGAGTCCTATAAATCCGAGATGCTGGTGTACCTCAACGTGTCTGGCACGTTGACCAACTACTACCCGCACGATCCGACGGTGAGCAAGAACGACGAGAAGTGGTCCTGGACCCAGTCCGCCGACGTTCGCTACACCGATCCCGTGAAGGGCTGGCAGCTCTTGAACGTCAACTCCGACGGTCCAGTTCGCTTCGGGTACGCGGTCGTCGCCGGCGTCGGGCCGACGGCGCCCCCCGCCGCGGTAGGCTACACCAGCCCTCCGATCTGGCCGGCGATCAACCCCGGTATCCCCTGGTACGTGGTCCAGGCTGCCAATCAGCGCGCCACCGGCGCCAAGGTCGTCCTCTTCATCTCCTCGTCGCTGAGCGGCGAGATCTACGGTGAGAACGACGATCACTAGCCCTCTCGGGCCGGCCCGACAGCGCTGCTCCTGAGCGCGCCGCGAGGGCCCATAAAGCTTTTGAATTGCGGGGTGATCCACCCCGCGCCCGCGCAAGGCATGTTTGCTCGCCCGGGTTTACTCAACAATCGGAGGCCATCCCAATGCGTGCATACAAGCGATTCGACAAGCGCGGCTTTACCCTCGTGGAGCTGATGATCGTCGTGGCGATCATCGGCGTCCTCGCGGCCCTGGCGATCTACGGCGTCCGCCGTTACCTCGCCACCGCCAAGACCTCGGAGGCCAAGAACACCATCGGCGCCATCGCCAGCGGCGCCCAGGCCTCGTACGAGCGAGAGACCGTGTCGTCGGAGATCGTGGCCGAGGGCGCCCCGTCCACCGCCGCCAGCCATGCGCTCTGCCTCAGCTCGGCCGCGACGGTGCCCGCGGGCATCGCCTCCGTCAAGGGGACCAAGTACCAGCCCAACAGCGCCGCCGGCGCCGACTTCAACATCGGTGACGCGCTCACCGGCTGGCCCTGCCTGAAGTTCACGATGAGCTCGCCCATCTACTACGCCTACGGCTACAAGCAGGGCACCGATCTGGCGCCCGGCAACGCGGCCGCCGGCGGCGCGAACGGCTTCGAGGCCTCGGCCGAGGGCGATCTCGACGGCGACGCCACCACCTTCAGCTGGTTCGCCCGCACCGGGCAGGTCAACCAGGCCACCAAGACCATCAAGCTCGCTTCGCAGGTCTACGTCCTCAACGAGTTCGATTGATCAGCGCCCGGCTCCGCTCGCTTGGTCGAGCGGAGGCCCTGGTCGGGCGGAGAGATCGCTCTCCGCCCGGTGGGGTTCGACTCCTGCCCTCGTCCGGCGAAGGGATGCTCACGACGAGGTCATCTGACCTCCTCGCCGCCGAGATTCAGACGAGCGCATTGCGATTTACAGCGCCTCGCGCGGGGCAGATCAAGCCCGGAACCCGCCCAGGATCACCTCACCCGCCGGGCCCCACGAACAACGGAGATCATCCCATGCGTGCATACAAGCGATTCGACAAGCGCGGCTTCACCCTCGTGGAGCTGATGATCGTCGTGGCGATCATCGGTGTTCTCGCGGCCCTGGCGATCTACGGCGTCCGCCGCTACCTGGCCACCGCCAAGACCTCGGAGGCCAAGAACACCATCGGTTCAATCGCCAGCGGCGCCCAGGCCTCGTACGAGCGAGAGACCGTGTCGTCGGAGATCGTGGCCGAGGGCGCCCCGTCCACCGCCGCCAGCCATGCGCTCTGCCTCAGCTCGGCCGCGACGGTGCCCGCGGGCATCGCCTCCGTCAAGGGGACCAAGTACCAGCCCAACAGCGCCGCCGGCGCCGACTTCAACATCGGTGACGCGCTCACCGGCTGGCCCTGCCTGAAGTTCACGATGAGCTCGCCCATCTACTACGCCTACGGCTACAAGCAGGGCACCGATCTGGCGCCCGGCAACGCGGCCGCCGGCGGCGCGAACGGCTTCGAGGCCTCGGCCGAGGGCGATCTCGACGGCGACGCCACCACCTTCAGCTGGTTCGCCCGCACCGGGCAGGTCAACCAGGCCACCAAGACCATCAAGCTCGCTTCGCAGGTCTACGTCCTCAACGAGTTCGATTGATCGGAGCCCCGCCGGGCGGGGAGATCGCTCTCCGCCTCGTCACTGCCGATGTTCACGTGGTCAGACACCCACTGGCAGCATCGACGCCGAGAGGGGCAGAGCGCGACGCCACCAAGAGGGTCGCCCGAGAGCTCCCCGAGTCCGCTTCAACGCATCGTGTCTGGCCGAGGCTCCCGATGAACAGGCCCTTTCACCCTCCGAGCAAGCGCGGGTTCACGCTGGTCGAGCTGATGATCGTGATCGCGATCATCGGCGTGCTGGCGGCGCTGGCCATCTACGGTGTTCGCCGCTACCTCGCCGTCGCCAAGACCGCCGAAGCGAAGGAGGGGATTGGCCTCATCGCCCGCGGGGCGCAGGCCTCGTACGAGCGCGAGACGGTGAACTCCCAGATCATCCCCGAGGGGCAAGTCACTCTGGCGGCGAGCCACGCGCTCTGCGGCACTGCCCTCCTCGACGTGCCCGACACCATGTCGAAGGTGCAAGGGACGAAGTACCAGCCCAACAGCGCCCCCAACAGCGACTACAACCTGGGCGACGCGGGGAACGGCTGGCCGTGCCTGAAGTTCACCAGCAGCTCGCCGACGTACTATCAGATGGGGTATCGCAAGGCGGCCGTGAAGTTCGCGGCCAACCCCGCCGCCGTGACGACAGCCGAGAGCTTCGAGGCCTCGGCGCAGGGCGATCTCGACGGCGACGGGACGCTCTTCAGCCAGTTCGCCCGCACCGGCGAGGCCAACGCCGCCACGCACACGCTGCGCCTCGCCAGCCAGGTGTGGGTCGACCACGAGTACGACTGATCGCGGCCCTGCGCGGCGTTTTCTGCGCTAAGACCCTCGCATGTGGCTGTCGTCCCGGAGCGCGCTGGAGCTCGCCGCCGCGTTCGCGATCGGCGGCAGCGCTCTCGCCGTGGCGGTCCCGGCGTTCTTCCGCAACCTCAGCGCCTCGAAGCTGAGCGAGCCCGTGGAAGGCCTCGATCGGATGGTGACGAGCGCCGTCGCGTACGCCGAGGGGCACCCGCAGGAGATCAGCTTTCCGCCGCCCGCGCCGCTGACGCCGGCTCAGGTGCCGCGCGGCGTGCGCAGCGTCGATCCCGTCGACGCCTGGGAGCACCTCACGTGGCGCTCGCTCGATTTCCGCTTCACCGAGGCCCACGCCTTCGCCTTCAAGTTCGACAGCGAGACCGATCCGGCCACGCAGACGATGCGCTTCACGGCGACGGCGCACGGCGATCTCGACGGCGACGGCGCGCTGTCGACGTTCGAGGTGCGAGGCGAGCGCGTCCCCGGTAAATCGGCGCGGATCCTCCCCGGGATGTTCATCGATCGCGAGGTGGAGTGACGTGAAGGCGAAGCTCACCACGCTCGGCCTGGTCCTCGCGTCGGCGGCGGCGATCGGCGCGGTGCGCGGCCCGCTCGCCGACACCCACCAGCGCGTGAAGGAAGAGTCCGACGTCTACGTGCTCCCGCCGCCGGATCAGGTGGTCGCGCTCTCGCTCGGCTACCGATCGGCGCTGGTGGATCTGCTCTGGTCCCACGTGCTCGTGTCGCAGGGCCTGCACACCTTCGAGCGCCGCCGCTTCGAGAACCTCTCGCTCTTCGTCGACAGCATCAACGAGCTCGAGCCCACGTTCCGCGAGCCGTACCTGATGGCCGACGCGCTCTACACCTTCCAGGGCTTCGAGCCTTCGCACGCCGAGGTGCTGAAGGCGCGCGCGGTGATGGAGCGCGGCTCGCGCGAGCTGCCGTACGACGGGCAGCTCTGGCTCGCGCTCGGGGAGTTCGTCGCGTTCATCGGCCCGGGCACCTACCTCACCGACGAGACCGAGGCGCAGCAGTGGCGGATCGAGGGCGCGCGGATCCTCGCGCGCGCGGCGGAGCTCGGCGGCGAGAACGCCAACATCACCTGGCAGACGCTCGGCGCGACCAGCATCTTTCGTCGCGCCGGCGAGCGCGACGCCGAGATCCGGCTGCGCCTGCGCGCGCTCGCCGTGACCGACGATCCCGAGCTGCAAGACCGCCTGCGGCGCGAGCTGGGCAAGCTGCTGAGCGAAGAGCAGAAAGAGATCTCGATCGATCTCGATCGCCGCCTCGTCGAGCTGTGGCAGCGCGATCTGCCCATCATTCCCCGGGGAATGATGCTGATCCTCGGCCCCCCGGTGGAGCCGGCGCGCTGCGCGGGCCCGGGCCACGATCGCGATCCCGCGTGCGCGTTCACGTGGAAGTCGTGGGCCGAGCGCCACGCCCCGGCGCGCACCGAGTGAGCCTGAGCCTGGTGCTTTTCGTCGAGGCGGGCGCGCCGCCGTCGTTGTCGTCGTCACCGTACTTGCGTACGGCTCCTCCTCCGCCTAGGCGGCACACCCGCCTCGACGAAAATCACCGACGGCTCGGTAGCTATTGAGTTGTGAATGGGGCCGCGGGGAGCGGCCCGTTCGTGATCAGTTGAACTTGACGGCGGCCGTCTTCGTCTCGCCGGGCTTGACCTGAACGGTCACCGACTTCTTCCCGAGATCCGGGTGGATGAACGTCACCGTGTGCGAGCCGGCGGGGACGCTCACGCCGACCT
>JBDTXR010000456.1:0-7304 GCA_040006075.1 Byssovorax sp. | reverse complement strand
GGGGTGCTGTTTTCGCCGTGTAGGATGCGGAAGGGGCGCGCTTTATGGCGGACGGTCCCGCGCGTGTCAAGGGGGAGGTCGCGGGGACGACCGGTTCCGGTCGGGGAAACACGCCGACTTTCGTCGTCCAATTTGTTCCGCCGCAGGTGCGAGGCTCGTGGTACGACCGCCCGCGACGTCGCTGGACGTGCCCGGGCCGTCGGTCCGGGGGGTTGGGTTGTTGAACTCTGGAGGATCCATGAAAGTCGTTACGCTCATCGTCGCGGGCGTCGTGGCCATCGCCACGTCGGGGTGTGCCGCTCGTGTCGCCGTCGTCTCGCAGGAGAAGAACGCCTACGTCGTGAAGACGGGCCTCTTTGGCCTCACGTCGACGATGTACCACTGCAAGGCGGATGGCGCGAAGCCGACCTGCACGCAGGTCGAAGAGGTCGAGTAGTCCATCTTTCCGGACGCTTCTTGCGCCGGATCCACGATCTTTTTCAGGGAGAACGAACCATCATGAAGACGGTTTTCGGATTTGTACTGCTCGCCGGCGCGCTCACTGGCTGCGCCAACGTTTCCTCCGCGATGCCCGGCATGAGCCCCGCCACCGGCGAGGCCTGGTACAGCAAGGACACCACGCTCGGTGCCCTGCCGCTGAGCTCCAGCATCTACTACTGCAGCAAAGAGACCCCCGGGAAGTGCACCAAGGCCGAGATGGTCTCGAAGTAGCTCTCGTCGGGTAGCGGGATCCGGGGTTGCGCAACGTGGCTTGGGGCGTGCTCGTCCTGCCGTCGACTGCACCCCGGATCCTCTGCGTTTGTGGCCTGGTTCGAGCGCGAAGCACCGCGCTCCCCTCGTTCGAGAGAGCCCGACGCAGCGAGACGTTGTTTCGAGCTCCAGCGCGCCGGACGCGAGATGGCGCGTCGTTAACAGAGGTCCGCCGCCGCCCGCGGCGAGGAGGTTCGCTTGCGTCGTGATCATGGGTTCGGAATGGCGTTGATGGGATTGGCACTCGTCGCGGGCGCGGGATCGGCGCGCGCCGAGGAGGGCGGAAAAGGTGGCGAGAAGATGCCACTCCCGTTCGCGCAAAGGCCGCTCACGCTGCCCAAGATGACGCTCGCGCCCGAGGTCGGCCTCGAGGTCTCGCACGTGTCGATCGGGGCGTTCAGCCTTGGCAACGCGGTCGGGATGGAGATCGGCGCGCACTTCGGGATCCTCGACGATCTCGAGGTCGGCGCCGTCGTGCTGCCGCTCGAGTTCTCGCCGGATTTCGCCTACGGAAACCCGCGGATCGAGGCGACGTTTCGGTTCCTCAAGGGCACTGTGGAGATTGGCGCGCGTCTCCGGACGACCTTTGGCCTCCACAAGGGCTCTACCGGCGTGATCCTCGAGCCGGGCTTACCGATCCTCATTCATGTCGGGGAGGCAGCGCGCATCGACACCGGCGTGTTCCTCCCGATGGCCTTCAGCACCTCGCCCGGAGATCTCCCCACGTCGAGCAGCACGACCATTGGCCTGAACATCCCGTTTCAGTTCATCTACGACGTCATCCCCGAGCTCCACCTCGGGGCGAACACGGGCCTTGGCATCTACGACTTCGGCGAGGCCGGCAACACGATCTACATCCCGCTCGGGTTCGTCGCGGGCTACGCGATCGGCAACGAGAAGGGGCCGCTCGTCGACATCGATCCGTATTTCCGATTCCCCTACTTCGCGCTCCCGGGAGCGGGCTCGGGCCAGGACAAGATTTACACGGGGATCTGGCAGACCGGCGTCGCGGCCACGGTCTACCTCTACCTCTGAGCGGCGGGAGGCGGGGCCTCTGGATCGTCGCCGGCCGGCGCCTCGGCGGCCTCTGGATCGCGGGGCGGGAAGGCCGCGGCGAGCGCCACCGCGAGCGCGCCGATGAGCACGCTCCCGTAAAAGAGAACGTCAATCGCGCTGCCCGCAGAGGAGCAGTTGGCCCCCGGGCCGAGGCGCACGCGGAGCACGCCACAGGGCAGCTCCGTCGTCGCGCCGGGCGCGCGATCGGCCGCGGGATCTGCGGCCGGATCGCTCATTTGCCGATCGTCATGCGTTGACCGAAGGCGCGATCGGCGGCCTCGCAGAACGCGCGGAAGGCCGGGTACTCGCTCGGCGTGATCCGGGCCTTCTTGAAGGCCAGCGCCGTCTTCACCATCACCTTGCCGGCGCTGCTGTCGAAGGTGATCACGAAGCTGCCGAAGGGCGAGTCGAGCTGGGTCGCGACCGGGGAGCGCAGGATCCTGGTGCCCGCGGGGAGGTGGATCGTCCACTCGTCTTCGCGCAGGCTGAGCGCGCGCAGATCGACGTCGAGGGCGCGCTTCGAGAGCGAGGCGTAGTCGGCGACGAGATCGTGAGTCGGGCCGGCGGGGAGCGAGAACGCGTCGCCCTCGCGGCGAGCGAAGGTGAGGGCCTTGCCGCGCGCGTGGAGCTTCACCGGCTGCTCCTCGTCCTCCAGATCGTTGACCTCGATCCCCGATTTCCCCGCGGCGAGCTCGACCGAGCCCAGCTCGCGGCCGAGATCGCGGCCCGCGCGCTCGCGGCGGGTCCCTTCGGCGAGGTAGCGCTGGCGCCAGTCGGGCGCGTAGGCGCCGGTGACGAGCATCTCGATCGTGAACTGCCCGGAGCCATCGGGGCCGACCGTGACGTCGATCTTGCGCTTGGTCGTCGAGGCCTCGGGCGGGGCCTGCGGCAAGCGCACGAGCTTGGCCTTGCCCTCGTTGATTTGCAGCGCCACCGCGTCGCGATCCATGACCGGGAGCTCGGTCGAGCCGGTGTGCTCGGCGGTACCGTCGAGGTAGAGATCGAGCGAGGGCACGTAGGCGATGGCGTGATCGAAGGGCGCGAGGCTGGCCGGATCGCCCTCGATTCGCCCGCGCATCCCGGTGCGGACCAGCACGATGGTGGAGGGGATCCCCGCCTCGCGCAGCATGGTGACGATCAGCGTCGCCTTGTCTTTGCAGTCGCCCCAGCCGCGCGCGAGCGTCTGCGCGCAGCGGCGCGGGCGGATGCCTTCCACGCCGAACTCGAGCGCCACGTAGCGCAGCTCGGTCGCGTACTTGTAGATGGCGCGGATCTTCGCGGGGTCGTCGGTGAGGCCCTTGGTGATCTCTTTCACGCGGCGGCGCACCTCGTCGTCGACGTCGAACTGATCGCGCGCGAGGCCCCAGTACCAGGCCCCGACCTGGTCCCAGGTCTTGAACGTGGACACGTGGACGTGCGGCAGGATTTCGGCCCACGCGGGCATCACCGGCTCGGCGGCGATGGGCTCGAGGTTGTCGGCGACGAAGCGATCGATGCGGCGATCGCCGTCTTCCGTGGTCTCGCGCTTCAGCCTCGGCACGCTCGACGCGTTGATGTTGAAGGTGCGCGCCTTCGGGGTGATCAGCACGTACTCGGTGCTGGCCACGGGCTCGTCCGAGCCCAGGTACTCGACCTCGCCGAAGTAGTCGGCGAGCTCGTTGCGCGGGGCCACGTCTTCGACGCGATACCGAAGCTCGACCACGTCGCCGGAGCTGAGCCGCGGGAAGTGCACGTAGAAGGTGCGCGTCGAGGTGTACATGGCGATGGCGGGGTTGTTGGCTGCGCCCTCGCCGCTCTCCACGGCCTCGTCGATCTTGCCGCCCTCGCGGTAGACCTTGGCGGCGCGGAGCGTGACGGTCTGGCGATCGCCCTGGTACTCGAAGGCGAACTCGCGGCCTGCGGCGGCGGCCTCGTCGGTGAGGGGCTGGAACACCACCTGACGGAAGCGGCTCGCGAGGCCGTTGGGGAACACCGTGGTCACCGTGAGGTTGCGGAGCGTGCGCTTGGGGTAGCGTTTGTCGGCTCCGCTGCGCATGGGCAGGAAGCGATCGGGGGCCCATGCGTAGGCCTCGTCGGCGCGCGGCTTCGGCGGCTCGATGTGCTCGACGTACTCGCGCACGTCCTTCGCTTGCGGCGTGATCGCCAGGATCTGCCGCAGCAGCTTGAGCTGATCTTCGCGCTGGTCCTGGGCGCCGTAGAGATCGCTGAGCGCGCGCAGCGTGCCCACGTCTTCGGGGGCGAGCGAGAGGGCGCGCTGGTAGGCCGCGAGCGCGCGATCGCCTTGTCCCAGCGAGCGATACGTGCGCGCCGCGAGGCTGCGCGACCACGACGAGTCGGGCTCGCTGCGGAGGAAGCGCGCGAGCCAGCGCTCGGCGCCGGCGGTGTCGCGGCGGGCGATGGCGAGCTCGACCTGCTGGCTGAGGAAGGCCGAGTCGTCGAAGCGCAGCGAGGCGTAGCGCCCCTCGACCTCGGAGGCCTCGGTGTCGCGCCCGAGCGCGCGGAGCTGCGACGCGTAGACCCGCAGCAGCGCCACGCTGTTGGGCTCGCGCGAGACCGCGCGCTCCAGCGTGGTGAGCGCGGTGCGCTTGAGCCCGGCCTCGATGTAGAGCTCGACGAGGCCGAGCGTGGCGCTGACGTCGTCGGGATCGATCGCCCGCATTTTCTCGAAGATCGGCACCGCATCGCGCCAGTTGGTGCCCTCGCGCGCGAGCTGCGCCTCGGCGAGCAGCACGTCGAGATCGCGGTGCCCCGCCCCGGCGAGCGCCTCGGCCTTCTCGACCCAGACCCGCGTCTGGTTGCGATCTTCGGCGAGCTGCCCGGCGAGCAAGAGGCGCTTCACGGTGGGCTCGATCTCGGCCGCGCGCCGCGAGAGATCGCGCGACTTGTGCTCGGGCTTCGAGTCGCCGCCGGTGGTCGAGAGGTAGCGCGCGAAGGTCTCGAGCTCGGCCGGGGTCGCCTTCGGATCGCTGGTGCGGCGTTCGAGCTCCTGCATCGGGCCTTCGATCGCCGCCTTCTTCGCGATCGCCGACGCGGGCGCGGTCGCGGTCGCCGCTGCCGCGGGCGCCGCGGGCTTGCTCTTCGGCGCGCGCTCGGTCCCCTTCACGGGAGGCCGGGCCTTCGCCTTCTTCGTATCGGCGTCGACCGGGGTGCTCGCGCTCGGATCGGCGGCGACCTCGATCCCGAGATCGGGCGCGCCCTTTTCGTCGGCGACGCGCAGCGCGAACTTGGGCGCCTCTTCGTCGCCGCAGACCTTCATCGTCACGCGGTTCGCGCCGGGGCCGAGGGTGACGATCGTCGCGAAGCGATCGGGATCGAGATCGCGGTAGCCCGCGTCTTCGAGCGCGTTCTCGCCGTTCCAGTAGAGCCGAAAGGCGCCGGCCGTCCCGATCCACACCGAGACCTTGCGCGGGGTCTTCGTCCCTGGTTTCGCCTTCAGGAACGTCGTCGCGTAAGCGCACATGTTCTCGCGCGGGCGCATCAGCTCGCCGAAGTCGAACCAGCCGTAGGTCGAGGCCTCGGGCGGCGTCCGCCAGCGCACCTGACGCTCTTTGCCGTCGTAGGTGCGGCCGAGCTCGATCGGCGCGCCGAGCTCCAGCTCCGGGGGAAACTCCCGCGTGAAGCCCGCTTTGTTCTCGTTGTCGAAGGGCCCGAGCGTCATCCATCGACCGATGAAGCCGAGCGACTCGATCGTCTTCACCGAGCCGTCGAGATCGCCGCGACGCCTCCGCGAGTAGGCCGTGAGCAGCCTCGCGTAGGCGCGCACCGGCGCGGGCTGCGCGGCGTTGTCGGCGACGGCGCGGATGGCCTCTTCGACCTGGGTCGGATCGGCGCGATCCCAGGTTCGCCAGATCTCGCGCAGCGACGCGTACATCTCGGCGCCCTTCGCCGTCTGCGCGCGCGCCGTGGCCCTGGCGAGCGCAGGGTGGATCGCCCCGACCTCGGCGGTCGCGTGACCCGGCCCCGCGACCACCGCCCCGAGCACCAGCGCTGCCCCACCGAAACCCCGGACGCCCCGGTTTGATCCGCGCGATCTCATCGGCCCGGGATATCCCGTGGCGGCCCGCGACGGTCAAGCTTCCGCGAGGCCCGCCGCGCGAGCGCCGAGGCGTCGACCTGAGCTAAGCTGCGCTCCCGGCGACGGCCCCGCGCCGCGCGCCGGCAACCCCATGGGCATTTTTTTCGTCTTCATGCTCCCGCTCGTGGCGGGCTTCGGGCTGATCTTCCTGATTGCCCGCTTCTCCCCGAACGTGCCTCGCGTCGAGAGCCTGAAGGCGGGCCAGAAGCTCGACGATCGCCCTGAAATCACGGCCGACGAGTTCATCGACACCATCAAGGATCTCCTCGAAGCGCTGGGGCTCGAGACGGTGTTCTCGTCGGCGGGCACCGGGGGCGTCTTCGACGTGACAGCCCGGGATCCCAAGCCGCTCTCGGGCGGCCGGATCCTCCTTCACGCCACGCCGGTCCTCAGCGGACAGGTCGACGCCGTCGACGTCCTCTCGTTCGCCGAGGGCGTCCGCGGCGACATGGGCGCGCTGAAGGGGATCTACATCGCGCTCTCCGGGTTCACCGAAGAGGCCCACGCCGGGATCCGATCGAGCCCTGCCCCGGTCGACCTGATCGACGGGGGCCGCCTCCTCGAGCTGGTCCGTGAGCACCTTCCCGGCCGCGCCGAGCTGCTCGAGGGCTACCGCGGATTCGACCTCATTTCCCGCCGCCACGCCCGCGCGGGCCGTGAGCTGGCCCAATCCTGACCACCCATGGAGGCGTTCCGTCACGCGGTTGACCGAACGCCCTGCTTCGCCTCTTCACCCCGGGGCTCGCTTCGGATAGAACCGACTGCGGGTGCCTCGGGGCCTCACGAATTCGTGAGTAACGCGTCGCCTCCAATTTTTCTCGAAGCAAAACGAACAGCGAGCGCACGGGTCCCAGCAAATTCGCTGGCGCCAGATCCACATCCGGATGCAGCCGCAAGCGGCTCGGAATCCAAGGTACGGCTGGCTCTCCTCACGGGGGACGCGCTGGCGGAGGAACGATGGTCAACCCGCAGATGGTGATGTACGAGGAGGAGTTCAATCAGATCCAGAACGTCGTGGATCGCCTCGTCAAGGACGCCAACGCCAAGGTCGTCTTCATCGTCGACAAGAACGGCCAGCTCATCGCGGCGAGCGGCGACGTCGACAACCTCGACACGACGTCGCTCGCGTCGCTCACGGCCGGCAACATCGCCGCGACCGGCGGCATGGCGAAGCTGCTCAAGGAGAACGAGTTCGCCACTCAGTTCCACGAGGGCGAGAAGGCGAACATCCACATTCAGCTCGTGGGCAACCGGGTGATCCTGGTCGTCATCTTCGACTCGAAGTCGAGCCTCGGCCTGGTGCGCCTCCGGGTGCGCAAGGCCAGCGAAGAGCTGAACCACATCTTCGAAGCGCTGCTGAAGAAGGTTCAGGAGCCGGGGGCCGACTCGCCGTTCGCCGAGATCACCGACGAAGACATCGACA
>JBDTXR010000455.1:0-7317 GCA_040006075.1 Byssovorax sp. | reverse complement strand
TGGGCTCCGGGCCTGGCGGGCGAAAAAGCGGAGTGATTTCGCGATCCGGGAAGGGGGTGGAGCGGGGCGGGTGGGCTTCGCGGCGGGCCGGGGAGGGTGGTGGCTGCTCCGGGAAGGCTGGGGCGCCGGGCTCAGGGGGTGCGATCGACGTACGGAGCGCAGGTTTCGGCGACCTTGGCGTAGGCGGGCCAGGGGTGGAGGTACTGGCACGCTTGGATGACGAAGCCTTCGGCGGTGGCGGGCCAGAGGCGGGCGGTGCCGTCGGCGCTGCCGGTGAGGAGGTGGCGGCCGTCGGGGGAGAAGGCGACGGAGGTGAATTCGCCGACGTGCCATGGGAAAACCGCAAGCAGCTGACCATTTTTCGCGTCCCAGAGCCGCGCCATCGTATCCTTGCTCGCGGTCACTGCGCGCATCCCGTCCGGCGAGAACGCTACCGCCACTACGTGGTCCATATGGCCCTGAAGGGTCGCGAGCGACTCGCCGTCTCTCGCATCCCAGAGCCGCGCCGTATTGTCGTAGCTCCCGGTCACCACGTGTATCCCGTCGGACGAGAACGCCACCGCACATACGACGCTTGTATGGCCCTCAAATGTCTCGAGCGATTTGCCGTTCTTGGCATCCCATAGCCGCGCCGTATAATCCCAGCTCCCGGTTACCACACGCGCCCCATCAGGCGAAAAGGCTATGGCTTCTATGCGGTTCGTATGGCCTTTGAGTGTGGCGATCGCCTTGCCGTCTTTGACACCCCAGAGTCGCGCAGTGTTGTCGTCGCCCCCGGTTGCCACGCGCCCCCCGTCGGGCGAGAACGCTACCGTCAGTACGTGGTCTGTATGGCCCTGAAGGAGCGCGAGAAGTTTGCCATTTTTGGCATCCCAAAGCCGAGCTGTCTTGTCGTCGCTTGCGGTCACGATGGAGGTGCCGTCGGGCGAGAACGCCACCGCTTTTATGACATTTTCATGGCCTTGAAGGGTCGCGATCTGCTTTCCGTCTTTCGCATCCCAGAGTCGCGCCGTATGGTCGTCGCTCCCGGTCACCACATGCGTTCCATCGAACGAAAACGCCGCGGTAGTTATTGGTTTTGTATGGCCCTGAAACGTCGCGATCGGCTTACCCTCTTTCGCGTTCCACAGATGCGCCGTCTTACCCCACTTCCCAGTCAGTACGAGCATGCCGTCGGGTGAGAAAGCCAGGGCCTTGTCGTAGCCTTTGGGGCCTTGAAGGGTCGCGAGCGGCTTGTCATCTCTCGCATCCCAGAGCCGCGCGGTATTGTCGTCGCTCCCGGTGACCACGTGCGTACCATCAGGCGAGAACGCCACAGCATATACGGTGCTGCTGTGGCCCTGAAGGGTTGCGATCGGCTTGCCGTTTTTCGCATCCCAGAGCCGCGCCGTTTTATCTTTGCTACCGGTTACCACGTGCGTCCCGTCGGGTGAGAACGCCACGGCCCAGACATAGTCTATATGACCCTGAAGCGTCGCAAGCGGTTTGCCGTTTTTCGCGTCCCAAAGTCGCGCCGTATTATCGAAGCCCCCGGTCACCACGCGCGTCCCGTCAGGCGAGAACGCCGCGGCCCAGACGTAGCTCTCATGGCCCTGAAGGGTCGCGACGGGCCCCCCGTCTTTCGCATCCCAGAGCCGTGCTGTCCCATCTTGGCTCCCGGTTACCAGGCGCGTCCCGTCTGGCGAGAACGCCACGACCTGTACGACGTCTTTATGGCCCTGAAGGGTTGCAATTTGCTTACCGTCGTTCGCATCCCAGAGCAGCGCTGTCTTGTCGTCGCTCGCGGTCACCACGTGCGTTCCGTCGGGCGAGAACGCTACCGCATTTATGGTGCCTGTATGGCCCTGAAGGGTCGCGATTGGCTTGCCATCTTTAGCATCCCAAAGCCGAGCCGTCTTATCTTTACTCCCAGTCACCACGCGCATCCCGTTCGGCGAAAATGCTACCGTTACCACGTCGTCCGTATGGCCCTGAAGGGTCGCTCGCAATTCGCCGTTTTTGGCATCCCAAAGCCGCGCGGTATCATCCCAACTCCCGGTCAGCACGCGCGTCCCGTCAGGCGAGAACGCCATGTCTGCTATGCTGCTGGTATGGCCTTGAAGGGTTGCAAGCGGCTTGCCGTCTTTTGCATCCCAGAGCTTCGCCGTAGACATCGAACCCCCGGTCAACACGCGCGTCCCATCCGGTGAGAACGCCACAGCCCCTGTGTAGATCGTATAACTCTCTAGCGTGACAAGCTGGCGCGCCAGGGTGATGCCATTGAACAATCCTTCGACCGCCGCAGCGGATGCGAGCGCGAGATCTGGGCCACGTCCGGCAACTGCATCGATTCCGAGCAGCAAAGCATCCATTTCCCGACCAGGCTGCGATGCCAACGCGCTAATGCGAAGTCCTTGCTCCGCACGCGTCCTTGCTTCCGCTTCGACTCTTGCGTCCTTCTCTCGCTGCGCCGCGGACCGCGCCCCCGCAAACTGCCAGACGGCCACCCCGAGCGCGACCAGCAGGCCCGCAATCATCATTCCGAACAGCCTTGTCGTCCTGCGAGCGATCCGTACCCGCTCCTCGGCCCGCTCTGTTCTTTCACGCTCCAGCGCAGCCGCCTCCTCCTGGCTCGCGCGCAGGAACGCCTCCTCGGCCGCCGAGACCTGTCCTCGCGTCGCTGCCCGAGCTACCGCCTTCTCGAGCTCCAACCCTCGTAGGAGGTACCCCCCTTTGCGCTCGACGGAGGCAACGAGCCACGACTGGAGCCTCTCTCCAACCGTCTCTTCCGCTTCCCGCCGCTGCACCCATGCGAGCCCGAGCGCGCTTTCAAACACTCGATTTCGCACTTCGAGCCGCCTGGCGCCGTCGCCGACGACCGTCGCCGCCGCCAGCCCAGACAAGCAGAGGTGCTGCGCCACGTGGCTATTCGGATCGAACAAGACCGCTTCTCCCTCCAGCAGTCGCCGGTAAAGAAACAGCATATCCGCCGCAGACGACACGCCCTTGCGAGCGAAGTACTTCTCCGCAAACCGCAGGTTCGGATCGCGATCCCGCTTCGGATCGAGGAGCACATGCTCGACAGCCCGCGCAACCCGCTCGTTTGCAGCGCTCTCGCTCTTCTCCTCGGCGAGCACCTCGCAAACCCGCTGCGTCATGTACGGGTGTCCGTGCGTCCACGCAAACACTTCGTCGAGCAGCGCAGTCGCGTCTTCCTCTCCAATCCCGAGCCCCGGCGCAAAGGCCGCCAGCTCCTCACGCGCGAAATCCCCGACCACGACGGCCCGGCTCCCGCGGAACGGTGTCCTCGCGGCGTCGTTCATCAGCGCTTCCGGAAACGCGATCCCGAGCACGCAGAATGTGAGGTTACTATATCGCGCGTCCGCCGCCCGAGCGTCCTGCACCTCGCGCAAAGCCGCGAAGAACGGATCGGTGGGAAACTCCAGCCCGAGCACTACGTTGATCTCGTCGAGAAACACCACCAGGCGCCCATCCACCCGCGGTAAAAGATCCTCCCGCACGAACGCCGCCCACCGCTGCACCTGAGAGAGCTTGGGATCCCGATCCCAGAACCCGTCGAGATCGACATCGATCTTCGCCCCTTGCGCGATGTTCCGGGCCAGCCCGTAATACCACTGCTCCTCGGTCACCCCGCCGGGAAGATCGAGCAGCGCACACCGCGCTCCCGACTCCTCGAGCTTCCGTGCCACATGCAGCTTGAGGCTCGATTTCCCGGTCTGCGTGGTGGCCAGCACATGACACGGCTCCCCGCGCGAGAGCGCCGCAAACAGCTCACGGTCGGCCGCCCGCTCCACGTAGAGCGAGCCCTCACGGACCGCGCCGCCGGCCTGGAAGTGCTTCAACGGGCCGGCCGCCGCCATCGCCGCCTCAGGTAAGCCTCGTAGAGCCGGTAGCGGATCCGACATCCGCCGTCCGTTGTCGGAGCCACGAGCCCGGCACGACGCAGCCGCTGGTAGTGATCCTCGTCGAGCGATGCGCTCGGGTTGTCGAGGATCGCGACGAGCGCGTCTTGCAGTGCGCGATCCCTCTTCATCAGGCCGCCGAGCGCGGCGAGGTGCGTGCTGAATAGCGCCTCGATCGCCGCGGCGTCGCTCACCAGCGCTTCGAGGCTGCCCCCGAGCATCCTCGCGCGGTACATCAGCGCTCGGCTCAGGTGGGGATGCCCGCCGACGAGCGGGAAAACGTGCCGATTGATGGCCTCCTCGGCCCAGTCGAGCCCGTGCATCCGGCCGAGATCGACGAGCTGCGCCGGCGCGAAATCGCCGAGCTCGATGATATCGGTCGTCAGGTTGGCAAAGGGCGAATTTGCATGCTCCGGATCCTCGAAGACCAGCGAGGGCGTGGTCGAGAGCAAGAGAATGAACCGCAGGCTCGACCAGGCCGGCCGGTGCGCGCGCTCTTTCCAGACGCGGAGCGCGCGATAGAAGGCGCCCTGCACCTTGCCGAGCCCCCAGACAGCGTCCGCGTTCTGGATCACCAGCACGAGCCGGCCCTCGCAAGCGGGCAGAACGTGCTTCTCCATCAGCTCGACCAGCTTGTCCGACCAGCCTTGGCGGCCCTTCGCGAGCCGCTCGAACACGGCATCGTCCGCGCCGGTCTCGGCCAGCAGATGGCGCCCGAAGCTCTCCAGGAGCCCATCGGGCGTCGCAGGATCCGGGAGCAGGTTCTCCAGATCGGCCTCGAGAACGAGGCTGGTCTTCTTCTCGACGGTGTCTTGTTCCCGGATCTTCTCGAGCAGATAAGCGAGGAGCGTGGTCTTCCCGGACAGCCATGGACCGGAAATGACGATCGGTGTCCCCGGAGTGGCGAGCTTCGCGAGCGCGCGCGCCTCCTCGTCGCCTCGGTGGATGTAAAAGCTCCCATCGTAAGGCGCGTCCGGCGACGGCGGCATCACCGATCCGGCGCGAAACGGGGCGACGTTGGCAGTGCGCTCCACGGTAGTCGTGGCGCGCGGCGTTCCCACCGCACCAACCTTGCTCATCCAGCCTTCGATTTCCATTGACGCCGCGCTCCCCGGAGTCTCCCGGGCAAGCGCGTCCCCAAGCGTTCGCACGAAAGCGACCAACCCAACGGCTCCGCCGATCCGGACGCACGCAAGCGCGCCCAGAAACTCGGCGTGCGGGGTCCCCTGATCGCCGGCGAAGCTGCCAGTCATCCGGAGCTTCGACCAGCTCAGCGCGTGAGCCCGCAAGAACCCTTCGGCGAGCGCGCCTATCTGCTCCGCGACGCCCGCCTCGCCGACAACGATAGCCTGAAGCTCGCGGAGCGCGTCGTCCGAGACCTGGGGCAGCACCCCGAAGACCTCGCGGATCGCGCTCGTGAGCTCCGGGTTGCCGGGCTTGAAGAACCACGCTCGCCAGAACAGCCGCACCCGGAGCCCGCGCGCGTCGAGGGCGCGCAGCACCTCGAAATACTGCGTCGCCGTGCCCGCGCTCGGAGCGAGCTGCTCCAGCGATTCTTCGCAGCGAAAGCGCAGGAAACGATCGAAATCGGCGCGGTCCGGGAAGGCCGAGAGCAGGCCCTTGCAAAGGCGCTCGTCGTCCTTGCTCATCGCCCGCCCCGGTGCGCCTGCGGCAGCTCGCCGCATGCGGGATCGAGGATCGTGGGGCGGGGCACGTGAGCATCATCCAGGCAGGCGCCGCCGGAACGCAAGCTCCTCCGGGTCCAATCGACCGTCGAGCGGCGACGCGTTCGACGCCGCCCACCGAACGAAGTATCGTCGCTGCATGTCGACCGCGCTGAAGCAGAGGGCGCCTGCCACGATCGCCGATCTGCTCGCCATCCCCGAGCCGGAGCGCTTTCACGAGATCATCAACGGCGAGCTGGTGCGCAAGGCGATGCCCAGCCCGCGGCACGGCCGATCGCAAGCGCGCCTCACCATGCGGCTCGGGGGGCCCTACGATCGGCGACCGGGGGGCAAGCACCCCGGCGGGTGGATGTTCCTCACCGAGACCGAGATCCAGTTCGAAGATCACGAAATCTACCGACCCGACGTAGCGGGATGGCGGCGCGAGCGACTGCCCGAGCTGCCGACCGAGACTCCGCTGCTCGTCTGGCCGGACTGGGTCTGCGAGATCCTCTCGCCCTCGAACGAGCGCCACGACGTGATCACCAGGATGCGCGCCTACAAGCGCTCTCGGGTGCCCCACTACTGGCTCCTCGATCCGATCGCCGAGACCCTGATCGTCTACCGCTGGACGGAGGAGGGCTATCTGCTCGTCCTCGACGCCCAGGGCGACGAGCGCGTCCAGGCCGAGCCCTTCGAGGCCGCCGCATTCTCGGTCCACGGCCTGCTCGACGGGGACGATGAAGAAGAGTGATTGACCGACGGCGCCCTTCCCGGGTAACTCTCCGTGGCCGCACCCCTCGAACCCGGGAGGAACCCATGTCTCACCTTCGCTCGATTACCCACCTCGCCCCGGCGCTCCTCGCCGCCGTTCTCCTCCTCTCCTCCGGCGCCTCCGCGCAAACCACGCACGGCGACGATCCCCACGTCACCAGCAAAGGCCTCCCCCTGGCCGAGCGCGGGACCATCAGCCTCGAGACCACGAACACCCTCTTCACGAACCAGGGTGTCGCGACCGGGGCCTCGCTCCTCGACGTCGTGGTCGGGATGCCGGTCACCGATCGGGTGATCCTCGACGCGAGGCTGCCCATCGCCCTGCTGAGCAGCAATTTCCAGGGCTCGACCAGCGTGGGCAACCTGATGATCGGGGCCCATTACGTCATGACCCTCGACACCCACCTCTGGCTCAGCATCGGGGGCGCCCTCGGGATCCCTCTCGCTCCCCGGGACTTCACCGGCGCCCTCACCTCGGTCGGCGGAGCCTACTGGAACCTCCACGAGGTCTACCCCGGCGTCGTCCCGCTCTACGGCAAGGTGGCCATCGAGGATCATCTCGATAGCATCGTGATCCGCGCCGAATTCGAGCCCGTGCTCTACGCGCCCTACACCGACGTCGTGGCCAACCGGCAGGGCAACGCGCAGCTCGCCCTCCAGCACGCCGTCGAGGTCCAGTTCGGAGGTGCCCTTGGCGGCGGCCTCCGCTTGCAGGGCTTCCTGTTTCCCACCAACGACGGGCCCTTCGGGACAGGCGATATCTACCAGCTCGCGATGGAGCCGTTCTTGTTCGCGGAGAAAGGCACGCTCTTCGCGCGGCTCGGCCTGATGCTCCCGCTCGACAAGGAGCTGGGGCCGCCGGCCCGCAATTTCGTGGGGATCCGCTTCGCCGCCGGAGCCAGGTTCGATTGAGCGAGGCGGTCTAAATGACCGACCGCGATCCTCGAACAATAGCCGCGACCGCCAGGGAGCGGGCT
>JBDTXR010000454.1:0-7320 GCA_040006075.1 Byssovorax sp. | reverse complement strand
ACTTGGGCTTCGACTTGAAATGCGCTTCGAGGCCGCTGCCAACGTTGCGCTGGCGGTCCTCGGGGAGCCGGGCGAGAGTGAACATGGGTAACCTCCTGCCGCGAATGGACAGCGCGCCGGGCGTGGTGTCACGGGGCGTGAAGGGCCGGAGCCACGAGCGGCGGCGATCTCGTCCAGAGCGCCGAGCCGGTTGAAGAGCCGAAGAGAGAACGCGAGGGCGCAGGGGGCGTACGAGTGGACGCCGGAACCTGCCCCCTCTGACCCTTGCGTCCTCCACGCCCATGCGGTCAATTCCCGGTCTTTCCGGATCCGTGCCTCTCGGATATACTTGCTTTGCTCCAGAAGAGTGAGTTACAATTCCTCCCCATGGGGACCACACGAACGGCATGGCACGTCCTGCTCAAAGCGCTGCTCGACCAGTGCGCGCCACCTCCCTTCGACGTGCGCGCCGAAGTCCCGCTCTCGGCCGAGCCGCTGCGCGCCGACTATCTCTTGCTCCGACGGGAGGCTCCGGAAGATGGGGAGGCGCGCACCTTGCGCAAGCTCTGGGGATGGCTCCCCAAGGACACGATCCTCGAATTCAAGAGCATTGGGCGGCCCTACCGCGCTCGCAACCTCGACAAGCTCTGGGCCTATCTGCATCTGCATTACACCGACGAGCCGAAGAGGCTGGAGCAGCGGAGCGATCTCTGCGGCGCGCTGCTCGTGCCTGCGCGCACGCCTTCACTCGACGCCGACGTCGCCTCGCTCGGCCTCGCCTGGCGCGACCGAGGCGCCGGCTACTGGGAGCTGACGGGCGGGCCGTTCGCGCTCTATGTGCTCGAAATTGACGTCGTGGCCGAGGCCGAGGACGATGACCTGCTACGTTCGTTCGGCCACGCTGTGGTGCATACGCTGGAAGGAAAGCGCTGGCTCTCGGAGCAGACTGGACACACCCTGGAGGGCATGGAAATGAGCGATTTGGAAGGCTACGACGAGGTGATCCAGAAGATGCTCGAAGGACTGTCGCCCGAGCAGCGGGTCGCGGGGCTCGCGCCCGAGCAGCGCGTCGCCGGCCTCACGCCGGAGGAGCGGCTGCTCACCTTGCCCGACGAAGCGCTCCGCGCGTTCCCCGACAGCTACCTCGCCACGCTCTCGGAGGCGACCCGCGCCGCCATCCGCGCGCGCATCGGGCGGTAGGCGCAAGATCGCCGCGCGGCCCGGAGCTCGCCGCCGATCGGGTCACGTTCCCGTGGAGGGCATGAAGGGCAGTCTCAATGCGGCGCCGGCGGTCCCGCGGGCAGGCCGGAGGGGGCCTTCAGCCACTGCGCGATCTCCTCGGTACGCGCAGCGTGGGCCGGGAAGCTCAGCAGGGCGTCGCGGGCCTGCTCGGCCAGCTTGCGGGCGCGCTCGGGCTCGCGACCGGCGGAGGTGAGCGCGCGCGCGAGGGCGAACCGGGTGAGCGCGAGGGAGCCGGGATCTTCGCGCTTGATCAGGGTGGCGGCTCGCTCCAGGTGCCCTATCCCCTCGTCGAGGTGCCCCAGGGCGATCGTCGCCCGCCCGAGGCAGGTGAGCGGCTCGTCCGACGCCTCGGCGGGCGAGAGGGGCTCCAGCAGCGAAAGCGACGCGCGGCAGTCGACGGCGGCCTCGGCGAAGCGCCCCGACATCAGCAGCGCCTCCCCCCGGTGCATCAGCAGGCTGCCCATGATCCCCGACACGGCGTCGGGACGAGGCTTTGCGAGGGCCAGGCACCTGTCGGCGAGCTCGAGCGCGCGGTCGGGGCGGTTCAGGTACACGGCGATGCCGGCTTGCACGCTCAGCGGCCAGCAGAGCCGCGGCGACGTGGGACCGAGGACGCTGCGGAGATCGAACGAGCGCTGCGCCTCCTGCTCCGCTTCGGCGAAGCGGCTCAGGGCGATGAGCACGATCGCCATGTTCTGGTGATCGACCGCCAGGTCGAGCTCGTTCGGCCCGAAGAGATCCTCGCCGATCGCGACGGCGCGCCGGTGCAGGGCCAGCGCCTCTTCGTACCGACCGAGCGACGCCAGGGCCAGCGCCTTGTTGTTGAGCACGGTGAGCCCCTGCTCCGCCACCGGCCCCCAGAGCTGCTCGATGAGGACGCTGAGTCGATCGTAGATCGGCAGCGACTCCTCGAGTCGCGTCGACGAGCCGAGCCACAGGGCCCGCGAGGAGAGCACGTCGATCTCGAGATCGCGGTCGCGCGCGACCCGCGCGAGCTTCGCCTCGGCGATGGCGAGCCAGCGCTCGGCGTCCCGGGGACGGGACATCTTGTCGGTGAGCTGGTTGGAGATGTACGCCGCGCCCCGGGCTGCGAGCGCGTCGTCCCCGCCGCGCTCGGCCGCCGCGATCGCGGCCATCGCGTCGTCGATCGCGGCCTGCGGATCGCCGATCAACGCGTCCAGGCGCGACTGCTGCACGAGGGCCGCGGCCTCGGCGCGCGGGTCGGCGGCGAGGCGCGCGATCGCGACCGCGCGGCGCACGTCGGTGAGGGCCTCGCCGGGCCGTCCGAGGAGGCGGAGCGCCAGGGAGCGCGACATCGCTCTCCGGAGCTCGAGGGCGCTCTCGCGCGCCGCGGGATCGCGGGGCAGAGGGCGCTCGCCGGCCGGCGGTGACCGGCAGGTCTCGGGGCGCTGGAGCGCGATCGATGCGCGCAGCGCGCCGAGGCCAGTCTCGTCGCTCGCGACCGAGAGCTCGCGGACGAGCGCCGCGAGCTCCTCGCGCCCGTTGTCGAGACAGGCCGTCCTGGGCGCCGTCAGCGCGGAGGCGTCCGCGCCGCGCTCGAGCCCTTCGAGGCAGAGCTGCTCGCGGGTGCTGCGCCAGCTCGCCGTGAATTTGTCGAGCGCGGCGACGGCACGATCCGGCGCGTCCGCGGGCATGCGACCGCCGATCCTCTGCTGCGCCGCCGCGAGCGCGAGCTTCACCTCGTCGCGGGCGGCGGCGCTCCAGATCGTGGAGACGGTCTCCCCCTCGGCCACGCAGGCGCGGCGATCCGCCCGCGCTTTCGTGGCGTAGACGGCGACCGCGAGCGCGACGAGGCCCAGCGCCGCGATCGCCAGGAGGCGCCGGACGCGGGCGCGGCTCGGATCGTTCGCGAGCCCGTCCAGGAGCGCGTCCATCGACGGGTGGCGATCCTCCGGGCGGAGGCTCATGCCGCGCTTCAGCAGCGGCCAGATCCACGCCGGCGCGGCGCCGTCGGGCGGCGGCGCCGGCTCCTCTTCGAGCGCGCCCCAGTACTCGAGGATCGAGTCGGCGGTGAAGGGCATCTGCCCGTAGAGCGCGCGGTAGAGCGCCACGCAGAACGCGAACTGATCGCTGCGCGGGTCGGCGCGCTGGGTCTTCATCTGCTCGGGCGCCATGTACCCCACGGTGCCGATGATCTCTCCGTCCTCGGTCACGGCATCGTCGAGGGTGACGCGTTCGTCCAGCGTCGCGTCCGCGCCCGTTGCAGGTGACCGGCCCCGACGCCCGGAGCCCGACGGAGAGGGCGACGGGACGCCCTCGGGCGAGCCCGCGCTGGGCCCTCGCGGGGTCGTCGGTGTCGCGCTGGCATCGTGGTGGGCTGGATTCGAGGCGCTCGTGGTGGGGCCCGAACCGTCCGAGCGCGCGACGCCGAAGTCGGTCACGACGACGCGCCCGTCCCTGGCGATCAGCACGTTGCCAGGCTTGAAGTCGCGATGGACGAGGCCGGCGGCGTGCGCCGCAGCGAGCCCCCGCCCCGCGGCGATCAGGACCCGCAGTACCTCGGGCGCCGTGCGCTTGGACTTGAGCCACGCGCCGAGCGTGGAGCCGTCGATGAGCTCCATCGCGATGAACGTGCCGCTCTCGTGGGTGCCGACGTCGTGCACGGTGACGACGTTCGGGTGCGACAGGCGAGCCATGGCCTGCGCCTCCCGGCGAAGACGCACGCGGCGAGCCTCGTCCGCGTTCGGCGAGAGAAGAAGCTTCAGCGCGATGCGGCGACCGAGATCCGTGTCCCACGCCGCGAACACGATGCCCATGCCGCCGCGGCCCAGCTCCTCCAGCAGCAGATACCGCCCCACGAGCTCCCCGTGCCGGTGGCCGAGCTTGGCCCTCGCTACGACGTTCCGTGGACCGTCATGCAGCGTCGGGTGCTCCTCGTCCATGACCGACGACGCTAGCATGAGGCCTCGCGCTGGAGCGCCCGCCCGGGCCGGAGAAGCAGTCGCGGGGACTTCCTTGGGCGGGGCTCAGGCGTAGGCCGAAAGCACTTGCTGGATGGCGAAGCAGAAGGGCGCCAGGCGCCCATCTCGATCGGGCACGTCGTACATCCCCGCCTCGACGCGCCACTCGTCGCTGGAGAGGCCATCGAGCCCCTCGATCGCGCCCTCGATCGCGGCCGCGCGCGCTGACTTCAACCGATCCACGCCGAGGCGAAGGATCCGGAGGGTCCGGTCCGCGGCCTCGTTTTTGGCCGGATCCGAGGTGGCACCGATGCTCCCATCGGAGCCGTACGAGAAATACTCTCCGCAGTCCGCCAGGAAAGGCGTCACGGGGAGCGGCGCGTTCCCGCGCGCCTGACCGCAATGCTCGGGGACCTGGGGCTTCGCTTCGCTGCCCTGACACGAGGCGAGCATGTTCGTGTAGTCGAGCTCGCGGGAGGGGGTCGTGCTCTGCGCCTCGACGTGCTCGATGTGGCAATCGCCCTCCCGCTGACCGATGCGGCTGCCGCAGTAGCCGCACAGATAGCCTTGCTCCCGCGCCAGCGCCGCGCGGACTGGCCTCTTGTCGAGATCGCGGTACCGGGGCGTCCACTCGGCGTTGGCGGCCGCCTTGAATGCGGTGAGGTCGGGCGGCTCCGGCCCCCGTTGAACGGGTCTCATCGCCGCGCGGCCTCCCTCCGGCGGAGGAGGATGTCGGCCTTCACGAGCGCGGGATCGTCGGGCCCGAGGGTGGCGGAGAGCTCGGCATGGATCGCGCGCGCGCCTTCCGTGTCGCCGGCGTCCATGCGCCGATGCATCTCTTCGAGCCGGTCCTTGAACTCCTCCAGGCGGGCCGGCGCCTCGAGCAGGTCTTCGAGGATGCGGTTCACATCCATTCCCCGGGAGATGTCGGGGCGGGCGACGCGAACGCCGGTCGCGTCCGGCTTGAGGATGAACACGGACTCGTGGTCGACGTAGCCGAGGACCGCGGGCGAGTGGGTCGACAGGATGAGCTGGCAGTTCGGAAACGTCTTCTCGAGCGCCCGGACGATGCGCCATTGCCAGCCCGGGTGCAGGTGCAGCTCGATCTCGTCGATGAGCACCACGCCGCCGCCCTGGAGCGGATCGTCGGCGAAGGGGTTGGCCATCGCGAGGCGGCGCGCGAGATCGCCCGCCATCGCGAGCAGGCACTTCTCGCCGTCCGAGAGCTGGTCGACGTAGACGGTCCAGTCGCCCTTCGTCACGACCATGCGCAGCGGCGCTCGCTGGACGCGGAGATCGGAGACCTCGGGCAGGAGCGACGTGAGGGCGCGGCGCACCGCCTCGAGCTGGTGGTCGCGGTGATCCGAGCTCTGGATCCGGGTCTCGTTCTCGAGATCTTCGCGGTCCCGGAACCACTCGAAGAACAGACGGAAGTTGCTGCTGCCCCGCGCGAGCGCGCCATCGTAGGCCTCGAGCGGCTCGAACGGGTGCGTCGTGCGGATCCGGAGCGGGATGTCGAGCACCGAGCGGTTCACCGGGTAGTGCACGGCGACCGGGAGGCAGACGTCGCCGCGATCGATTTCGGCTCGGATCTGCGCCACTTGCTCATCCAGCGAGAGCAGGCCCGCGCGCTCATTCGCCGGGCCGGGCTCGCTCCCGCGCGTGTGCGCGAGTGACCACGCCACCGGGTTGCCGCCGACGTCCGCGGTGATCGCGATCCTCGTCGAGCCACGACCGTTGGTGATGTCGTCGTCGGTGCAATCGCGCGGTCGAGCCGGCGACTTGCGGATGCCCGCTTCGAGGTGCGCGAGCAGGAGGACCATCGCGTCGAGGAGAGTGGTCTTGCCCGAGCCGTTCACCCCGATGAGCGCCGTGGTCGGGTTCGCGGAGAGCGCCAGCGTGAGCTGATCGACGCTGCGGAAGTCGGTGAGCTCGAGTCGCAGCACGCGGAGCGACGTCCAGAACCGACGACGCCGAAGGCGGACGCGAGCCGCCGAGAGAAGGTCGTTCAGGATCGCGCCGCGGTCCGGTGCGGCGCGGGCTGCGAGGAGGAGGCGCGCGCCGACGCGGCCGTGCTGGACCCAGGTGTCGGCGGACGCGGACAGGGCGTCAGGCAGGGTGAGGAGCGCGGCTTCGACCTGCTCGTCGTCGAGATCGTCGGGTGCGAGAAGATCCAGGTTGGCGAGCGTGCGCGCCGCGGCGCCCGGGATCCGCGGCTCCTGATCGATGGGCCTCGTCGGAGGCGCGACGGACCACGACGCGATCGGATCCTCGGGCCAAGCGATCGGTCCGTGCAGGTACACGACCGTTTGCACCGACCGGCTGCTCCGGGCGTCCTCCAACATCTGCGTACTCAGGCGCATGGCCCGGCGACCCTATCGCAAGTCGGAGATCAGAGCGAGCAGGGGCAGCCGGAGTGAGCGGGGTCAGCGCTGGGGGGCGGCTCCTCTCGCAGCAGCCATTGTGGTGGCCTCGGCTTCGAGGGTGGCGAGCTCGCCGTCGCGGCGATGGTAGCCTGTGGCGTGGATGAGGCTGCGGGCTTTGGCAAGGGAGAGGAGGGCGGGAGTGGGGTCGCCTTCGGCGAGGGCGAGGCGGGTATAGCCGAGGTGGGCGTCAGCCTCGTGGAGGCGGAAGCCGCAGCGGGTGGCGAGAGTGAGAGTAGCGTCGAGGTCGTGGCGGGCGGCGGGGAAGTTGCCAGTGTGGGTGAGGAGGGCGGCGCGGGCGAGGAGGCCGAGAGGTAACATGTCCTGCTGGCCGGCCAAGCGGAGGCCGTCGATGGCTTGAAGGAGGTGAGAGGTAGTCTGGGCGAGGTCGCCAACAGCGCCACGCTGGAGAGTGAGGAGGTGAGCGCGGCCGAGGAAGAGGTGGTCAAGGGCGATATCGAGGAGCCCGCGGTCACGCGCGTCAATCATCAACATCCGCGTGGTGCGTACGAGCACCTCGGCGTCCCGGCCCTGATCCAGAGGCCTCGGGGAAACATCTCGCGGTCTCCCAGAGGCCTCCGGGAAAACGCCGCGAGGCGCCCGGTGCGGTCAGGGAGCAGGCTTCTTCGCCGCGGCCTCCGCCTCGGCCTGGGTCTTCTTCGCGGCCCGCTTCCGGGCCTTCGCCTGATCGACGCGGTATTCGGCGAGCTGGCTCTCGTAGCTGCCGAGCAGCGTCTTTTGCTTCGCCGCGTCGT
>JBDTXR010000453.1:0-7361 GCA_040006075.1 Byssovorax sp. | reverse complement strand
GCGGCGTCGCCGGCCAGCTCACGCAGGTCTTCGTCAACCTCTTCACCAACGCCGCCCACGCCATGCGCGATCAGGGCGGCCTGCTCACGATCACCACCTCGATGCCGCGCGAGGGCGAGGTCGAGGTGATCATCACCGACGACGGCCACGGCATCGACCAGGACACGCTGCCAAAGATCTTCGAGCCCTTCTTCACCACCAAGGTCGACGGCCGCGGCACGGGCCTGGGGTTGAGCATCGTGCGGACCATCGTCACCAACCACGGCGGCCGGATCCTCGCCGCGAGCAACTCGCCGAGCGGCACGGTGTTCAAGGTCGCCCTGCCCATCGCGGCGACGCCCGACCCGAGCGACGCGGGTTAGCAGCGCACCGAGGTCGCTCCCGACCCGCGACGCCGATTGTTCACTTTTCACGCAACTGCCGCGGAGCCCGCGTCGATGTACAGGTATGGCCGCGCTGTGCGGCCCGAGAGCCTGGAAGGCCGAGGGACAGTTCCATGAAAAGCAAGTTGATCGCCGGTTCCATCGTCGCCGCGACTCTGATCGCCGGGCTCGCCGCCGGCTGCACGGCGGGGGCGCCGACGGGCCGGGGCGAGGTTACCGACGACCTCGTGGGCGCACAGGTGGCGAGTCTCGCCGGGAGCTACGAGGGGAAGATGGGCACCTCGCCCTACGGCTTCTCCGACGAGCTGCTCGGCGTCTCGCTCGCGCCGGATGGGCGCTTTTTCGGGCGGATTTCCGCCAACTGCGACGGCCTCTGGGACCGGGTCCGGGGCCGCATCTCCGGCTCGTACGCGTCGTTGCCCGGCGGAAAGCTGGCGCTTACCACCGACCTGAGCGCGCTCGGCCCTCTGCCGGACTCGTGCAAAGCAACGCTCCGCGCGCGGTTCGGCGGGGCGTTCACGGCGACGGTGAGCAGCTCGGAGATCCGGCTCGAAGGGATGGTCGACGAGTGGAACGCTGTCCGCTACCTGCTCCACCGCGTCGATTCGTACTGCACGCAGACGGACGACTGTGACGCGCTCGCCCTCGCGCACGAGGCCTGTGACGGGGGCTTCACCTGCGACGTCGCCAGCCATCGTTGCGGCTACGAGTGCACCCCGGTCGTCGCTCCCGGGACGCTACGGATCCGCGTTCCGAAGCACCTGCCGGCCGACGGGTTGACCGAGGTGCCCATCTTCGTCGACACCCACGATCGCGCGCTCGAGAAGGCCGCATTCGTGATCTCGCTGAGCCGCCCGAACGCCGGGAAGCTCTCGCAGACGAGCGTGCGTATCGGCCCGACCGGCTTTCAGAACGGGTACTGGGCCGGCATCGCGGTCACCTCGTCCCTTCTGCCCTGCGACGCTTCGAAGGACGCGTCGTGTCTGGGCGCGGCCACGATCTCGGTCGCGCTCGCGGGGCAGTCGACCTCGCTCGCAGAGGTCGCGGTCGAGCTCGTCGCGCCGACCGAGGATCTCCCCGGCACCGCGTGCCTCGGCGGGGGCAACATCATCGACGCTGACTTCATCACGGGGATCGGGCTCAGCACGATCGGCAAGGTGCACGGGACCCACGTGCTCGGCAAAGGCTCGGGCCATGCTCACCTCAACAGCTCTGTCGGCGGCAGCGTCGGCGCCCTCGATGTCATGCTCAACGGCAAGAATACGTTCGGCGATGTCGAGCTCTCCGGTCCCGGGCTCGCCTTGGGAATATACCCGGTCACCTCCTCGGCTGGATCGAGCACCCAGTACGGTATCTCCGTGGACATGGACGGCAGCGGCGAGCCCTCCGGAGCGAAAGGGCGCGCGCGCATCGTCGAGCTTGCCTACCTCGATTCGAGCGCGCCGCTTTCGCAGGGCGTCGAGATCGCGCGAGCGACGGTGGCGTGGGAGATCATCGCGTTGCTCGGCACGAAATCCGTGACCCTGCGCGGCTGCGCCCACTACGATCACCTCGCGCCGCCCTATGGCTGCGGCGACGGCGTCGTCGATGCGGGCGAGCAGTGCGACGACGGGAACGACGATCCGACCGATGGCTGCCTGCCGAGCTGCAAGCTCGCGCGATGCGGGGACGGCCTCGTTCAAGCAGGCGTCGAGCAGTGCGACGACGGCAACACGCAGGGAAAGGACGGGTGCAGCGCGACCTGCGCCGACGAGGGCGCGCCCGCAGCGTGGACCTGCGATCCGGCCTATTACGACGAGGGCAAGAATCCCGACGCGTACTGCGATTGTGGGTGCGGCGCGCCGGATCCGGACTGCGCGCCGAGCGTCCCGGTCTATGGCTGCGCTCCTGGGCAGACCTGCAACGCGAGCGGGAAGTGCCAGGAATGAAGGGCCCTGACGGACGAAGACGGCCTACCTCGTCCACTCGGGGTAGCGTTGCGCGGGCGCAGGGAGGCTACTTGCCGACGAAGGCGGCTTTGCCCTTCTCGATAAAGGCCTTCATTCCAATCTTCTGATCCTCGCTGCCAAACAGCGCAGAGAAGGCCTGGACCTCGAGCTCGCAGGCGGAGACGAGGTCGAGGGACTCGCCGCGGAGGATGACGCGCTTGGCGGCGGCGACGGCGACCGGGCCGCGCGAGGCGATCTTCAAGGCCACGTCCCGCGCGCGCAAGAGCAGCTCGGCGCCCGGTACCACGGTGTTGACGAGGCCAATCGCCAGGGCTTGCTCGGCGTTGATCATGTCGCCGGTGTAGATGAGCTCGCGGGCGCGGGCGACGCCGACGCGGCGGACGAGGCGCTGGGTGCCGCCGAAGCCGGGGATGATCCCGAGGTTGACCTCGGGCTGGCCGAGCTTGGCGTTGTCGGCGGCGAGGATGAAGTCGCAGGCGAGGGCGAGCTCGCACCCGCCGCCGAGGGCGAAGCCGTTGACCGCGGCGATGACCGGGAACGGGGCCGACTCGATCAGCGCGCCGAGGGCGTGGCCGGCGTCGGCGAAGCGCCTGGCTTCGAGCGTGGTGAGCGTGGACATCTCGGCGATGTCGGCGCCGGCGACGAAGGCCTTGCCCGCGCCGGTGAGGATCGCCGCGCGCACGGCGTCGTCGCCCGTGGCGGCGATGAGGCCCTGGAAGGCCGCGGTGAGCTCGGCGACCACCTTTTCGTTGAGGGCGTTGAGCTTGTCGGGGCGCTGGATCGTGACGACGGCGACAGGCCCGGTGCGCTCGACCGTGAGGAGCTCGAAGGTGGTCATGGGCCCGGGTTAGCAAGGCCCAAGCGCGACGGGAAGCGGGTTCGGATCAGGGCGCGGGGGGCGCGCCGGGCGCCGAGCTGCCGGACGAGAGCGCGCGGTAATGCGACGAGGGCCACGGCGCCGCGTGACCGGTGGGCGACGAGGCCGAGGGCGCAGCGGAAGCAGCGGGCGCGACGGAGGCCGAGGCCGTGGGCGCGGCCGAGAGGACCGGCTCGGGCGCGGCGGCCGAGGGCATGGGCTCGGGCGTCATGGAGACGGCGGGCGCGACCGTCGCCGAGGGGACCGGCGGCGCGACGGGCGCGGGCGCGCGCATGGTGGCGACGAGCGCGGCGAGGACGCCGCCGAGCGCCAGCGCGAGGACGGCCGCGACGATCGGGAGCGCGCGCGACGGCGGAGGCGGCGGGGCGATCACCGCCGGCTCGTCGGCGACGGCGGCGATGGGCGCGGGCTCGAGATCGGGGACCCTGGCCAGCTCGGGGACCGGCGCGCTCGCGGGGTCGGCCGGCGGATCGACCTGCGAGCGGAGCGTGGGCTGCGGGGCGATCGGCGGCGGCTTCGGCGTGCCCGGGACCGGCGTGAGCGGCTCCGGCGGCGAGGGCTGCGGCTGCGATGATTGCGGCTGCAACGATTGCGGCTGCAACGGTTGGGGCTGCGATGATTGCGGCTGCAACGATGGCGGCAGCGCCAGCGAGGAGGCCGCGGCGGCGCGGGCGCGCTTGGCCTCCAGCACCCGCGCGGCCTCGGCGAGGATCGCCGGATCGACCTTGGCGGTGTGGGCCGTGGGGACGAAGCCCGCGCCGCCGGCCTTGTTGGCCGAGTCCATGTACGCGCTGAGCCGGGCGCGATCCTCGGCGGTGATCGGCATGGTGCGCGCGACGGCCTTGAAGGGCGCGGCGCCGGGCTTGAGCGCGGGCCCGGTGAGCGACGCGGGCATGATGATCGCCGGCCCCGAGAGGCGATTCGACGAGACCGGCGCGCTGGTCACCGCGCGGCTCGGCATCGCCATGGAGAGCGGGCCCGGGGCGATCTCGCGGAAGCGCATCCCCTCGGTGTTCGACGCCGGCCCGTCGCCGTGGAGCTGACGCGCGAGGAGGACCCCGGCGATGGCCGGATCCTCGATCGCGATGGTGAGGCGGGCCGCGAGGTCGGCCGCGCTAGCGATGCGGGTGTCGATGGGCTGGAGGCAGTCGCGGACGATCGATCGCACCGACTCCGGCAGCGTCGGCGCCAGCGCGTCGATGGACTCGGGCGGGCTGGTGCAGATGGAGATGATCAGGCTGCTGAAGCTGTCGCCGTCGTGCGGGAAGGTGCCGGTGAGGGCCTCGAAGAGGATGACGCCGCACGACCAGATGTCGGCGCGGCCGTCGACGTTGGTGGCCGAGCGCGACTGCTCGGGGCTCATGTAGCGGGGCGAGCCGAGGGTCGCGCCGGTGTCGGTGGCGTTGACCCCGCCGCCGTCCGCGAACTTGCCGATGCCGAAGTCGAGGACCTTCGGGAGCGAGATCCCCGAGATGCGATCGAGGTGGAGGAAGATGTTCTCGGGCTTGATGTCGCGGTGAACGATCCCCGCGGCGTGCGCGGCGCCGAGCGCCTCGGCGACGTCGTGCATCACCGCGAGAAAATCGCGGATGGTGAGCCGCGGCTCGCCGGCGAGGGCGTCGACGAGGAGCATGCCCGTGAGCAGCTCCATCACCAGGTAGAGGCTCTCGTCGTGCTCGCCGACGTCGAAGATGTCGATGATGCTCGGGTGGTTGATCTGCGCCGAGGCCCGCGCCTCCCGCGCGAAGCGATCGCGCGCCACCGACGAGGTGGCGACGTGGGCGTGCATGAATTTCACCGCGAAATCGCGGCCCGTCCCGGTGTGCGTCGCGCGCCACACCTCGCCCATGCCGCCGATGCCGAGCCTCTTGTCGAGCCGGTACTTGCCCTGAATGACCTCGCCCGACTTCATCTACGAATCACCATGCTCCGCCGGGTGCGACGCGGAGGTCAAGGACGGTTGGCGGACTGCCTACAGGGAGCGGCCCGTCTTCTGGCCCTTGTCGTCGTAGACGTAGAAGCCGCGGCCGCTCTTTTTCCCGTACCAGCCGGCGGAGACCAGGTTCTTCAAGATCGTCGCGGGGCGGTACTTCGAATCGCCGAACTCGCGGTGGAGGACCTCGGCGATGAAGAGCGTGGTGTCGAGGCCGATGAGATCGGCGAGCTCGAGCGGGCCCATCGGGTGGTTTAGCCCGAGGCGCGCGCCGGCGTCGATGTCTTCCGGCGTGCCGAGGCCTTGCTCGAGCGCGAAGCAGGCCTCGTTGAGGAACGGGATCAGCATCCGGTTGACGAGGAACCCGGGCGCGTCCTTCGAGGTGATCACCGTCTTGCCGAGGGCGATCGAGAGGTCTTTCACCGCGTCGTAGGTGGCGTCGGAGGTCTGGAGGCCGCGGACGATCTCCACCAGCTTCATGATCGGAACGGGGTTCATGAAGTGCATGCCGATCACCTGCGCGGGGCGCGAGGTGGCGCCGGCGAGGCGGGTGATCGAGATCGACGAGGTGTTCGAGGCGAGGATCGCTTGCTTCGGCATCAGCCGATCGGCCTCGCGGAAGAGGCCGAGCTTGATCTCCACGTTCTCGGTCGCGGCCTCGACCGCGAGGTCGACCTCGGCGAGGCCGGCGAGGCCGTCGCTCGCGCTGATCCGACCGAGGAGCGCGGCGCGGTCGTCGGCCGACATTTTTCCTTTGTCCACCAGCTTCGCCAGCGAGGCGCCGATCACCGCTTTGCCGGACTCGGCGAGGGCCTGCGTCGCGTCGCAGAGGACGACAGAAAATCCGGTCGCGGCCGCGACCTGGGCGATGCCTCGGCCCATCTGTCCCGCACCGATCACCCCGAAACGCTGACTTTTCGCGCTGGTCATCCCGCGTTGATACTCGAAGCGAAGGGCGCGGAGAACGCCCTCGTGAGGCGCCCGAGGTCGGGAAGGTCACCTGATCCCGCGCAAGGGCTGCGTTCGTGGCGCCGGTGTCCCACCCTGGTTTGGGCGCTGAACACGGCCCGGATGCGGCGCGGGATTGCTCGGCGCGTCGCCAGCCTTGAAACACTGTCGGCGAGGCGCGTACATTCGCGCGACCCGTCGGGATTTCGAGGCCGCGCAGTAGCTCGAACGGGGCCCAAGCGAGCGAAGTAAAGCAATCCGTACGACATCCGTGGCTCCCTCACAGGAGACGTGGCGCGCCGTAAAGCATCCGAGGTCGATTCGCCGCGCGAGTCGAGCCGAGGGCGACGCGCCCGGGGAATCGTGCCGGTGACCGGGGTAATTGATGAGCGTCGAGACAATTCGGGTTGCCCTCGGGCGGCTGCAAGATGATCCGGAAAACGAAGCCGCTTACAGCGAGCTGAGCGACGTCGTCACCGAGGTCGTGACGGCCCCAGCGTCGGACGTGTCGGGCGCGGACATCGAGCGCTTGCTCGGCTCCGCGCGCGGACGCCACGAGCAGCGGCGCGAGTGGGGCGCGGTCGCGCGGCTGCTCGAGCTCGAGATCCAGTTCGTCAGCGGCTCGCCGGTGGAAGCGCCGATGCAGGCCGAGCTGGCGCGGGTCTACCAGGAGGAGCTCATCGACGCGGAGAAGTCGATCGCCGCGTACCGGCGGCTGATGACGCTCCGGCCCGGCGATCCGACCGCGGAAGAGGCGATCGAGAATGACGCCGCCAAGCGGGAAAAGTGGCGCGATCTCGTCGCGCGGTACACCGCCGAAGGCGAGGCCGGCGAGGCCGCGTTCCGCTCGTCGCTCTACGCGAGCGCGGCCGACGTGGGCTACCGCTACGGCGGCGTCGAGGCCCGCGCGCAGGTGATCGAGCACGCCGAGAAGGCGCTGGCGCTCGACCCGAAGAACCGCCGCGCGGCCGTGCTCGCCGAGCTGGCCTACGCGCGCGGCGAAGACTGGGCGGGCGTGGCCCGCGTGCAGACGCTGCTCCGCAACGACGCGACCGCGAAGGAGGACCGGCTCGCCGCCGGCCTGCGCCTCGGCCGCACCGCTTCGAAGAAGCTCAACGACCCGGCGCTGGCGATGGACGCGTACCAGCAGGTGCTCGACCTCGTGCCCGGTCAGCCCGACGCGCTGAGCTACCTGGCCGAGGCGTACTCGGCGTCGGAGCAGTGGGATCACCTGGTCTCCCTCTACGAAGATCAGCTCCGCGGCGGCGGCG
>JBDTXR010000452.1:0-7397 GCA_040006075.1 Byssovorax sp. | reverse complement strand
GTAGTTGGGCCGAGCGAGCGTTCAGCCTCGATGGCGAGATCCATGACGACGCCGACGGCGCGAGCTACAAGATCGTTCGCTTCCTGGGCCGCGGCGGAATGGGCGAAGTCTACGAGGTTGTTCGAGTCGATAGCGGCGAGCACTTCGCGCTCAAATGCCTCCGGCTCGAGCACGTGCGCAATCTCAAGACCATCGAGCGTACGCGCCGGGAAGCGATGACCCTCAGGGATCTTCGCCACCCCAACGTCGTTCGCGTTCACGCGATCGGAGTCCGCAAAGATGGCTTGATCTGGATGGTCATGGATCTGCTCACCGGACACACGTGGGCGCAGGTTCACCGGCGGCTCGTGCGACTGCCGCTCCCCTGGGCCCCGACTGGTCGGAGTAGAGGGAACGACACTACCCGTCCAGGAGCCGCTACCGGACCGACACCGGTAGGCGAACGTGTGCAACAGGCACTCCTTCGCCGTCACGTCGCGGCTGGTCAGCGCTTCGCAGGGCACCGGATCGAAACCAGCTCTCAGGCCGCGACGCGGAGCCTCTGCTGCGCCGCGTGGCGGGGCAGACGCGGCGCGCGGCGCATGCTCGGCCTCGCCTCGATCGGCTCGGTGAGAGTGACGTGGGCGCGCATCTTCTGGACAGCTTCGCTTTGCATCTGGCAGACCCGCGACTCGGTCACGCCGAGAATTATCCCAATGTCACGGAGAGTCCGCTCGTCACCATAGTAGAACTCGATCACCTGACGGAGGCGCGGCGGCAGCGCCTCGATAGCCCCACGGACGGTCTTCATTGACTGCTCGCGGACCAGGCGTTCATCGGCGGGCGTCTCCGCGAGATCGGTGACTTCGAGCATCATCCCGTCGGTCGTCGGCGCGTCGAGGCTCACTGTCGGACCGACGGCGGCTCGCGCCGAAAAGGCCTGGTACGACGCGAGCGAGAGGCCCAGCTCGTCAGCGGTCTCGGTGTCATTTGCGGCGCGGCCGAGAGCGCTCTCCAGCCTGAGTTTCGCCACACGGGTACGGTTGGCGTGTGCGCGGAGCTCCCGCGTGAGGGGATCGGCGGCGCGGAGCTCATCGATCATGGCGCCGCGGATTCGAAGCTCCGCGTACGCGCGAAAGTCGTCGCCCAGTGCGGGATCGAAGCGGCGATAGGCCGTGACCAACCCGACTGTACCGGCGCTGATCAGATCATCAATGCAAACGTGCGACGGGAGACGTTTGGCAAGGCGGTAGGCGATACGTCGGACCACGGGGAACATCTCCACCGCGAGTTCTTTGGGAAGGGGGCCGTTATCGCGCACGTCGTTGCACATGGGTCGTTCCTCCGGCATGCAGGCGCGAGCGCCTCACCGTTCGGGAAACCTCCTACGCAAGGAGAAGGCCATCCTTGCTCAGCACGATAGATCCCATGATTTCGTGGATAAACGAGGGGCCGGCGCGAAGGCGTCGGGAGCTGACTCCCTGATTCAGGTAGACCGCTCCCGGATTCAAGGCGCCGGTTCCAGTCGATCTTCCGGAGCGCCGAGAGGGATGCGGGAGCGAAGGAGGCACGCCGGGCGACCTCGTCGCCGGTGACGTGCCACGGAGCGCGTAGGCGGTGTCGGCCGATCGGGCTCGCGGGTGGGCATTGCGCCGCCGAATCGAGGATGCCCCTCCCGCGTGATCAGAGCGGACGCTGGCCGATCCGAAGCGAATGGCGTCCGTGCGCGCGCGTCATTCCAGCGGCGCCGCGAGCGATCACTCGAAGGGGGGCGACGTCGAAGCCTGGGTCAGGGGAGAGCGTCGACCAAGCGGTGCTCGTGGGCGCCGATGCCGGCGAGGATGGTAGCGTGGTCCTCGGCGAAGGACGAGGCCATCTCGGAGGAGTCCCACGTCGCGCGTGGCGATCTCAGAGCCGCTTCAGCGGTGCGCCGCGCCCTCGTGGCGGGTCCTACCTGTGGCGCCGCGGGGTCGAAGGGCGCGGCGACCGAGGCTCGGTCGATTTCGCTCAGACGGCACTTGACAGATATGTCCCGAATGTAGATTTCTAGAGTTAAAGTAATACAGATTACAAAGGAGCCCGGAACCATGAAAACGATCGCCAACCTCGCTGACCTCGTCACCCTCGCCAGCACCACCGCCGAGGATCTCAACCAGCACCACGTGCGCGTCCTCGCGCTCTTCCTCGCCGCGAGCAGCAACGGCAAGGTGGAATGGCAAGCGAATGGCACCCCCGTCGTTCTCGTCGCCTGTGGCGGTAACGAATGCTTCGTGTCCGTCGGTGAGGTGCGTCTCCCCACGGGAACCATCGAGACCCTCTTCGAGACCGTCAAGATGCTCTCCGCCGTGCGCAGAGTGTTCCCCGTTCAAACGATTGCCAAGCTCGCCGACCTCGCCACGCTCGGCCGCGTCACCGTCGAGGATCTCAACAAACACTACGTGCGAGTGCTCGCTCTCTTCCTCGCCGCGAGCGGCAACGGGACGGTGGAATGGCAAGCGAATGGCACCACCGTCGCTCTCGTCTCGGGTGACGGGAACGAATATTCTGTGGCCGTTGACGGGGTGCCTCGTGCCGAGGGCACCATCGAGAGCCTCTTCACGACGGTGAAGCAGCTCTCTGCCGCGCTGGAGGTGCCGCCGTCCCCCACAGCACGCGCTTACGACCAGTTTGGCTTCTGGGCCGATGTGCAAGACGGCCAGCTCGTGCAGTACGTGACGTTCTCCGATGGCTCATGGGACGCGGATCCCATCGGGATTGAGTTTGCCTGCCAGCACATGCTCGATCGGGTGAACGCGGATTTCGGGACCGACTTCACGATGGATGAATTTCAGGAGGGCGATTGCAATTGCGAGAGCTAACACGTTGACGCCTTGACTATCGGCCGCCCGTCACCAAGCGGGCGGCCTTCGGCGGTGATGAGCCCGCACGCCGCTCTGGAGCCCGAGCCCCGCGTCTTCGTCGGCGCGATCGTCCGCATCGTCCGCTGGGGCCGGCGTGGATCGCGGCTGCAAATCATTTTATCGAAGGGTGAAGTCGGCTATCATCGGGAAAAATGGTGCGGAACAGCGAGCTGAGCGGAGAAGCGCTGAAGGAGCTAGCGGACGCGATCCTCGGCGCTTTCCCGACACGCAGCGAGCTCACCCGGGTGGTCAGCTACGCGCTGGACCAGAACCTCGAAGCCATCACCTCTCCGGGGACTCTTCAGAACGTCGTGTTCGAGCTGATCGTCTGGGCGGAGTCTACTGGAAGGCTCGACGCCCTACGCGTGGCCTTGCGAACGGGTGTGAGCGCGTTCGACGACATCCTCGATTCAGGCACCGCGAAGCCTCGATCGAACCCGAGCCCGGCTGCGCTGCTCGACGCGCGATATCGCTACATTCCCTTCTTCGAGCACGGGCGCACCGATCTCCTCCATGGTCTGCGAGCGTGGTGCGACGTCGACAAACGGGTGCGCGTGCGCCTTTTCCACGGCGCGGGAGGCACCGGCAAAACCCGCCTCTTCATCGAATGGTGCGAGCGCCTGCGCGAGCAGGGATGGACCGCCGGTTTTCTCTTCAAGCAGATGGATCCCGACCGCTTCGAGGCTCTCCTCGCGTCTCCGCGTCCCACGTTGGTCGTGGTCGACTACGCCGAGAGCCGGCCCAGGCTCGGCGCGCTCCTGGAAGCGGCGGCGCGATGGCGGAGCGGGCGCAGAGCGCCGCTCCGGATCGTGCTTCTCGCGCGGGCGATCGGCGATTGGTGGTCGGATTTATGCTTCGCGGACGCCCCAGTGCGCGAGCTGGTGAGCGACGACGCGCCGGTCGAGCTCGTGCCATTCTCTGAGCTTGGCCCGGGGCGGACTGACTTGTTCCGAGAAGCGGTGGCGCGTCTCGCGGTCGCGTGGGAGCGGCCGGCACCGACCACGCCGCCGCCACCGCTCGATGATCCGCTTTACGGTCGTGTTCTCTACCTGCACATGGCCGCGCTGGCGTGGCTCGACGGCGTCTCGGTCGCCGCGAATGAGCTCCTCGCCGGCGTGCTCGATCACGAAGAGCGATTCTGGTTCGAGCAAGCCGCGCTGAGGTCGCTGAACGATCGCGAGAGGCGGCTGCTTCGCGCGCGGATCCGCCGTTCGATCATGGCTTTGACGCTCCTCGGTGGCGTCGCCGGCCGCGATCAGGCAGCAGCTCTCTTGCACCGCCTTGACGGGCAAACCGACGAGGTCGTCCTCCTGCTCCTCCACGATCTCTACTCCGGTCGGTGCCTGAGCTCCGGACGATTGGCGTTCATCGGTGCGCTGGAGCCAGATCTCCTGGGGGAGGCCATGGTTCGACGCGCCTTGCTGGGTGAAGGGGATGGCGCCAGAGACGTGCTCGATCGCGTCTTCGCGGGCGCGGACGAGCGCGCGGTTCGCGTGGGGCTCGAGGTGCTGGGGCGCCTCTCCATCGAACACGCCGACGAAGCGCGCCAATGGATCGGCGACGTGATCGCGGTCAACGTCGGCGGTCGCGCAGTGGCCGCCCTCGAAGCAGCAAAATCGGTCGGCGAGCTCACGGCGCACTCGGCCCTGGGATTGCAGCTTGCGCTCGCTCTCGAGTTGCGAGGTGACCTCCCGCTCGCGTTTCGCCTCGAAGAGGCGGGGATCCCGGACGTGACGGTGTCTCTCCGCGAGGTGGCGGCATGGGTGTTGTCGACCAAGGTGAACGCGCTCAGCGGAGCCAAGGATCCGTGGAGCCGCGCCACCCGCGCACAGATGTTGAACGATCTCGGCGTCCGCCAGCAGGCGCTCGGCCGTCATCGAGAGGCGTCCGCGTCGATGCAAAAAGCCGAGCGATTGTTCCGGGACCTGTCGAAGACCCATCCCGAGCATCGTCAGCGGCTCGCGTTGACGCTGAGGAACAGGGTTGGAACGCAGATCCACGCTGGAGCCCACGACGCGGCGTTGCGTTCAGCAAAGGAGGCGGTGGAGATCTATCGCGGGCTCGTCGCGGCCCGGCCCGAGGAGCACCAGGAAGAGCTGGCGGCGGGCCTCAACAACCTCGCCCTCGCGCAAGGTGAGCTGGGGCAGCTCTGGGCGGCTCTGGACTCAATGAAAGAGGCCTCGGATATCTACCGTGCTCTCTCGGCGCAGGCGAGCGAGCGCGATCTCAGGCCCGTCCTCGCCCAGCTGTTGAGTAACCTGGGCAAGGCTCAGAGCGAGCTGGGCGAGCAGGAGGCCGCGCTCTCCTCGACCCGGGAGGCGGTGACGTTGCGACGGGCTCTCGTCGTGATTCAGCCGGACGCCTTCCTTCCGGATCTGGTCCAGGGTCTGATCAATCTGGGGAAGATGCTGCTGGCGCTCGGACGGTCGGAAGAGGCGAGAGAGAGTACGAGAGAAGCGATAGCGAACCTCCGTCGGCTGGCGGGCGCGCGCCCGGACGTGTTTCTTCAGAATCTCGCGTTGAGTCTCAACAACCTCGGTCAGATGGAGCGCGCGCTCGGACGGGACGAGGCCGCTTGCGAGCCGATCGAGGAGGCAGTAATCATCTACCGTCGGCTCGCCCGGGAGCGACCGAGCGTGGCGCTGGCCGAGCTCGGGATGTGCCTCACCAACCTGGGTCACGTTCACTATACGTTCGGGCGGTGGGAGCTCGCGACGGCGGCCGCCACCGAGTCCGTCGAGTGCTATCGAGCGGCTAACAAGGAACACCCCAGCATTCATCGCGCCGCGCTCGCGTTGAGCCTGAACAACCTGTCTCACATGCGGAGCGCCGTCGGCGATCATCACGGCGCGCTCGCCTCGGCGGAAGAGGCGATGGCGCACTACGCCGCTCTCGACGCGGCCGAGCCGGGAGCTTTCCGCCCGGCGCTGGGATTGAGCCTCACCAGCGTCGCCAAGGCGCGGAGGCTCACCGGAGATGTGCAGGGCTCACTCGAGCCCGCCCGCGCGGCGGTAGCCAACTATACGGCGCACGTGGAGGCGTATCCTGGCACGTTCCAGTCCGAGCTCGCCCTGAGCTTGAACACCCTTGGCAACGTGCAGAGTACGATCGGCGAGCACGCCGACGCGGTGCGCTCGATCGAGGCTGCGCTCGATCTCATGCGCCCATTGTTCGAGCAGCGCCCCGAGGCGATCGAGCGACAACTGGTTGGCACCCTCCAGGACCTCAATTCCGCCTTGATCGCGCTGGAGCGGTGGCACGAAGCATTACCGACCACACAGGAGAGCATCAGTCGCTCCCGCGCGCTGGCGAGGAGATGGCCGGGAGAGTCCGCGCTCAATCTCGCTACGTCGCTCCGCGATTACAGCTTGGTGCTCCAGCGACTCGATCGCCCCCAGGAGGGGCTCATCGCTCTCCAGGAGGCCCTCGAAATGATCTCCCCGTTCGTCAAGAAGGAGTCCGAGCGATTCGGTCCGATCGCCTCGCGTTTGACGGAGTCCCTTCGGTTGTGTCGTCTGGCGCTGGGGCCGAGTGGCGGCTCCAGCGAGGGTTGATTGAACCGCACGTTCCTCAGAAATTCGCTCGCGCGATGGCACTCGCTCGCTCCTTGACACTCGCTCTTCCAGACTCGAAGTAGCCCACTTGGGCTCTCACCCGAACGGCCCACGAGGAGATTGAGGCCATGATGCAATTGCTCCTCTCGGGCGGCCTCCTCGTCGCTCTCACCGGTTCCCCCACGGAGGGCGCGAACTTGGCGACGGATCCGGCAAATTGCGGCCGGCTCGGCCGCGACTGCGGGGGCGGCGCGCGCTTGAAGAGCGCGTGCCAAGCCGTCGTGCATGATGAAATCCGCGAGCTCGGCGGATTCGCGGCGCGCTCCTCCAGATGGCTTCGAGGCGTGCCACCTCGACATGTGCTACACACCTCCGTGCTCACGCGCAAACCGAGGGCCCGGACAAGAATGCACTCCTCGGGAATGACCTCTGCGTCATCGCGGTCCTGCTCATCCGGCGATGCCCACAGCGTCGGCCGCCCTCCAACGCAGAAGGAGGCAGCCCACGTCGCCGGGCGCGTCGTGCGCTTGAGCGCCCGTGATCAGGCGATCCGCGGTCGCCGCCAACGGACCTCCCCCGCGAGGAGAAGCGCCATCTGAGGATCGGACACCACGTCGTAGATGCAGTTGGTGACCAGCGCAACCACGTCGCCGGGTCGGGCGTCCTCGAGACAGGCGGTGACGTCCACGCGCTCGCGAAAGCCCAAGGCTCGCGCGAGCTGGTCGGCGCTGGGCGCGCGCGCGGCGACCTCGGGCGAGGCGCCTTCGTCGAGCCAGCGATTGCGCACCGTATGATCGCGGGTGAGCCGGTCCAACCCACCACCGCGAAGCCGATAGGCGCGCACATGCCCGACGTGGAAGAGGCAGAACCCGGAGGGGTTGATCTCCACGCCGGCCACGGCAGCCGTCAGCGGACTCCTCATGGCCCTCCGCGTCGCGCGTTGCGATCGTCCGCGATGTTCGGC
>JBDTXR010000451.1:0-7419 GCA_040006075.1 Byssovorax sp. | reverse complement strand
CGGTCTCGCCGATGTCGTGGATGTCGATGATGTGCGCGTGATCGACGCGGTTCGCCGCGCGCGCCTCGCGCAGCATCCAGGCTCGCAAATGCGTCTCGCCGCGGAGGTCGGGGCGGATGAGCTTGAGGGCGACGACTCGATCGATGAGGACGTGTCGGGCCCGGTAAACGATGCCCATCCCGCCCTCTCCGAGGCGAGCTTCGAGGCGATAACGACCGGCGACGACCTTCCCGATCATCGGGTCGACGGCCTTCTGGCTCGGCACTGAACGCTGACTCGCGCGCTGCTCCATGATCCTCGTGATCTCCTCGGCCCCCGCACTACATCCGGCCATCCTACCAGCCGACGGCGTTCGCGGTCGACGTCTCGCCGCGTGGAATCACGAGGCTCCGCCTTCCGGGGACGACGGCGCGCGCGAGGTAGGCCTGCTCGCAAGGGGAATTCTGCAAGTGAAACGCGCGCCCCCGTCGTCCGAGCGCTCCAGGTGGAGACTTCCGCCGTGGCGGCGCGCGATGTCGGTCGAAATTGAAAGCCCGAGGCCAGTCCCATGCCCCCGGGGTTTGGTGGTGAAGAACGGATCGAAGACCCGCTGCTTGAGCGGATCCGGAACGCCGGGGCCGTTATCGGCGATGGTCACCAGCGCGGAGTCGCCGTCGACGCGGGTCTCGACGACGATCCGGGGGTGCGCCACCGCGCCCTGCTCCAGCGCCTGGAGCGCGTTCACCAGCAGGTTCATGAAGATCTGGTTCAGCTCTTCGGAGCGGCACACCACCGGCGGGAGCTCCCCGAACTCGCGCACGATCTCGACGTTGCCGTGGCGGACCCGAGGTCCGAGCAGCAGCAGCGTCTCTTCGAGGCCCGCGTGGAGATCGGCCGGGACCGCCTCGCCCGAGACCCGCGAGAAGTTGCGGAGGTTCTGCACGATCCGCACGCTGCGCTCGGTCGCCCGGCGGATCACCGAGGCGATGCCCGCGAGATCGTCGAGCGAGGCCTCGACGTCGAGCCGGGCCCGGAGCGCGGCGAGCGCGAGCTGCTTCTCGCGCGGTAAATCGGCCTCGGCGTCGCGGTAGGCGCCGATCATCGCGCGCAGGCTCGCGGCGAGATCCTCGAGCGGCACCGAGGCGCCGGCGATGGCGTTGAGCGGGTTGTTGATCTCGTGCGCCACGCCGGCCACGAGCTCGCCGATCGAGGCCATGCGCTCGCCCTGGATCAGCGCGGCCTGCGCTTGCTTGAGATCGGCGAGGGCACGGCGCAGCTCTTTCGTGCGCGTCTCGACGTGGACCTCGAGCCCCGCGCGCTCCTTCGACAGCTCGTCGATGGTGCGCCGCAAGCCTTGCCGCATGCGCTCGATGCTCTCGCCGAGGCCGACGATCTCCACCGGCCCGACGACGCGCGGGACGGCGGCGTCGAGGCTCCCGTGGGCCACGCGATCGGCGGCCTGCGCGAGCTGGATCATCGGCCGCGAGAGATCGCGCGCGGCGCGGGCGACGACGCCGCCGACGGCGATGACCAGCATCGCGAACGACGCGAAGAGCGCGCCGACGGCGTTGACGTCCTCGGTCACGGTGAGCGCGGTACCGAGCGCGCGGTAGAGCCCGATCGACGCGAGCAGCGACAGCGCCGCCGTGAAGAGCAAGGGCAGGCCGAAGTCGCGGAGCATGCGCCGCATCAGCGAGATCGGCTCGACGGCCTCCGCGGCCCCGGTCCACGCGCGCAGCCGCTCCACCGCGGGCGCGACCGTCTCGCGGTGCCACGCGCGCTGGTAGAACACCACGCCGCACGCGAAGAGCGAGCCGAACGCGAGCTGCATGACGGCGTCGCCGGCCTGCCACGACGCCGGGCCCGGGCGCATCCGCAGGATCCCGATCGCGGTGCATCCCCACCACACCACGAAGTTCAGGTACGCGAGCAGCGTCGGGAGCGACTCGGCCTGCGAAAGGCCGCGCCGCAGCACCGTCGCGTCGCCCTTCGGCCCGGCCTGCAGCGCCGCGAGGATCGCCCGCGTCAGCGGCCGAACCGCGAGCGTGAAGCCCACCGTGCCGAGGAGCGCGAGGGCCGGAACGAACTCGAACCAGGCCTGGAAGATCACCTGGCTCTTGGTGCGGAGGAACGCGACGCTGAAGAGCAGCATCACGTGGCCGCCGAGGATCCCGGCCATCATCGCCGCCTCGCCGAGCCGCTCGCGCAGGGCCTTGCGCAGCTCTTCGTCGTCGAGCTCGGCGTCGGGCGGCGAGAGGAGGCGCCGGTAGATCGCCCGCCTCAGCGCGCCCGCCATCAGGCCGAAGGCGAGGCCCGCGACGATCACCCGCGGCCCCGACGCCCACGCGAGCGGGCCGACCGCCACGCACCAGGAGAGCACGCGCGTAGCCCCGGCGATCGCGTACCCGCGCGCCCCGCGGGCCTGGAGCGACGGCGCCGCGGCGACCGAGATCGCCAGCGAAACAGCCAGGATCAGCGCAGGCCACGGCGTACCGAACGCGGCGGGGACGACCGCGGAGATGAAGAGGATCGCGGAGAACACCTCCCACGAGACGGCGAGCACCTCGGCCCGGAGGGGCCGGCTCTCGAGGTGATCGCGGAGGCGACGAGGCGGCGGCGTCATGCGGCGGAGATGCTAGCGCTCGAAGGGGTTCTGGAAGAGCCTCTTTGGCTGATCGCGCGGGCCGCCTCGCGCGCTCACTCCCCCGCTGCGGCGAGACCGGGAATGGGCGCCAGAGCCTGGCCGAGCTTCAGGTAGTTGACCCGGACGCCGTCGTCGAGGTCGAGCGCGACGCGCCGCCGGGCGAGGGGCCGGATCGTCGCGTGCTGCCACTCTTCGCACTCGACCAGGGATTTCGTTGGCGCCTGGGCCAGGTGGCGTGAGCGCCTGCGAGCCCTGGTCAGAAACGGGCGCAAGTAGCGGTCGAGCACCCGCTTCAGGGTGTCGGGCGTGTAGCGATGCACGTAAACGAGCGCGCTGAACGCCTTGCGCGGACTCTGCACGAGCCAGTAAATGGGCCGCTTCTTGTAGGTTTGCAGGTGGTCCTTGTAGAAGTCGGTCAGGAAATATTTTCTCAGATCCTTGCCGAGCGCCGCTTCGAGAAAGCGCAAGTTCTCGCGCAAGGTGTCTTTGCCGAAGGTGGCAACCAGGAATTCGCGGGCGCGAGCCACGAGGTCGTCATCGTGCCACTCGCCGTCGAGCAGGGGGACTATCCCGTCTTCAGCAGGAGAAAACTGGAGATTCGCCGGCGCGACCCGCACCTCTTCGAGGTACTCACGCACGGTGCCCCCGGCGTTCGCGAGGACCAGACCGGGCCGGTCGAGCGAGTAGCGGCCCATCATGCAGCCCACAGCGTAAGAGAGAAAAGCGGCCATGTCGCGGCGGACATCGGCGCGGGCGAGGGTGACGTGCGCCTCGGGGACGCGTGGATCGAGCTCGTTTTGCAGGCCATAGGCATGCAGGAAAACGCGGTTGTTCTCGGTCTCCAGCTCGGCCATGCGGCCAATCGCGGCGGCGCAGCGGGCCGCCCAGGCGCTCCAGCTCGCTTCGAGGGTCGCGCCCTTCAGGCCATGACGCAGCAAGGGCAGCTCCTGAAAGTCCCACGAGGTCTCGAAGCTGTCCCAGTCTTTCCTGGCGAGGTCGCAGCAGGCTTCCACCAGCGGCCGCCCCGCGGTGGACCACCCCTCCGGCACGATGACCGGGAATTTCGCCACGTCGTCCACCGTCGAGTTCGTGGTGGGGCATATCGCCGAGACCAGCCGATTCGCCAGATCGGTGTTGAGGAGACCCAGCAACGCGAGCTGCGTCTCTCGGTCCTCGGTGACGCTGGTGCCGCCGCTCTGGTAGAAGACCGACGACGGGAACGACTCTCGAACGCTGAGGGGAGAGCTCGACACGATGCTGTAGGTGAGCCCGGGCTTGAAATAGTTCTTCCGGTTGCGGATGCTCGCGCCCTCGATCGAGTACAGCGACTCTCCGGATCGAGCGAACGTGACGACGTGCTCACGGTTACCGTACCAGCGACGACACTCGCCTCCCTTGTTCACCTCCACCCAGCGGGCAGCCCCGAGATCGCCGCCGGAGCGATGGATGGCGCCGTTCGCCGGCTCCCACCAGGCGCGGAAGTACGGCCGCGAGGTCGACCCGGTGTCAAAGCCTTTTCGCGGCTTCGCCAGGACGGTGAGGGGCACGCCGACCGAGAACGCGGCCGCCATCTGCGCGCTCATCCAGTAGATGAGCGGCTTCCACGGGAGCTTCTGGAAGTCGCTTTGCCGGACGGAATAGCGACGAGCGGGATCGTGAAACTGCTGCTCCTTCTCGGCTTCACTCCGACCCTCCACCAGCCTCGCGTAGATCCCCTTGGCGTCGCCGGGCGGTCGATTGGCAACGACGAAGGCCGCTGTCTGCACCCGCTCGCCGCTGACGCGATCGAACGCGCGCGGCCCCAGGTGGAGCAGGCTCGAGACGGTTCGCGACGAGAGAAAGGCTCCCCGGAGATCTTCGTACTGCGAGATGAACATCCAGCTATGCATGGTGATCATCGCCTGATACCCGCGGGGCAGCACCAGGCGACCGAGCCGGACCAGGAACATCGCGAAGAGATCGTCGGCAGCCATGGGCTCCTGATCTTCGCACCAGCTCCGGAGGCGAGCGTTCATCTGCTTCTTGCCCATGTAGGGCGGATTGGCGACGGCGACGTGATAGCGCTGCGTGAGCGCCTCGGCCTGCTCGAGCGCCCGGGCGACCTTTCGATGCGTCTCGCGCAGAGAGGGCCTGTCGCCGACCTCTCTGGCCTCGATCACCCGGCGCGCGCGGGAGATTGTTGCCTGATCAAGGCAAGGCTGGATGAGCGATCCAAAGGTCTTTGCGTCGGCGAACTGGCGCACGAGCCGGATCATCGGCTCGTCGAAGACCTCGCCGAGGTCGAGCGCGCCAACGTAGTCGTGGAGCTCGTCGGCCGCGAAGCGCACCTCCCGCAGCTCGAGGATGGCCGGCCGGACGAGCTGGCCTTTCTCGAAGAAGCGACTCGCTCTCTCTCGGGCCTTGAAGACCAGCGAGAGCGCGGCGAGCCGCGCGGCGCGCGGGCAGATCTCCAGTCCATGAAGGTTGTGCCGCAGGATGAGCGCGGGGATCTCGGCCTCTGCATACCCCTCTTCCGCATAGATGAGGGCGAGCAGGTCGAAGGCGTAGACGAGCATGTGCCCGCTCCCCACCGCCGGATCGATGAGCTGGATCTCCTCGGGCGAGGTGATCTGGAGAGAGTCTGTCTCCGCTTCACCCTCGATGTAGTACGGCATGCGCTCGCGGAGCTTCGATCCAGGGTGGCTCCGCAGCCACAGCCGCCCGAGCGAGTTTTCGATCAGATACCGCACGATCCAGCGCGGCGTGAAGAGCTGCGTGGCGGCGGGGATGTCCTCGGTCGGCACCGGTCCTTTACGGGCCAACACCTGGTCTTTCTTCCCGGAGAAGTAGAACTGGTGGAGCCAGCCAAGCACCTCGACGTCGGCGCAGTCCGCGTCGGTGATCTTGCTACGGAACCCCTGCGCGACCGATCGCTCGGTGAGCAGATCACCCGGCAAGAGAAGCTCCGTCGCGTCGTCGAGGGGCTCGAACAGATCGGGGAGAAGGGCATGGTAGAAGCGGCAGACCGCGAGGACGAGGAGGCGATAGACCTCGCGCTGCGCGTCCTGCGACGGGACGCGCCCCTCGAGCAGATCGTCGATATGCGTCGCGTCGAGGTGCGGTAAAAGCTCCGCCGGCAACGCCCCGTTGCAGGCGAGCTCGAGCAGCTCTGGCCGGGTCGCGGCGGCGCTCGCCGTCGTGAGCACGCGCGCTCGAAAAGGATGCCAGCCCCGCGCGTCGAGGAAGCGCAGCGCGGAGAGGCGGTTGAACCAGGTGTAGGCCACACGCTCGACCAGGGCTGAACGCTCCAGCTCGCTTGGGCTCTGGAGCGCCGCAAAGCGAGAGAGCGCGTCAGGAGTCTGCGCCGAGAGCACGACGTCGAGCTCGCGCGCCACGGCCTCGACGAGCCGGTTGCGGACGGCCGGCGCAAAGGTCCTGAGGATCGCGGTGCTCATGGTGGTTTGCTCGGCGGCGAAGCAACAGGCAGAGCTCGCTCGGGTCGAACATGCTCGCGACTGTAAAATCATCGCCCGCGAATGTCGATCGCGCGCGAGTGATAGTCTCCCGCCCCGTGCTCGGCCGCCGCCTCGCCCTCGCCCTCGCCTGCGCCTTCGTCTGCTGCGGCGCCTTCCCCGCGAGCGCGCGCGCCGACGAGGATCCTCCGCCGACCGCCGCCGATCTCGACGGCGCGCCGACCGCGGCTCCGTCGCTCACCGACGCGTCCGCGGCGAAGACCCGCGTGCGCTACACCCTCGAAGGGATCGAGCTCCGCGGGAACACCCGCACCGCGGGGCGCGTCCTCCTGCGCTACGTCCACTTTCGCGCGGGCGACATCCTCGACGTCAACGATCCGGAGATCGAGCTCACGCGCTATCGGCTGCTCGGCAGCGGGTTCTTCGCCACCGTGCAGCTCTCGCTGCGCAAGGGATCGAAGCGCGGGACGGCGTACCTCGTCATCGAGGTGACCGAGCGCAACACGCTCGTGGTGCAGAACCTCTGGCTCGGCATCGCGGCCGATGAAGACACCGCGGGGCACTCGAAGCCGCTCTCGGCGTTCGTCGGCCTCCAGGCCGCGGAGACCAACCTGCTCGGCACCGGCATCACCCTCGGCGCGGGCATCGGCCTCGCGTCCGAGCAGCTCGCGCTCCGCGGGTTCTTCGAGGCGCCGACGTTCGCGGGGACGGGATGGTCGGCGGGGCTCAGCGTTCTTTACAACGACGCGCAGGACTTTTTCGGGAACCGCTCCGTCTCATTCGAGTCCCCCTTGCTCTCGCAGCGTGAAGTCACCGATTACGCCGTCGTCGCCTACAAGCGGTTCGGCGCCACGCTGGGCACGGGGCACGACCTCACCCTCTCGTCGCGGTTCTTGTTCGACTACCACCTCGAGCGCGTCAGCGCGACGGTCCCCACCGTGGCCTCTCACCTCCGCGGCAACACCCGCGAGCCGATCGATTTCGCCATCCTCCCGGGCAACAGCGTGCTCTCGCAGGTCCACGCGGCCATCGTCTACGACACGCGCGACACGCCGTTCCTCACCACGCGCGGGGGCTTCGCGTCGGCCTCGGTCGTGGTCGGGATGGCGCCGCTCGGGAGCGACTACGGCTTCGCGAAGATCGAGCTCGCGGCGCAGCGCTGGTGGCGACTGCCGTGGAAGCACGTGGTCCGCGCCTCGGCGTACGCGGGCGGCATCGCGGGGCGCGCGCCGTTCTTCGAGAAGTTCTACGTCGGCGACCTGACCGATCTGCTCCCCGATCGGATCCTGGAGCTCGCGCCGGATCGGCGGCAGCCGCCGAACCTGCTCGGCACCGACATCGTCG
>JBDTXR010000450.1:0-7423 GCA_040006075.1 Byssovorax sp. | reverse complement strand
CCGTCGACCAGATCGAAGGTGCCTTTGACCAGGAGCGTGAGCGAGCTCTGCGGCGGGCGCACCTGCCACGGAATCGTCAGCGCGGTGGTGCGAGAGAGGTTGACGATCGGGATCGCCGGGCGGACCCGCGCGGGGATCGCCGCGAGCACGGGCGCCTCGACCTGGGGCTGCTCCGGTGTCGCGAACGGGAGGGCGAACGGGAGGTCGTCGCTGGTGATCGTCACCTCGTGAGAGACAATCTCGTCGTCGGTCCCGGCGGCGATCGGGCGATCGACGAGCGGCTCGAGCGGCGGTGCGTTGAAGCGCGGCGCGGCGGGCGGGCTGGTCCAGGGCGCTCCGAGGATCGGTGCCGCCGCGGCGATGGGGAAAGGGGCGACCTCGGCGCGAGGCCACACAAGAGGGATCCCCGGGAGCGCGAGGCCCGCGACGACGCTGACGCGGCCGAGCTCGGACTCGTCGATCGAAAGCGGAGCCGTGCCGCGAAAGGCCAGATCGAAGCTCTGGAGATCGGCGTCGATCACCACGGTGTCCAGCGTCAGATCGAGCGGCACAGCGGCGCTGCCCGCGAGCGTGAGCCGCGCGGCGGCGGCCGCCGAAGGCAGCTCGAACCGCACGCGCGGGAGGATCGGGTGCATGCCGTCAATCAGGATCCACTCGTCGCCGACGAGGGCGTCGAGGCGCTGATCGGCAGGCGCCGAGTGGAAGTAGCTCCAGTCGAAATCCTCGGGGAAATCAGGGATGCTCCGGTCGAGCTCGCCGCGGTCGAGCCCGCCGAGGAGATCGCGCCGAGCGGGCCAGTAGCGCGAGAGCGGCCCGAAGCCCGCGGGCGCCAGCGGGCGCGCCGGATCAACCAGGGTCGGCAACCCCTCTTCGACGCTGATCCCGACGGGGTTCTCGTCGCTGCGGAGCGCGCGCTCGTAGGCCACGCGCATCTTCTGGTAGGGCTGCCGCGCGCCGTCGAGGGAGTCGCCCAGGACCTGAAGGGTCTTGTCGAGCAAGGTGTCTTTGCGACCGACGACGAGGCGCACGGCGCCGGCGACCCGGAGCTCGCCGGGCGGGGCGTAGGCGTGCCCGAAGAGCGTCACCTGCGCCCGCGGGAGCCGGGGCGCGAGATCGCTCGCCGCGCCGACGCTGCGGTGCGCGCTGCGCCCGTAGTTGCGATCGCGGGGGACGATGGCCGGCGCGGGGAGGATCGTCGCGGCGCCGTCGGGGGTATACGCGAAGCGAGCCTTGACGATCACCGTGAGATGAAGGCTACCCCGGTGACGAAAGAGCGTAGTCGCGACGGAGATCGGAGCGCCGTCGGCGGTGACGATCGAGATCGGCAAGGGGGTCACGCTCATGGCTCTCGATGCTTGAGCACGTTCTGGACCACGGGAGCTTTCGTCGTGGAGCATCTGGCTGACTTCGGAGCCGGCCGGTTCCATCGGCAAAAGCGCCGTGATCCGAATGGATAAACGTTTTGCCAGGGGGGGTTCGTTTGCTCGGATCCAGCGGATCAGGGGGTGTGATCCACCAGATCACCCGCCGCGCTCGCCCTCCGACGAACCGGCGGCCACGAGCGACGATTGCCGCTGTTCCTGGCCGATGAGGGGAGATACTCTCGCCCGGCGTCGCCGAGGAGCCCGCGCTGATGATCCCCGATCAAGACCTCATCGATCTCGCCCACCACCTCGCCGACGCCAGCGGGGCGGTGCTCCGTCGTCATTACCGCGCCGACCTCGACGCCGACGACAAGGCCGACGGCAGCCCGGTGACGATCGCCGACCGCGAGGCCGAGGCCGTGATGCGCGAGCTGCTCGCCGCGCGAGCCCCGGACCACGGCGTCATCGGCGAAGAGCTCGGCGCCGCGCGCGGCGACGCGGAGATCGTCTGGGTGCTCGATCCCATCGACGGCACCAAAGCCTTCATCACCGGCAAACCACTCTTCACCACGCTGATTGGCTTGCTCTTCCGCGGAGAGCCGGTGCTGGGCCTCATCGATCAACCCGTGGTCGGCGATCGCTGGGTCGGCGCCGTGGGCCGGGCCACGGTGCTGGGGAGCAAGCCAGTCCGCACCCGCGTCACCGCCTCGCTTTCGCGCGCGCGCCTCTCGACCACCGGTCCACAGTATTTCAACGAGGCGGCCAGACGCGCCTTCGACCGGGTCGCCGCGCGCGCTCACCTGGTCAGCTACGGCGGCGACGGCTATCAATATGGCCTGGTGGCCAGCGGCGGGATCGACCTGGTCATCGAATGGGGCCTCAAGCTCCACGACTTCGCCGCGCTGGTCACCGTCGTCGAGGGCGCGGGCGGGGTGATCACCGACTGGCGGGGTCGTCCACTCGACGCCACGAGCGACGGCTCGGTCGTCGCCGCGGGCGACGCGCGGGTCCACGCCGAGGCGCTGAGCTTGCTCGCGGGCCCGGCGCCCCTGATCGCGCCCACCTGAGGCGGCCGCGCGAAAAAGCTCGATTGCATCGAGAAAGCGCCGCCGCAGATCGCGACGTGGGGCACGCCTGCTCGGTGTGGCGCTTTTGCGTGATACCGATCCGCGATCTCCTTGCATATCAGGACATTCCTGCATGGCATGGCGTTTGCGGAGAGACCCATCACCGACGCTGACACTGCGCCACAACTGGCATCCTCGGGATCCGGCGCACCGGGCGGGGGCTCGTCAGCTTCAATCAACCATCGATCAACGCTGCTCCCCGATCAGGGCGCAGGAGAGATCGGAGAAATTCATCATGCAAAAGCGGTTCATTCTCCTTCTCGCGGCGACCCCGTTCGCCTGGGCCTGCGGAGGCAGCTTTCCTCCTCCCACGCAGCCGATGGCCGACGCCGAGTCGGCCTCCCGCAGCGCCCGCGAGGTCGGGGCCGACTCGCAGCCGGCCGCCAAGCTCCAGGTCAAGCTCGCCGACGAGCAGATCGCCCAGGCCAAGACCCTGATGGCCGACGGCGACAACGAGCGCGCCTCGTTCGTCCTCCTGCGCGCCCGCGCCGACGCCGAGCTGGCGCTCGCCCTGGCCCGCGAGCAGAACGCGCTCGCCGACAAGCAGAAGGCCGTCGTCCAGTCGTCCACCGCAATCTCGAACCTCCCCGGAGTGAAGCCTTGAAAACGATATCCACCCTCGGCCTCTTCCTCGGACTCGGACTCGCCGGCCTCACCGGCTGCGCGACGGTGATGCCGCCCGCGGAGCTCGTCTCGGCGCGCACCGTGTACGAGCGCGCCTCGAAGGGCCCGGCGGCCACGCTCGATCCCACCGATCTCCACACCGCCAAGGAGTCCCTCGACGCCGCGGAGCAGTCCTTCGAAAAGGAGGGCGATACCCAGGTGACGCGCGATCTCGGCTACACCGCCGAGCGCCGCACCGAGACCGCCGAGTCGCGCGCTCGGGCGATGATCGCCATGACCGAGAAGGATCAGGCGATCGAGCAGATGCACGCCACCACCGCCGCTCAGGGGAAGATGACGGCCGCGCAGCTCGCCGCCGCCAACGCGGCTCTCGCCGGCAAGGATCAGGCTCTCGCCAGCAAGGATCAGGCGCTCGCGGCGCAGGGAAGCGCGCTCCAGAACGAGGTCCAGCGCCGGCAAGAGGCCGAGAAGCGGGCCGCGCAGGCCGCCGCCGATCTCGCCCGCCTGGCGTCGGTGAAGCAAGAGACTCGAGGCATGGTGATCACGCTCTCGGGCAGCGTGCTCTTCACCTCGGGCAAGGCCGATCTCCTCCCGGCGGCGCAGCTCAAGCTCAACGACGTCGCCAAGGCGCTGATCGATCAGGATCCCGACTCCACGATGGTGGTCGAGGGGCACACCGACTCGCAGGGTACCCCGGCGTCCAATCAGGACCTCTCGCAGCGGCGCGCGCAGGCCGTGCGCGATTACCTGGTGTCGCGCGGCATCGCCGCCGACCGCGTCAAGGCCGAGGGCTTCGGCCCGAGCCGCCCGATCGGCGAGAACACCTCGGCCGAGGGGCGCGCCAACAACCGCCGCGTCGAGATCGTCGTCCAGCCCAGCAAGAAGTAACGCTCTTCGCCGCGCGGCCCGAGCCCCTCCGCCTCACCCCCGGGTGAGAGCGCGAGGCCTCGGGCTTCGTGGCATGTCGCGCCGGTGGTCGAAGGCGCGCTGTCTCGCTCGGATTGCCATCCTCTTACTTTGGTCAGGCTCCGTCATGGACTCTCGTCGTGGCCCCTCCTCCACCGTCCTCACCCTCGCGGCCGTCGTCATCGTCGTGGCCGGGCTCAAGCTCGCGCAGCCGCTCCTCGCGCCGCTGCTGCTCGCCGCGCTGGTCACGGCGACCTCGGCGCCGATCGCGGCGTGGCTGAGCGCGCGCGGGTTCCCGGCCGGGATCGGCGCCGCCGTCGCGCTGCTGATCGGGATGGGCTTCCTCGGCGCCTGCTTCCTGCTGATCGCCTATTCCTTCAGCGAGGCGCGCGACCAGCTCCCCCACTACTGGGTGCGAGCACAGGATAGCGCCGACGCGCTGGCCGCCTACATCACGCGCCTGGGATACCACACGACGCGGGCGAGCATCCTCTCCATCTTCGACGCCAGCAAGGTGATGCTCCTCGTCGGCACCGCGCTCACGGCCGGCGCCGACGTGCTCCCGCACCTCATCGTGATGCCGCTCCTGGTGTTCTTCGCCCTCGCCGAGATCGCCGGCTTCGGCGACAAGCTCCGGTACATCCTCCCCGACGACTCGCACCACCTCGAGCGGGTCGAGGTCGCCGCGCGCGAAGTCCAGAAGTACCTCCTCGTCAAGACCCTCACCAGCCTGGCGACGGCCGTGCTCATCGGCATCTGGCTCATCGTCTTCAAGGTCGACTTCGCGGTCCTCCTCGCGGTGCTGGCCTTCCTGCTCCACTTCGTCCCCAACCTGGGCTCGGCGATAGCCATGGTCCCCGGCGTGGCAGTGGCGCTGCTCCAGCACGGACCGGGCACGGCGCTCGCGGTCGCGATTGGCTATCTGGTGATCAACGGGATCGTCGGCAACGTGGTCGAGCCCAAGGTCATGGGGCGGACGCTCGGGCTCTCCCCGCTGGTGGTCCTGCTCGCCATGGTCTTCTGGGGCTGGCTCTGGGGGCCGATCGGTGCTCTCCTCTCCGTACCGCTGACCATGATCGCCAAGATCTCCCTCGAGAACAGCGATCACCTCGGCTGGGTCGCCGTCCTCATCGGCCCGCCCGAGCGTGTCGCCCCCGCGCCGGGCCGCAGCACGCTCATCCCGGCGATCCTCGGGCCGATGCTCCCCAACGTCCGCGGCGGCGCCCCCGTCGGCCTCGGCGCCGGTCCGCACTCGATCAAGCGCGCCACCACCATGCGAAGCCTGCCCCCCGATCCCAGTCTGCTCTCGCGACCGACGGATCCGCCCCGGTGAGCGCACCCAGATCCGCGCTCCACCCCAACTTCGACGTCGAGTTTGTCGAGACCGACGGCGCCGTCGAGGCGCGCCTCTCGGGCAAGCTCGCCTTCGTCGACGCGACCTCGCTCTGGACCGAGATCCAGGCGCGGATCACGCCGCAAACGAAGGAGCGGGTCACCCTCGACCTCTCCGGCGTCGAGTCCATCGACGGCGGCACAATGGCCCTCCTGGTCCAGACCAAATGGGATCTCCAGACCGAGGGTGGCACCTGCGAGTTCGTCGGCGCGACTGGCCACGTCCAGAAGATCCTCGATCTCTACGAGGGCGACGCCAAGCCCAACAAGCGGCCCAAGCAGAAGGCCCGCAGCGCCATCGACCAGCTCGGTCAGGCCACCGCGGACTCGTTCTACGAGCTCCAGCTCGTCCTGGCCTTCCTCGGCTCGATGATCCTGGCCATCGGCGGCGTCATCCGCCGCCCCAAGACGGGCAACTGGCACGACATCGCCCCGCTGATGAACCGCACCGGCGCCGACGCCGTGCCGATCGTCCTGCTGATCAACTTCCTGATCGGCTTCGTCATGGGCTTTCAGTCCGCGGTCCAGCTCAAGCAGTTCGGCGCCAACATCTTCGTCGCCGATCTGGTCGGGCTCTCGATCACGCGCGAGCTCGGCCCGCTGATGACGGCGATCATCGTCTGTGGCCGATCGGGCGCGGCCTTCGCGGCCGAGCTCGGCACCATGAAGGTCTCGGAAGAGGTCGACGCGCTCCGCACCATGGGGTTCGGTCCCTGGCGTTACCTCGTCATCCCCCGGATGCTCGCCCTGATCCTGGTGATGCCCATACTCACGCTCCTGGCCGACCTCGTCGGCATCTGCGGCGGCCTGCTCGTCGGCTTGCTCAGCCTCGATCTGACGATCACGGGATATCTCAACGAGACCCGCAATGCCCTGCACATGTGGGACATCTTTCAGGGCCTGATCAAGGCGGCGGTCTTCGGCTTCGCGATTGGCCTCATCGCCTGCCAGCAGGGGCTCGCCACCTCGGGCGGCGCCGAGGGCGTCGGGCGGCGCACCACCGCGGCCGTCGTCACCTCGCTCTTCGCCCTGATCCTCCTCGACGCCGGCTTCACCATGCTCTTCTACTTCCTCAAGCTATGAGCGAGCCGATCATCACCGTGGAGAACCTGACCATGGGGTGGGGCGACGTGAACCTCCTCGAGGACACGTCGTTCACCATCAACCGTGGAGAGGTCTTCGCCATCCTCGGCGGCAGCGGCTGCGGCAAATCGACGTTGCTCCGGTATCTCACCGGGCTCGACGAGCCCAAGGGCGGCCTGATCACCGTCGCCGGGATCGGCAAGCCCACGCTCGAGGTCGGGCGGCCGTCGTATGGAGTCATGTTCCAGTCCGGCGCGCTCTTTGGCTCGATGACCGTCGGCGAGAACGTGGCTCTGGCCCTGAACGAGTGGACGAGCCTCCCGCACGACGCGATCGACGCCATCGTCCGCGCCAAGCTCCGCCTCGTCGGCCTGCAAGGGTACGAGCACCACACGCCCTCCGAGATCTCGGGGGGCATGAAGAAGCGCGCTGCCATCGCCCGCGCCATGGCCCTCGAGCCCACCCTGCTCTTCCTCGACGAGCCCTCGGCCGGCCTCGATCCCGTGAGCGCGGTCGAGCTCGACGAGCTGATCCTGACCATGAGCCAGGGCCTCGGGCTCACCGTGGTGATTGTCACTCACGAGCTGGAGAGCATCTTCAAGGTCGCCGGGCGGTGCATCATGCTCGACAAGGTCACCAAGAGCATCATCGCCAGCGGCGATCCGCGCAAGCTCCGCGACGAGAGCAAAGACCCCAGAGTCCACAACTTCTTCAATCGAACCACGGAGAGCCCCTGATGTCTGCCCCCACCAACCACTGGAAGCTCGGACTCTTCGTCGTCGTCGGCGTGGTGCTCACCCTGACCACGGTGGCCGTGCTCGGCGCCCGCAGCCTCCGCAAGGAGGTCTCTCGGTACGTATCTTATTTCGACGAGTCGGTGCAGGGGCTCGAGGTCGGCTCGCCGATCAAGTTCCGCGGCGTCACCAT
>JBDTXR010000449.1:0-7433 GCA_040006075.1 Byssovorax sp. | reverse complement strand
CACGCACCCCACCCGACCACCTCCCACCCATTTCAACCAACCCCCTTCCGCTCTTTGCATCACCTCCTTCCACCCTCCGTCCACCTTTCCGCTCACGCCACACGCCACTCACACCAGGAGGGAACCCATGACCGCACTCGATCCACGCCTGATCGCCAAAGGCCGCTCCGAACCCCGAGCGGGGCTCGCCCAGCAGGGCAAAGTTCACATCGGCCTCGCCACCCACCACGCCTCCGATCTCCACGACGCCGGCTGGTCCGCCGCCGACACCGCTGCTCTCCACACCAACGTCGTCACCCTCGAAGGCGCCGCGGGCACCCAGGCCAAGGCCTACGACCACGCGAGCGACACCTCCACCACCGAGTCTGCCGCTATCGACAACGCCAAGTCGTTCATTCGCCGCCTCCGCAACGCCCTCCCGCGCGCGGTGCGCGAATCGCCGGGGGCGGGGCTCACCCTCGAATCGTTCCACGCGGGCCGCACCCTCGGGCGCTCCACCCCGAAAATCGCCAGGTACCTCACCGAGATCCGCCCCGGCGTCATCACCCTCAATCCAGCCCTCGCCAGCCACTTCAAGGGCCAGAACCCTTCAATCGAGCTCGACGCCGTCAAGGCCGCTCTCGATCACGCCGACACGGCACAAGAGCTGGCCCGCACCCACGCTCCCACCGAGACAGTCGCCCTCTACGCGATCATGGGCCAGGTCCTGGAGCAGATCGAAGACCTCAATCGCGCCGGCAAGAGCGCCTTCGACGACCAGCCGGAAATCCGGGCCAAGTTCAACAAAGACATCCTCCTCCGCGCCCGCAAAGACCGAGCAAAGAAGCCCGCGCAAGCCACCCCGCCCACCGCTCCCGAACCCACCCCACCCATCAAATAACCCCCTCCCCTCCCCTCCCCTCTCCTCTCCCCAACCCCCCAACGAGGGAGCCAGCGGCGCCCACGCGGAGACCGGCCGAGCGGCATCGCAGGAGGCCCTTCGGCGCCCGAGCGAAGCGCGCTCCAGCGCGCAAGCCGGCCGCCGAAGGGCCGACGGAGATGCCGCTCGGCCGGTCGACCCAGGGAACCTCCCTGCCCCGCCGCTGTCCTCCCGAGTCCTGTCGCGGCACGCGTGCGCGCCCGCGAGGCCCGGTAGGATCCTCTCCCATGCTCGACCGCCCCTGGGAAATCGAAGCCCCTTCCCTCGCGATCACCATCGCCTGGGGCGACGTCGCGCTCCACACCGCCCACCTCTCCCCGCCGCGCCCGTTCTTCCTCGGCGACTCCACGGCCGACTGCGTCCTCCCCGACACCGCGATCGGCCCGGGCCGCGTCCCGCTGATCCTCGCCCACCAGGGCGCGATCTACCTCGTCCTCCACGCCGCGATGGATCCCGACGGCACCGTCACGCTGCCCGGACAGCGCCCGCGCACCGTCGCCGATCTCGCGCGTCCGGGCATGGGCCGGACCTCGCTCGACGCGCCCGACGGCTTCCTGATCGAGCTCCGCCCGGGCACCACGGCGGCCCTCTCCTTCGGCGCGATCACCATCGCGATCACCCTGGAAACGAAGGCTGCCGTCGCTGTCGCGGGGCACTTCCACACCAGCCGGCGCATGGTCCCGTTCCAGATCGGATCGACCGCGCTGCACCTCGCCGTGCTCGGCCTCGCCGCGCTGTTCATGCCGCCGTTGCCCGAGGATCTGAACGACGTGAGCTCCGACCGGATGTACTTCATCCAGCAGGCGTTAGAGCGGATCGACGAGAAGGAAATGGAGGCGATGGCCAGCGACGCCGACGATCCGGACGCGTGGCGCTACGAGCAGCAGCAGTCCACTTACCACCAGCCCTATCGCGGGGCCGGGTTCTCCACGTTCGATGTCTCCACGTACGGCGACGAGGGCGGCCGCTCGGAGACTCCCGCCGATCCCGCGCGCGTGCGGCTCTCGGAGCAGCTCGGCGCCAACGAGCGGATCGCGGAGGACGGCGTCAACTCGGCGATCGATCCGCACGACGATCGCCGCTCGGCGCTCGCGGTCGACGTCGACACCGCCGCCTACGGGATGACGCGACGCACGCTCCTCCGCGGCGAGGCGCCGGCGCTGGTTTCGGTCCGGCCCGAGGCCTTTCTCAACAGCTTCGACTACGGCTACGACGGGCCCGCGCGCGGCGCGACGACGCCGTTCGCGGTGCACCTCGACGCCGCGCCCTCGCCGTTCGAGGCCGGCCATCACCTGCTCCGCGTCGGCGTGCAGGCGATGCGCAGCGCCGACGGCGAGCCCGCGCTCGTCGCGCGCGACGTGCGGATCGAGGCTCGCTGGAACGCCGACGCGGTCACGACGTACCGGCTCCTCGGCTACGAGAACCGCGCTCGACGCGGCGATTACCGGCGCGACGACGGGACGAATGGTCGCAAGGTCGCCGCGGGCCACAGCGTCACCGCCGTGTACGACGTGGTCCTCGCGACCACAGCGTTGTCGCCCGTCACCGTTCGCCTCGACTCGCGGACGCCGGGCTCCGCGCCGCACCACGACAGCACCGACTTCGTGATGTCGACCCGCGCGATCGCGCCCACGTTCGCCGGCGCGCCGCGCAGCCTGCGCCTCGCGGTCGCGGTGGTCGGGTTCGCCGAGATCTTGCGCAAGAACCCCTACGCGCTGGGCTGGCACCTCGCCGACGTCGAGCGCGTCGCCCTCGGCGCGATCGGCGACGGCGACCAGGGCCAGGAGCTGATGAGCTTGATCCACGCGGCTCGCTCGCTCGACGAGCCGCAGCCGACGCGCGCCTGGGGCGGGCGGGTGGCGGACGCCTCGTTGCTGGGCTTTTGACGGGGTGGGACGCGTCGAGTCCATCGACATCGCCGCGGCGGTTTGCTACCGCAGGCCGGTGCAAGCCCGAGCTCTCCTCGCGTTGGCGATCGCGGTCGCCTCTCCCGCGCTGCTCCCGAGCCGCGCCGCGCGCGCCGACGGCGGCGAGCTGGTGAACGCCTCGCGCCCTCCGGCCCCGCCCGGCGACGGCGCCACGGCCGAGAAGCTGCTCCAGGAAATCGAGGCCCGGGCCGCGCGCGACGCGGGCACCGCGAAGGTCGTCGCCGCGGCCGTGGAGAACGCCAAGACGGCGCTGGAGCGAGCCCACGGCGCGCGCATGGCGAACGACGCGGCGCACGGTCACATGCTCGACGGCCTGGCCCTCGAGTGGGCGCAGACCGCGCGCGATCTCGAGCGCGCCGCCGCCGCCGAGCAGTCGGCGATCGTCGCCGCCAAGGCCGCGGCCGACGCGACCACGCAGGCCGATCGCGCGCGCTCGCTCCTCGAGGAGACGCAGGCCCGCCGGCAGCGCGCCGAGGCCGAGCTCGCCAAGGCCGAGGTCGACGCGAAGGAGGCCGCGAAGGCCGCCGCCGCCGCCGAGCAAGATCGGATCGAGGCCGCGAAGAAGGGCGGAAAAGCCGCACCGGCGAAGGGAAATCCGAAGAAGGTCCCCGCGGCGGCCGAGCCGAAGAAGGCCGCGCCCAAGGGCAAGAAGGGCGCAAAGTGAAGGCCCGCAACGCCGTCCTCGTCGCCGCCTTGGCGCTCGCGGCCGCCGCCTGCGCGCCGGTCCCGCGTCCGCTGGTGCTCGGCGAGGTCGACGCCGTGCGCGGCGGCGCCGCCGCTTCGGAGGCCAGCAGCCTCGCGCCCGGCGCGTTTGCCGCGGCCGAGAAGATCCGCAAAGAAGCCAACGCGGCCTTCACCGCGGGGGACACCGCGGGCGCGCAGATCCTCGGCGAGCACGCGCTCGCGGCCTACGCGCACGCGCAGGCGCTGGCGCGGATCGCGCGCGCCGAGGCCGGCGCCGACGCGGCGCAGACCACGCTCACCGCCTCGAAGACCGATCTCGGCGGCCTCGACGCCGATCAAACGCGCCTCGCCGCCGAGGCCGACGCGCTCGAGCTCAAGGTCCGCGTGGCGCGCGACGCGCAGCCGATCGAGCCTTCCGGCCGCGCCGATCCCGAGCGCGAGCAGGCCCGCTCTGCCGCGGCAAAGGCGCTGGCGCTGCAAGCGCGGCTGCTCTGCGGCGCCGCGCGCTTGCTCCAGGCCGCGCCCGCCGCGACGACCACCAACGGCAGCGGCGCCGGCCCCGCGCCCGATCCCAAGCAGCTCGACGAGGCCGCCGCGGCGGTCACCAAGGTTGAAGCGCAGCTCGGCGAGAGCGCGAAATCGCCTGCGCCCGCGCCGATCGACGAGGCCACGCGCGCCCGCGCCGGGTGCCTCGCGGCCCTCACCGCGATCCGCCGCGCCGCCACGCCGGTGAGCCGCGCGCCCGGCGCCGGCGACGCGCTGCTGACCGAGCTCTCGGCCATGGGCACGCTCTCCCCGTCGCGCGACGATCGCGGCGTCTACGTGGCGTTTCGAGGCCTGTTCGACGGCCGCGGCGCGCTGCTCCCGGCGGCCGCGCCGCGCCTCGCCGAGATCGGAAAGATCGCCGCGGCGCACCCGGCGTTCCCGGTGGAGATCGTCGTCCACAACGACAAGCCGGTGTCGGCCAAGGACGAGGCCGGGCAGCGCGCCCGCGGCGAGGCCGTCGCCAAAGCCATCGCCGACACCGCCCGCGGCGCGCGGATCGAGACGATCGTCGCGGGGAACGCCGCGCCGGTGGTCAACCCGTCGGGCGGCGATCGCGCGCGCAACGCCCGCGTCGAGATCGTGTTCGTCACCCCGGAAACGTTTTGAGTCGCCACGAACAGGGCCCCACCATGATCCACGTCGACTGCTCCGCGCGCCTCGCTCTCGCCCTCGTACCGTTCGCCCTCGCCGCGCTGGCGCTCGTCGGCTGCGACGACGTGAAGAAGCTCTCCGAGCGCGAGGCGTCGGAAGAGGTCGCGCTCATGGCACCCATCGTCAAGGACGACGTGGAGCAGCTCCGCAAGGGCTTGCCCCTCGGCGCCGCCAAGCTCGCCGAGAAGACCGATCCCGACACGCTCGGCAGCAACCCCGCGCTGCAAAAGGCCATCGCCCAGGCCCGCGCCCAGGTGCCGGATCTCGACACCTCCAAAGCCACCTTCTTCGCCATGGCCGACGCCACAGGCACGGTGTTGCGGAGCGAGGCCGATCTCGATCTGCTGGCGACCAAATCGGTGATCGCGGCCTTCCCGACGCTGAAGAAGGCCCTCGATCCCGCGAGCGGGACCGTGGAGGCCTTCGGCGAGATGGCCGAGATGCGCGGCCTGCGCACCGGGCAAGATCTGGCGTGGGTCCTGGTCCACCCCATGAAGGATGCCAAGGGCCTCAAAGGCCTCTTCGTCACCGGCTGGTCGTTCCGCAAATACGCAGCTTACCTCGACGACAAGGCCCGTCGTCACCTCGAGGCCGCCTCGCTCAAGGCCGAGAAGAAGACGGTGCCCATCGCCTATGTCTTCCTGCTCAAGGGCGGTAAAGCCTACGGCTCACCGCTCCTCAGCGCCGACGTGAACGCCACCGCGCTCGAGGGGCTCGGCCTCCTCGAAAAGACGGCGGCCGGGCCGTACAAAGGCAACATCGAGATCACCGGCCGGAGCTTCGGCGTGGCCGCGGAGCGCGCCCCCGAGCTCGGCGACGACGCCGCCGTCGCGGTGCTGTTGAGCGAAATCTAGCGGGGGCCGGGCCCGGCCCTTTCTTTACGCTGCCAGACGGCGCGCGTAAGGTGGGCCATGCGCCGTAGCTCCCTCTTCTTCGCTTCCGCGGTGGTCCTCGCCGCGTTCCCCGCGTGCTCGCGCAGCAGCCTCCTCGACTCGGCCCCCGCCGCCTCCTCGGGCGGCGCGGGCGGCCAGGGCGGCGCGCCGTCGACGACCACCACCACATCCACGACCAGCACGACATCGACGACGAGCACCAGCACGACGTCGACGACGACCACCACCACATCCACGACCAGCGCGACGAGCTCGACGGGGATGGGCGGCATGCCGGGCTTCTGCGGCGACGGCCTCCTCGATCCCGGCGAGCAGTGCGACGACGGCAACAACGATCCCGGCGACGCCTGCGTGAGCTGCTTCAAGGCCTTCTGCGGCGACGGCTTCGTGGAGAAGGGCGTCGAGCAGTGCGACGACGGCAACAACGCCAGCAACGACACCTGCATCGACTGCGTCCCCGCGAAGTGCGGCGACGGCTTCGTGCACAAGGGCGTCGAGGCCTGCGACGACGGCAACAACAACGACAACGACGGCTGCAAGAACAACTGCACGCTCCCCACCTGCGGCGACGGGATCGTGCAGCCCGGCGAGCAGTGCGACGACGGCAACGCCAGCAACACCGACGCCTGCCCGAGCACCTGCCAGCTCGCCGCCTGCGGCGACGGCTTCGTGCAGAGCGGCGTCGAGCAGTGCGACGACGGCAACGCCAGCAACACCGACGCCTGCCTGATCAACTGCGTCGTCGCCCAGTGCGGTGACGGCTTCGTCCACGCCGGCGTCGAAGAGTGCGACGACGCCAACGCGAGCAACACCGACGCCTGCACCGTGGCCTGCAAGAAGGCGAAGTGCGGCGACGGCTTCCTCGAGAGCGGCGTCGAGCAGTGCGACGACGGCAACCTCACGCCCGGCGACGGCTGCTCGCCCACGTGCAAGCTCCCGTTCTGCGGCGACGGCTTCCTCGATCCCGGCGAGCAGTGCGACGACGGGAACGCGAGCAACACCGACGCCTGCGTGGTGGGCTGCAAGGCGGCCTTCTGCGGCGACGGCTTCGTCCACGCGGGGGTCGAGCCGTGCGACGATGGCAACAACGTCAACGGCGACGGCTGCTCGACCACCTGCCAGCTCCCGATCTGCGGCGACGGCGTCCTCGATCCCGGCGAGCAATGCGATCTCGGCGCGGCCAACGCCGATCGGCCGGCGATCGCGCTGATCCAGGGCGCGCTCTTCAAGAGCATTCGCCCCGACGACAAGCTCGGCTCGGCGGTGGCCTTCTACAGCTACACCTCGGCCAGCGGCCACACCGGCTTCGAGCAGCTCAACACCAGCCGGGTGTTCTTCTATCGAAACACCGCCAACAGCGCGATGAGCCTGTTCTTCATCCACGGCATCGATCAGGACTCGAGCGGCCAGAACCAGCCAAAGGGCAAGGTGGTGATGGACGTGACCGGCCTCCCGATGGGCACCTTCGTCAGCGTCGCCGACGACACCTTCAGCGAGTTCTCCAGCAACTCGGCCACCTCGGTCCACGGCGACTGGGGCTTCACCAGCAACAGCGACGGCGGGGTGATCTCCGGCTTCCCGCTCCCCGGCACCTGGATCGTCACCGTGACGCCGAGCTTCCAGATGGGCATCACCACCTGGGAGCACGTCGACGGCGACGCCGCGAAGACCAAGACCGGCATCCAGCTCGCGCAGCCGATCCTCCTCCAGGCCTTCGATACGCCGAGCGCGTGCCGGAAGAGCTGCACCGTACCGGCCTGCGGCGACGGGATCCTCGACGGCGGCGAGGTCTGCGACGACGGCAACACCACC
>JBDTXR010000448.1:0-7455 GCA_040006075.1 Byssovorax sp. | reverse complement strand
GCGCTGGCGCTGCGGGGCTTGTCGTCGAAGAGCGCGAGCTCGCCGAAGTACTCGCCCACCGAGATGTCCTTGAGCGAGACGCGGCGCGAGTTCTCCCCCGGCAGGTGGATGTTCACGTGCCCCTTGGCCACGATGTACATCTCGGCGCCGGCGTCGCCCTGATCGAAGATCATCGCGCCGCCGGTGAACCTGCGCTCGACGAGCTTGTGCGCCAGGTGCTCGAGATCGTCGGGCGTGAGGCCCTCGAACATCGGGATGCTTCGAAGCAGATCGGTCGTCGCCACTGGGGCGCAGTATCGCAAATGTGAAGCACCCTCGACAAAGGACTATTTGCAGCGAATGAAATGTGGTCTGTTGCGCGCACCCGCCCGGGCAAAAGCCGGGGCTCGCGCACGAGGGCCGCATGTTCTTTCTCGACAGCTCGGAGGAAAAAGAGATCCGCGACATCTTCGCCTGGGGCGTGGTCGCCGGGGTCACCACCAACCCGCTGATCCTGGCGCGTGAAGCCGGCGCAGCGGACCTCGAGCAGCGCATCCGCGGCGTGGTCGCGGCCTCCCACGGGCCGGTGTCGGTCGAGCTCACGACCGAGACCGAGGCCGCGATGATGGCCGAGGCCGGCACCTACCACGCGTGGGCGCCGGAGCGGATTTGCATCAAGGTCCCGTTCAGCGAGATCGGGCTCCGCGTCACCAGCGCGCTCACGAAGAAGGGCGTGCGCACCAACGTGACCTGCCTGATGAGCTTCAATCAGGCCTACCTCGCGGCCCTCGCCGGCGGCACCTACGTCTCGATCTTCAGCGGCCGCGTGCGCGACATGGGCTACGACGTGCGCCCGGTCATCGCCCAGACCCGCCAGCAGATCGATCGCGAGAGGCTCTCCGCGCAGATCATCATCGGATCGATCCGGCACTTCATGGACGTGAACGAGTCGCTCGACGCCGGCGCGCACATCGTCACGGTTCCCCCGGGGATTTTGCGGAAAATGCTCCACAACCCGAAGACGGACGAGACCATCCGCGAGTTCAACACCGCCTGGGCCAACCGTGGGAAATAGCGCTCCCGTGACGATCTCCGACGCCTCGTCGTCCACCTCCCCGTCCGACGCGCCGCAAAAATACCTCGTCGAGGAGCAGAACCGCGCGCTGTGCTCGCTCTTCGGGCGGCCGCGCACCGTGCTCGACGTGGGCTGCGGGATCGGGCTCAACGGCGCCGCGGCCAAGCGCACCGGCGCGCGGGTGACGGGGATCGAGATCGTCCCCGCGTCGATCGAGCGCGCGAAGAAGGTGCTCGACGAGGTGGTCGTCGCCGACATCGAGCGCGCGGCGTCGCTGCGCGCGGCGCTCGGGGATCGCCGCTTCGATCTGCTGCTGCTGGCCGACGTCCTCGAGCACACCACCGATCCGCGCGCGGTGCTCGAGCGCCTCGCGCCGTACATCGAGGACGACGGCCAGGTGCTGATCTCGCTGCCCAACGTGGCGGCCTGGCCAGTGCGCCTCGGGCTGCTCGCGGGCAATTTCGAGTACACCAAGAGCGGGATCCTCGACGACACCCACCTGCGCTTCTTCACGCGCGAGAGCGCCGTCGCCATGGTCGAGTCCGCCGGCTTCGAGGTGCTCCGCGTCGAGCAGAACCCGATGCTGGTGCGCGGCGCGAAGAGCCTGATCGAGAAGGCGCTGGTGCTTCAGCAAGGCGACTCGGTCGATCCGACGGCCCTCGGCGCGTCGCTCCCGTACAAGGCTTACCAGGCGTTCGTGCGGCCGATCGAGGATCTGATCGCCAACCGCGCGCCCGGCCTCTTCGCGTTCCAGAACGTGATCCTCGCGCGCAAGCCTCCGAAGCGCCGGAAGATGAGCCTCACCGTCGGCATGCTGACGATGGACGAGGAAGAGAGCGTCGCGGCGATGATCGCCGAGATCCGCCGCGTCGCGCCCGACGCCAAGATCCTCTGCGTCGACAGCTCGACCAAGGATCGCACGCCGGAGATCGCCCAGAGCCTCGGGGCGCGCGTGCTCCGTCAGGTCCCGCCGCGCGGCCACGGGCCGGCGATGGAGCTCTTGATGTACACGGCGGCGGCGCAGAGCGAGATGCTGATCTACCTCGACTGCGACTTCACCTACCCGGCCGACAACATCCCGGCGATCCGCAAGCTCATCGAGCAAGAGGGCGTCGATCTCGTGAACTGCGCGCGCACCCGGACCAAGCCCGAGGCCATGCCGCTGCCGAACTTCCTCGCCAACCGTGCTTTCGCGGCCATGGCGCACGCGATGCACGGCGTCCCCACCTGCGACGTGCACAGCGGGATGCGCGGCTACCGCAGCGGGATGATCCGCGCCTTCGACTTCGACGGCGAGGGCGACGCGGTGCCGATCGATACGCTGCTCTACCCCGCGAAATGCGGCTATCACGTGGTCGAGACGGCCATCCCGTACAACGAGCGCGTCGGCACCTCGAAGCTGCGCAAGCTCGCCGGGACGGTGTGGACGATGATCCGGCTCGCGCGCGCGTTGCCCGTCGGACAGCGGCGCGGCGAGCGCTTCGAAGTTCGATAACATGCCTCGGCACCGCGACGCGTCGCGGTTATTGAGCGCGAGCTTATTAATGCTTCGAGAAAAGCATCGGCGCTACCTGGCCTGCGAGCTCGGCGCGATGCCGGCCCAGAGAAGTTGCACGAGGCCGCGAACGTAGGTCTCCGCGGCGAGCGGGAGCTCGTTGTTGGCCTTGTACAGGACCTCGAAGAACACGAAGTTGTTGAGCCCGCCGAGGAAGGTGCGCGCCACGATCTCGGCGTCGTGCTTGCGGAGGCGGCCGGCGCGCATCTCGGCCTCGAAGAAGCCGGTGAGCAGCTTGAGCGCGCGCATCGGCGGCGGGTTCGCACCCGCGAGCGGGCCGGGCAGACCGTTGGGCGCGGGGTTCGACCAGGCCATCATCATCAGCGGCATCATCTCGCGGAAGAAGGTGATGATGCCCATGCCGATCTCGAAGAGGTTCTCTTCCACCGTGCCCTGGCCGACGCGCGCGGCGAGGCGCACCGACCAGCTTGGCTGGACGAGGTTTTCGCCCATTGCGGCCCGGAAAAGGTCGATCTTGCTTTTGTAGCGCTTGAAGATCGTCCCCTCGGAGATGCCGGCGCGCTCGGCGACCTCGGCTGTGGTGGCCTGGATCCCGCGCTCGAGGAAGACCTGGCGGGCCGCCTCGATGATCGTCTCGGGTTTGATGCTGACAGGGCGGGCCATGAGTTTTAATGAGTGAGCGCTCACTATCTACGGCGCGCCGATTTTCCCGTCAAGGGGGGAGGCTCTTTTTTCTCCGGGCCGCGCTAAGGTCGCGACCATGGCCGATCGGGACTCCAGCGCGCCGAGCAAAGGGCTGCGCGAGCAGGCCCGCTCGCTCCTCGTGCAGGTGTCGTCGAGCGCGTCGCGGTTCGACCCGCCCACGCCCGCCGCGCTCGCGGCCGAGGCCCGCGCGTCGGCGGCGCGGGCGGCCCGCTTCGAGCCGCCGCCGCTCGGCGCGAGGCTCCAGCGCTTCGGCTACGGGCTGGCGCTCCCCTTCGCGCTGGCCCGCGCCACGCTCCGGGATCCGCGCGCGCGGCGACGCTACCTCCGCGTCGTGGGCGTGCAGCTCGGGATCACCGTCGGGCTCGGCGTGCTGCTCACGCTGCTGTCGTCCGAGGCGGCGCACGCCTTTCACCCCGAGGATCACCCGAACGTTCACATCAAGATCGCGGCGGCCGCGGGGCTCGGGTCGGTGCTGTACGCGACGATCTCGGGCGTCGAGTGGGCGGTGATCGCCCTGTCGCGCGACTACCACGCGGCCGTCGCGCGCGACGCGGCGATGCTGACCGGGCTCGCCCCCGAGGACGACGAGAGAGAGCCGCGGGTGCGCGTCGACTTCAGGTGGCTGCGCAAGCGCGTGCGCGACAGGATCCGCGGCGCGTTCGTCTTCGCGTCGCTGCTGCCGTTCCTCGGGATGGTCTCGTGGATCCCGGTGATCGGGCCGTATCTCTCGGGTCTCTTGCTCACGCTGTGGGGCGTGTACTGGTCGGGCGTCTTCGCGGCGGCCAAGACCTCGCACGGCTGGAGAGACGAGGCGACCGCGCCGGATCCGGTCTTCCTGCGGAGCTGGGATCGCGTGACCCGCGTGCTCCCGGGCGCGGTGCGCTGGGCGCCGCACACCTACGGGAGCATCCTCCGACGATCGACGCGATCGCTCTTCGCGCCGGCCTCGCGGCTCGAGGCGCGGCCGTGGGAGCTCTCCGGCCTCTCGCTGGCGCGGACGCTGCGCCACATCCCCGGTCTCTACCTGACGATGCGACCGTTCTTCCCGGTGGCCGCGGCGCACGTGCTCGTGGCCCACGATCGCGCGGCGCTGGCGGCGACGCGCGCCGCGGAGGCCGAGCTCGCCGCGCAGGCGCGGATCTCCACGATCGACGGGGATCAGCGCGGATCGGGCGCGGGCAACACCGCGAGCGCCGGGGCGACCGCGGCGGCGACGGCCGGCGACGGCGAGCTGGTGGACGATTTCTCGGTGGCGAAGAGCAGCGTGAAATCAGGGTAAATCAAGGCGCAAGGCTCGGTCGGCGCGAGCGGCTTGGTGGTGCCGAAGACCGGCGCCGGCGCCCGCTGGAGCTCGGCGGCGGGGTCCTCTTCGTAGCGCGCCGCGAGGCCGATCACCTTGACGCCGAGGTGGTTGCGCGCGCCGTAGTAGAGCCGAAGCGTCGCCCGCGCGTCGCTCGATCGCGCGAGCACGGGCTGCGGCGATCCCACCGCGGCGTCGTCGTACGGCGGATCGTCGTCGCTGCCCGGCGCCGAGGGCGCGAGCGAGGCCACGTTGTCGCGGCGGATCCAGGTGATCCCGTCGCTCGATCCGGCCTCGCCGATCGACGAGGAATCCGGCCCGACCGGGACCTCGTAGAACAGCCGGAGCGATCCGTCGTCGAGGCGGACGACGCCGGGGCTCCGGGGGATCGCGTCGAGATCCCAGCCGCTCGTCGCCGGGCCGAGGACCGGGCCCGGCACCCGGGTGAAGGCGTGCCCGTCGCTGCTCTTCGCGAGGCCGATGCCGCCCGCGGCGTCGTAGAACAGCCAGATCTCCTTGCCCACGTGGAGCGCGCAGGGGTGGCCGATCACGCCGCCTTCCCAGGGATCGGCGGGGGCGAGCACCACCTCGGAGGACTGCCCGAACGAGCGGCCGTCGAGCGCGTCGAAGCGAACGATGGCCCGGGTGGGATCGGTCGCGACGGGCTTGGTCATGCCCTGGGCGACGGCGGCGCCGAAGTAGCCCGCGACCCCGAGCGTGGTGGGATCTTCGTCGACGTCGATGACCGAGGGATCCCGCGAGAACCGGTCGTCGTCGACCGCGTTCGGCGCGACCCGGTTGTTGCCGATCTCTTCCTGCATGAGGGCGCGAAACGGGCCGGCGACCGCGGTGGGCAGGCTCTCCCCGCCCCCGCCCTTCTCGGGGATCGTGGCGCAGGCGGAGAGGACGATCGTTGCGGCTGCAACTACCTGGGCAGGGCGCATCAGAACACCGCCGTGAGGGTGGATCCGAGGCCGAGCATCTCGCCTCCGGCCCGGTAATCGCCGACAAAATCGGCGGGGTTGTCCTTGTGGGTCACCCGCTCGGGGAGGACCGAGAGCTGCCCGTGGACGTCGAGCTCGAGCCTCCCCGGGAAGATCGCCGACGGCGCGTTGACGACCAGGCCCGCGCCCAGCGACACGGTGTGGCGATCGGCGTCGACGAAGTTGGTGACGCCGGTCTGCGGCGGGACCGGCGAGCGCTCGTAGACGTAGCCGGCCCGGAGCGGGATCTCGATCAGGCGGTGATCCTCGTCGTGGACCTGACGGATCGAGCCCGCCGCCGAGAGCGTGTACTCGACGCCGATCCGCGGGACGAACCGGTTCTCGAAGGCCGGGGGGATCACCACGATCTGCTTCGGATCGGGCGGGAGCATGAGTGCGGGCAGGTCGAGCGCGAGGTGGGCCCGCGTCTGCGCGGTGGGGCTCTCGTAGGCCGCCCAGTTCACGAAGGTGAGATCGAAGTTGACCTTCAAATGGCGGATCTTCTGGAAGCTCGCGCCGAGCACGACCTGCTGCGGGAGGAAGGCGTCGATGGTGTGCGACGCCAGCTCGTAGCGGAGCGGGATCGCGATCACCGTGCCGGTGAGCCTGGCGTTGATCCCGAGCTCGAGCTTGGTCTGGCCGCGGTAGGCGACGCCGAGGTAGCCGAGCTCGCCCAGCTTGATCCGCGCGCCGACCTGCGGGTAGCGGATCGAGGTGAGATCGGCGTCGACCTCGTGGGTGAGCTTGGAGTCGAACGGGTGGACGATGTCGGCGGATCCGGAGATGGCGAAGCGGCCCTGCGTCGCAGCGAGGAAGGCGACGCCGCCGCCGAGATCGAGCCACGGGAGCGGCCGGATCGCCAGGTTCGCGGCGAGGAAGACGATCGACGCGCGCTCGTCGTAGAGCGCCCAGCGCGGCGTCTCCTGGCGCAGCGCCTTGATCCGCGAGAGCCCGGCGTCGGGGAGGTAGGTGCCGAGGCCGAACGCGAACGGGATCCCGAAGAGCTTCCCCGGGGCGACCAGGCCGCCGACGATCCCGTGCGCCGGCGCGACGGCGTTGTCGTGATCGTCGATGCGGAGGTGGTTCTCGACGTGGACGTAGCCGACCGAGAGGCTGACGCCGGGCGCGCCGACGAGGGCCGCGGGGTTGTAGTAGTTGCCCGAGAAGTCGCAGGCGTCGGCCGCCACCGCGCCGCCGAGCGCCGCGGCGCGCGAGCCGAGGCCGTAGGCGTCGGCCTCGTTGGCCCGCGCGTCGCGCCCGGCCGCGGTGGCGAGCAGCGCGGCGATCGCCCCGGAAACAAGGTGATTTCGCATCAGAATCGCGCCCCCGCGGTGACGCCGACCGTGGCGAGCAGGCCCGACACCGTGGCGCTCGGCGCGCCGGCGTTGGCGGCCGGCACCGCCCCGTCCTTCACGTGCTCGCGCGGCAAGAGCCACTGGAGCTGCGAGAACAGATCGAGATCGATCGGCGGGAACGGGCCCCCGAGCGTGACGCCGTAGCCAGCGCTGACCGCGAGGCGAGAGGCGTCGTACACGTTCGCGGTACCGGTCTGGAGCGGCGCCGGCGTCGGCTCGAAGAACGCTCCGCCGCGCGCGCGGAGCCCCACGCCGGGGCGCGGCTCGAAGCGGCGCTCCACGCCCACGTGGATCGAGACCGTGTCGGAATACCCTGGTTTATCCGGGATTTTTGGATCGCACGAGTCGCTGAAGACCTGCCCGGTGGAGTCGAAGAGCGGGCAGCGCACCGTGGCCTCGGTCAGCCCCGGGTACGCCGACCAGTGCTTGAACGTGGCGCCGGCCGCGAGGCGGAGCGCGCCCTTCACGCGCGCGATCTCGAGGGCGATCTGCCAGGGATCGTACTGCGCGATGCCGGAGATGTTGAGCGGCGGCACGGTGAG
>JBDTXR010000447.1:0-7493 GCA_040006075.1 Byssovorax sp. | reverse complement strand
CGGAAATCCGAGCACGGACGTCGCGCTGCGGAGCAAGTACATCGCCGCGTTCGGCTCTGCTTGCTACCTGTCCGAGGTCGACACCTTCGACTGCTTCTACGAGAAGTGGCAGGACGCCTGCGCCGATGCCGTGAAGATCGCCGAGGTGTCGGGAAATGCGCCCTTCGACAAGGGCTACACGTGCCAGCCCGTCGTCGGCACGGACGACTACTCGCTGCAGGTCGGTCCGGATGTCGCGAACCAGATCACGATCAACTACCAGGCCGCGCCTCGGCAGTCGCCGCTCATCGAGGTCGATGGCGTCCCGACGGAGGTGAGCGGCCCGTATCGCGACTTGACCGGGCCGGAAAAAGTCGGGCCGGGGGAAGAGTTCTACTGCAAGAGCGGTCAAGTCGGCGCCGACGGCAAGTCCCTCAACCAGAGGGCTTGGATCCTCCAGGTCAACCGCAAGGCGAACGGCGGCACTCTTAAATCCGACCTCGCGGGCTTCGTGTACAAGTGTGGTAGGGATGAGAACTGCAAGGACATTATCTGCACCGAACCGGACGACCTCAAAGAGGGGCCTTCCAGCGACCCCGAGGCCGTGCAGGTACACCATGTGGTGCGCAGGAAGGACCAGCGCGGCTGCTTTTGGGGCACGAACTCGAACAAGAACGCGGCGGTCGTCTCTCGTAAGCTCAACATTTATCTCACGAACAGCTACCCGTCAGAGGGCGAGGTGAAGGCGATCAACAAGCTTCCATCCTCCGCGCCGTGACGCGGCCGGGGCGCGTGCGACGAGCGCGTTGACGCTGCGACCACGGAGGTCTAATCGACGCCGATGATCGAACGGACCACTCGCTTCGGGCGCCTCGTCTTCGACCGCGACGCCATCGTCCGCGCCGCGCTGCGCACCTACGTGGAAGCCATCTTGGGGAATTACCCGCTCAACTGCCTGTTGAGCCCGGTCAGCGCAGGCGCGATCTGGGCGGGCGACTTCCAGCGGGGCGCCATCTACAACGACGACGGATGTGGAGACTATGAGGTCGTGGCGTGGACCGAAACCGGCGTCGTCGGCCTCGCGTATGAGCTGGGGTTTGGTCCGATCGACCAGCTCGACCTTTCGGTCGATGCGGTGACGGGTGGTCCCGACGATGTGCGCGCGGCCGTGCCGGGCCTTCCCGACGAGCTTGAGCCCGCGTTCGTGATGGCCGCCGGCTGGCTCGCCACCGGGCAAGGGCATTCCAACGGGAGGGTGTATGGAGAGAGATTGGCGGGCGTCGGCTTCTGGATGCACGGAGATCGCGGCGCCGGATCGATGTTCGACGACCCAACGGCCAACGGAGCCAACCGGCTGGCCGCGTGGGGCTTGCTCCGAGGCAGTCGCCTGCCGCTGGCGGGTAGTGACCGAGTCGAATCGTTCACGGAGGATCAACCGATAACCGTTCCAGCCCAGGCGATTGTCGACGCCGTGACCGACCGCGCCCTCGCTGGCCCCACCGAGCTGACGCCCGCCGAGTTTGAGACGCTCCGTATCCCCGTCACCACACCCCCTCTGAGGCGCGTGCTCAACGCTCAGCACATGCTCGCGAAGGTGGGTATCACCTGGCCCGGCTCGCCCACGATCCCCGAGCCGCCGCGGCGGCCCAAGGGTCCCGATCCCTTTTCGCGCCCGCCCGGAACGGTTCGGCGAAACACGCTTCACCACCAGTTCCTCGGTTTCGATCGAGATGCCATCGTCCGCGCGGCGAAGCGCGCCTGCGTGGAAGCCGTCCTCGCGCAGCTCGACCCGAGAGAGCGCTATCCGTTCACCGCCTGCATTGTCCCGCGCTGGGAAGGCGACCTTACCCGGGGCGCCTTCTTCAACGGCAACGGCCGCGGGGGCTATGAGGTCATCGGCTGGACCGAGGCCGGCGTCGTCGGCCTCGCGTACCAGCGCGGCTTTGGTCCGTTAGAGCAACTCGGCCTCTCCGTGGACGCGGTGAAAGGCGGGCCGGACGATGTGCGGGCGGCCCTGCCCGAGCTTCCCGCGGCGCTCGAGCCCGCGCTCGATCTCGCCGCCGGCCTGCTCGCCGTGGGGCCGGCGCACGGGGAGAAGCTAGCGAGCGTCGGCTTCTGGCTGCTCGGGACCGAGCGCGTCGGGGGCACGCTCTTCGACCAGGATCCCGCGGCTCCCGGCGTCCGTCGGCTGGCTCGGTGGGGCCAGGCCGCCTGGGGAAAGCTCTCGCGCGCGCCGTATGACTCCGCCGCTCCGGTCCTCACGCGGGACATCTTGGACAGAGCCGAACCCATCGAAGATCTCGTCGAAATCGTGGCCGAGCGCGCACTCGCTGGCCCCACGGAGCTGACGACTGCCGAGGTCGAGATGCTCCTTCCCACCGCGCCCGACCCGGAGCGCCTGCTTGTCGCCCAACGCATGCTCCAGAAGGTGGGCATCACCTGGCCCGGCTCGCCCGAGATCCCCCTCGAGGAACCGGGGCCAACCGGTACCAACCCCATTTCACCGAGGCCATGATCTCGGCCGGCCACCGCTCCTCCCGCCTCGCGAGGAGCACGGCCACGCTCTCGATCGGTAACGGTGGATTGCCCGGATGCGCCCCGCGAGCGCTCGCAGACGGGAGGTTCTCGCGGAACGAGGAGCCACCCGCCGGCTCGACGAATTCGACGGCGCGGCGCCTGTCGACACCCGCCGGCTCGACGAATTCGACGGCGCGGCGCCTGTCGACACCCGCCGGTTCGACGAATTCGATGGCGCGACGCCTGTTGACACCCGCCGGATCGACGAATTCGACGGCGCGGCGCCGGGCGGCTCAGCCCTTCTTCGTCGGATCGGGCGTCGGATCGCCCGCGGTGCCCGCGTTGCCCCCGGAGGGCGCCGTCTTTCGCGCCCGCGGCGGCTTCCTCGACGCCGTCCAGAGGGAGGGGAAGGTCTTCTCGGGCTCGTCGTGCCGCAGCAAGAACCTCCCGCCGGCCGCTACCTCCTCGTACACGGTGAGCAGCAGCGTCCACGCGCGCTGCGCGGCCTCGACGAGCTGCGCGGCCTCGGGGCTGAGCCCGACGCCGAGGAGGTGGAGCATCTGCGCTGCCTGCTCGCGGGCCAGCGCGGCGTCCGTCGCGCGATAGTAGTTCCCGTCGAGCTTCACCTTGTCTTCGTACTCGTCGTAGAGGGCCGCATACCCTTCGAGATCGCCCGCGAGATCACGGTAGCTGGACCCCGGGCGGAGGCGAGCAAGCTCCCTGGCCGCGTCATCGATGCCTTTCAAGTTGTGCTCGCAGCACTCCTGCATCCGCCCCTCCGTTTCAGAGGCGTTCTTCACGAGACTGGCAGGGAGCTTGGCCTCGCTCATCGCGTCGATCGCCGCGGTCGCCATCAGGCGGGCATGACGCGCGGCCCAGGCAGCCTTGGCGAGGACGTCGACATTGGCCAGGTCGAACTCCTTCGAGGGGAGGCTCGCGAAACGCGCATAGAGCGCCGGATCCGTCACCCTGGCGGCCACGCCGAGCACGACAATCGCGGCGGCCTCGATGTCCGCGGAGGCGCTCGCCAGGCCGAGCTTGGGGAGGGCGACGATCCGGGGTTTTAGCTCGTCATAAGCCTTCTTGCCCACGGCGGCATCGAAGGAAGGGGCCGCCGCGCCATGGGCGGCGGTGGTGTGCTCGGAGGGGGTGGTGGGAGGAGTGCGCTTGGTCATGCGCGCGAGCATATTCATCCGGGGTGGGGTCGGGAACTTCTTTGTGGGCGCTCGTCCGGGTGATCGGGCCCGCCGCAGCTTCAGCACGACGAGGGGGCTGACGGGGAGTACCTGCGGGATCGGCGTTGCTGGGCCTACCCTCCCGACCCGATCCCCCGGATCTTGGCCCGGTAGTGCGGACGCGCTGTCCGTCGACCGTCGGGTGATCCGCACTCCGATACGCTATGTGTCGCTTCAGAACGTGTTACGCCCGAACGTGTCGCGACACCACGGAATTGTAAGACGTGTCTTATACGTGGTGTCACCACGAACTCTGCGGTGCCATTCCCCCCCGAAGAACCGCGTGCGCGTGCAATTTAACCTCTGCTACCGGTTAACATGACGATCGATCCTGGCGACAAAACACTTGCGGTCGCCACTATCGGCACTCGCGGCGATCGCCGCCGATGCCACCGTCGACTACTCACAGACATCGCGATGATCAGCACCGAGAAAAACAAACTGATTGACTCCAGGTTGAGGACGAGCTTCGATGCGGACGATCATTATGGACATGGACAACAGGGAGACGGACAGCGCCGAAGTTCTCGATCGGGTGCAAGCCTGGCGACAGCAGGGCGCGCAGCTTTACGAAAAGCTCTTGGCCGACCGCAGCGTCCTCATCGCTCGGCTCAAGGAGATCGACGCGGCTCTCGCACTGCTCCCTGGGGCGAAGCCGGCGTTGGAAGGCTTCCCAACTGAGCCGACCGCAGAGACGCTGGCGGTGGTGACGCCCTCGGCCGAGTCCAAGGCGTCCGATCTGCCGCTTTCCCTCGCGACGCTGAAGAAGTTGAGCATGCCGCAGCTGGTGAAAGTGGCCGTTCACCATCACCCGATGGGCATCACCGCATCGGGCGTCATCGAGTTCGCCCGACGCGCGCTGCCGAAAGCTACGCCGGGGCTCGTCCACTCCGGCCTTTACCGGAATCTGGAGAGCGGGGACATTCGCTCGGAGGGCACGCGAGGCACGCGGGTCTACTTCCCCGCCGTGAAGGCGCAGGAGGCCGATGTAGACCGTTGAGCCCTAAAAGAATTCGGGCCGCTGGTGGTGAGACACCAGCGGCCCGGGTGCCGGTTTTTTCACCCGGCTTTGCGCACCACCAACCGGCCCGGCGGCCTGTAGGACGGCACCACTGCCCCTACGGTACCCGCCAAATCGGTGGTGCGCAAGCCCAACGATCGCGGCCCACGGCCGCAGCGGGAGCAGGTGGCACATGACAACAGCGTGAGGAGCGGCGTGAACCCCAGAGTCGTGGTGCTCTGGGGTTCAACACGCCCATGCCGCGTAGGCGCGGACTGGCGGACTGGTGTCGCCGGGCTGCGAACGCTTCGTCATGTTTGAAGATCGGAGGTCCCTGCATGAGCATGGACGAACTGCCGCCTCCCAAGGCGGGGTATAGGTACGTTTTTGTCGCGAGCTACTGGCATTGGGGTCTGCGTCGCCGCCTCTTCGCGCGCGAGAAGGGTCTCAAGGCGTTCCGGCTCGAGGTGCGGATCGATGGACCGCGCCGGCTGCCGCCGGATCACGCAGCCCGTCAGCAGCAGCATGCTTCTCCCGCCGCGCCGATCCCTCGGCGCGCGGTGAAGCGCAAGTCGCCGCGCAAGTCGTCGTGACTACGTAGCGCGTAGAAATGCCCCAGCCTGCAACCGGTAGCTGGGGCGTTTTTTCGTCATGGATCGCTTGGTCGGCCTGCGGTCAGCCGCCCATCAGCTCCGCCACGATCCCCGGCACCTCGCGCGCCGAGCATCCCAGCAGACTCGCGAGCTGCGCCACCGAAGGCCCTTTTCCCTCCCCCGTCTCTTCCCCCTCCGCCCGCGCGACGAGAGCCCGATAAACCCGCTCCACCACATCGCTGCGGATCGCCCGCGCCCCGAACACCGGATAGCCAATCAGCCAATAAGCTCTCGGCGCGACCCCCGCCAGCGCCGCCATCGACACCGATCCCGCTCGCGGCAACGCCGGCCGCCCTTGCCCCTCGAAGAACGTGGCCGACAGCGCCGCTCGCTGCACTACCGCGGCGCGCTTGAGCAGCGCCGCCGCAAACACCACGCGCCCACCAATCACCACGTCGAGCTCCGCCAACAGCGCTCGATCCCGCTCCGTCAGACTGGCAATCTGCCCCTTCACCACGCGAGCGTCGAGCGTGCCCAACCCCTGCTCCACCTGATACACCGCGCCCCGCGCGGCGGCGGACAGCTCGCGTGACGCCTCGCCCCGCAGCGGCGCGTACAGCTCGTTCACCAGATCACGCGCGAACGCCACCAGGCGACGGAGGATCCGCGACCGCGCGCCGGCGCCGAGCTCGTCGAGATCGTCGAGCCGCACCTCCGGCAGGAGCAGCGTCGTGCCGCGCGTGAGATAGCCGAGCACGCGCTCGCCTTCGACGTCGACGATGCGCCCCTTCTCGTCGATCGCGAAGCGCTCGTGCGCTGCCGAGACGAGCGACTCGACCCACCGATCCGACGCGCTCGCGGGATCGACGAGCTCCGGCGCCTCGGGCGCGCGCAGCGCCGCCAGCGCGGCGAACGGGTGCGACGCGCTCACCGGCGCGGCCTCGCTCTCGCTCTCGGCTTGCCCGCGCGCGCGCTTCGGGCTCGCCGTCGATCGCTTCCCCGGGCCGCGCTCCACGAAACGCTGCACCAGGCGATCGTGGAGCGCGTCGCTCAGGTGATCCTCGATCGCGCGCGTGCGCTCCTGCCACGCGCTCGCGTCGGGCACCCAGCGGGTGCGATGCGAGATGTACGTCCAGGTCCGGATCGAGGCGATCCGCGCCATCAGCGTGTCGATGTCGCCCTCCGGATCGTCGATCTCGGCGAGGCGCGCCGCGAGAAAATCGGCGTCGAGGATCGCCCGCGGACCGCTGAGCTGCGCGTAGATCTCGGCGAGCAAGGTCACGTGGGTGTCGAGCAGCAGCTTGCGAAAATCGGGGATCCGGCAGACCTCCCACAGCAGCTCGACGGCCTCGGCGCCGCGAGCGCGCGCGCGGACGCTCGGATCCTGCGCGAGCGCGACCAGCGCGGCGGTGTCCTCGGCGTGCTCGACGAGCCGGAGCGCGGCCGATCGCGGGCGCTGCCGCAGCGACGCCGCGAGCGCGTCGATCGAGGCGAAATCGAGATCGGTGTTGCGATAAAATACCCTGCGAATCGCGGGGAAACGATGCAGCTCGATCGCCTGCGCCAGCTCGGGTGGGAGGCCCTGCGGGGCGACGGTGCCGAAGGTCCCATCGGTGGTGTAGCGCCCCGCGCGGCCGGCGATCTGCGCCAGCTCGGCGGTGTCGAGATCGCGCACGGCGTGCCCGTCGAACTTGCGCATGCCGGCGAAGGCCACGTGGGTCACGCCCAGGTTCAGCCCCATCCCGATGGCGTCGGTCGCCACGAGATAGTCGACCTCGCCCGCCTGGAACAGCGCGACCTGCGCGTTGCGCGTGCGCGGCGAGAGCGCCCCGAGCACCACCGCGGCGCCTCCGCGCAGCGCCCGCAAGCGCTCGGCGATGGCGTAGACCTGCGGCATCCCGAAGGCGACGACGGCGCTCCGCGGGGGCAGCCTGGTGAGCTTGGCCTGCCCCGCCGACGTGAGCCGCGAGAGCCGCGGGTGCTCGACGATCTTCGCCGCGGGCACGAGCTCCGCGAAGATCGGCCGCATGGTGTCGGCGCCCATGAACCACGTCTCGCGGCGGCCGCGCGCGGCGAGCAAGCGCTCGGTGAACACGTGCCCGCGTTGATCGTGCGCGGCGAGCTGGATCTCGTCGACGGCGAGGAAGTCGACCTCGCGATCCATCGGCA
>JBDTXR010000446.1:0-7503 GCA_040006075.1 Byssovorax sp. | reverse complement strand
CAGGAGATCCGCAAGGAGAGCCTCTTCGAGGACATCCTGGCCAAGAGCCCGCAGATGACGGCGATCTTCAAGACCATCACCAAGATCGCCGAGTACAAGACCACCGCCCTTATCACCGGGGAGAGCGGCGTGGGCAAGGAGCTCATCGCCCGCGCGCTCCACAGCAAGAGCAGCCGCCGCGGCGGGCCTTTCGTGGCAGTGAACTGTGGCGCCATTCCCGAGCCGCTGCTGGAGAGCGAGCTCTTTGGCTACCGGCGTGGGGCGTTCACCGACGCTGTCGCCGATCGGGCCGGGCTCTTCGAGCAGGCCAACGGCGGGACTCTGCTCCTCGACGAGGTGGGGGAATTGCCGCTCTCGCTCCAGGTCAAGCTGCTACGGGTGCTCCAGGAGGAGACGATCCGGAGGCTCGGCGACAACAAGGATCTGAAGATCGACGTGCGGATCCTGGCGGCGACGCACCGGGATCTGGCGGCGGAGACCAAGGCCGGGCGGTTCCGCGAGGACCTGTATTACCGGATCAACGTGCTGCCTATTCACGTTCCCCCGCTCCGGGAGCGACGCGAGGACATCCCGATCCTGCTCGATCATTTCCTGGCGCGGAACAACGCCCGGTTCAACACCCAGATCCGCGGGATCGACGCCGAGGCGCGGCGGTTGTTGCTGGAGTATGCCTGGCCGGGGAACGTGCGCGAGATGGAGAACACCATCGAGCGAGCCATGGTGCTGACCGAGCGGGAGTCGCTCTCGGCCGAGGACTTGCCGGAGCGAGTGCGGGAGTCGCGCGATCCGATCCAGATGCACCTGAAGAGCGGGGAGATGTCGATCAAGAAGACCTCCCGGATCATCGAGGAGATCTTGATCCGCCGGGCGCTGACCAAGACCAAGGGGAACCGGACCCGTGCCGCCGAGGTGCTGGAGATCAGCCACCGGGCCTTGCTCTACAAGATCAAGGACTATCACATCGAGCTTTGAGGAGGCCGCGTCTGGCCTCCTCAACGCTCGGGGCGTGGGGCGCGATCAGGCCTGCTTCGGCGCGGTGACCGCCTTGATGTGCTCGTCGATCTCCGGGTGCTCCACGCGGTGGATGTAGATCTTCCCGTCGGTGTGGGTGACCTCGAAGTCGGCGATCTGCCCGGCCCGGCGGATCAGCTTGATCGCGGCGATCTTGGCCTTCTCCTTGTCGAGCTGAGCCGCGTGCTCGGCGGCGGTGATGGCCGTCGCCTTCCAGGTGGCCTCCTGGTCGTAGGGCAGCTCGGTGAAGCGCTTGATCAGGAAGTCCTTGTCGAGGATGGCCATGATCGCCCCGGCGCGCGGGCCTTGCTCGCGGTCGAACAGCGTGCGGTAGATGGCTTTGAAGGCCTGGGGCAGGGCGATCGGCGTCAGGCGCGCGACGTCGAACGTGGTCGCTTGCAGGGTCTCGTCGTCCCAGGACGTCACGGCGGGGAGGGCCGCCGCGAGCTGGTGGAGGAAGGCTCTTTGCGGCTGCGTGATCTCCGCCGCGCGGGCGGGGAGGGTGTCTTGAAGGTGGAACTTCTCCTCGTCGCGGGCGAAGTGAGAGAGCCAGTAGCGGGCCGACCTGGCGCGGGCCTCGAGGTGGGCCTTCTCGTGATCGCTCAGGGGAGATCCCTTGCGCTTCTCCATCTCGGCGAGGAGGTTCACGTGCGGCATCTGCACGAAGGTGAGCACGAGCTGGAAGTTGGCGTCGTACGCGTCCGCGGGGTGGGTGACCTCGCAGAGGCGATAGAGCTCGGCCTCTTCCGCGCCGATCTTCGGATCGGTGTAGACCCGCTTGTGGAGGCGGTCGAAGTCGTTGAAGAGCTTGACGATGAAGTCTTCCGAGAGGAAGAGTCGCCCCGGGGTCTTCGCGTCGGGGACGAGCGGGAAATCGACCGGGGACTTCGGCTGGCTCCGGAGGATGAGATACCGCAGCACCTCGGGCGCGAGGAAATCGGCCATGTCGCGCGCGGCGGTGCCAATGCCCTTGGACGAGCTCATCTTCTTCCCCTCGGCCAGGAAGAACTCGTACGGGATGTTGAGCGGGGGCTTCTCGCCGAAGATGGCGGAAAGGCACGCGGCCGAGACGTCGCGCGAGCCGCCCTTGGTGGTGTGGTCCTTCCCGGCGCCCTCGATGGTCACGCCGAGGATCCGCCATTTGGCCACCCACTCCAGCTTCCAGGGCAGCTTGCCCTTGCCGTCGAAGGGAGAGACCTTGCCGTGGTGGCCGCAGCCCTTGGCCCACTTCACGAGGTCGGGGCGGCAGTGATACTCCACCTCCCGGCCGTCGTAGGCCACGACCTCGGTGGTGCCGAGTCGGCCACAGACCTCGCAGATCGATTGGAACGGATGCCAGCGCTCGCTCTTCTCCGAGCCAGAGACGTCCTTGTAGACCTTGCGGACCGCGTCGGCGTGGCCGAGGATCCTGTCGATGGACTCGTTGAGCTTTCCAGCGCGGTAGTAGTCGCGCATCCGGTAGTGCTCGGCCTCGACGCCGAGCTCGCGGAAGACGTCGAAGAACTCGGCGATGAAGTGCTCGGACATGTCGGCCGCCCTGGAGCCTTTGGGCGCGGGCACGTTGCAGAGCGGGGCGCCCAGGAACGGCGTGAAGAACTCGGCCTGGCCGGCGGGCAGCTCGTCGAGGGGATCGTAGTCGTCGACGCCGAAGAGGTAGCGCGCCGGGATACCGCGGTTCTTGAGGGCGCGGAAGACGGCGTCGTGGAGGATGACGCCGCGGAGCGCGCCGACGTGGACGCGGCCCGAAGGCGTCTTCGAGTCGTTGATGACCTGCGGCGTCTGCGGATCGACGCTGCCGGCGATTTCGGCGAACCAGAGCATTTCGGCGGATCCCTCGGGGTTTTGGGCCAGGGGCGGCCCTTCGAGACGCGGGCACAGTACCCGCGAGCCCTCGGGCTTTCAATCGCGCCGCGGGCGGGCGTAGTCTGCGGACCGTGTCCTACGACTATGATCTGATCGTGATCGGTTCCGGCCCCGCGGGTGAGAAGGGAGCGGTCCAGGCCGCTTACTTCGGCAAGCGCGTGGCCATCCTCGAGAAGGCGCGCGCGCCGGGCGGAGCGGCGGTGCACACCGGCACGCTCCCCTCGAAGACGCTGCGCGAGACGGCGATCTACCTCTCGGGCTACCGCAACGCCGAGCTCTACGGCCTCACGGTCACGCTCGATCCCACGCTGGCGGTGCCGAAGCTGATCTCGCGCAAGGACGCCGTGGTGAACATCGAGGTCGAGCGCATCGACTGGAACCTGAACCGCCACAACGTGACCTACGTGCACGGCACGGCGCGCGTCGTCGACGGGCACACGGTCGAGGTCGTCGAGGCGGGCGAGACGAAGAACCTCACCGCCGAGTTCATCCTGATCGCCACCGGATCGGTGCCCTTTCAGCCCGCGTCGATCCCTTTCGCCGATCCGGACATCGACGACAGCGACACCATCCTCCAGCTCGATCGCTTGCCGAAATCGATGACGGTGATCGGCGGGGGCGTCATCGGCTGCGAGTACGCGTCGATGTTCTGCGCGCTCGGCGTGAAGGTGACGTTGATCGAGCCGCGCGACGAGCTGCTCTCGTTCCTCGACGCCGAGATCAGCGAGGCCCTTCGGGTGGCGCTGATCAACCTCGGGATCGACGTGCGGCTCAACACCAGCGCGGGCGAGATCAAGCGCGTCGGCGATCAGATCGTGACCCAGCTCAGCGAGGCGGCGCCGATGGTGAAGGCGCCGCTCCAGGACGCGCACCCGATCGCGCACGCCGGCGAGATCGCCACCGAGAAGCTCTTGTTCGCGGCCGGTCGCTCGGGCGCGACCGCCAAGCTCAACCTCGAAGCGGTGGGCGTGAAGCTCTTGAAGCGCGGGTACGTCGAGGTCGACAGCGACTACCGGACCTCGGTGCCGTCGATCTACGCGGCGGGCGATGTGGTGGGCTTCCCCGCGCTCGCCTCGACCTCGATGGAGCAGGCCCGCGTGGCCGTCTGTCACGCGTTCGCCTTCGACTACAAGCGCACGATGAGCCAGCTCTTGCCGTACGGCATCTACACCATCCCCGAGGTGTCGTGCGTGGGCTTCTCGGAAGAGGACGCCAGGGCCAAGGGCATGGATGTCGTCGTTGGTCGCGCGCTCTACAAGCACAACGCGCGCGGCCGGATCATCGGCGACAGCGACGGCCTGGTGAAGCTGGTGTTCGACAAGACCAACCGCAAGCTGATCGGCACCAACTGCATCGGCGATCGCGCGACCGAGATCGTGCACATCGGCCAGGCGATCATCCTGCTCGGCGGCACCGTCGACACGCTGATCGAGATGGTCTTCAACTACCCGACCCTCTCGGAATGCTACAAATACGCGGCCTACGACGCCCTCGGCCGCTGGCTCAAGCCCGACCGCAACACCGCCGACGCCGACGGCTCCTGAGCTGCGCGCGCTAGCGGAGCTCGATCAGGAAGGCGTGGTTTTCGCTCCAGCTCGCGATGGCGCCTTCCGCGAGGCGGAGCTCGATCTCCGAGGGGATCGTCGCGATCGCCTTGCCGGTCCAGAGATCGGTGCAGCGGAGCGTGGTGCCCGGCGGGACGCCGAGCCACACCAGCGGGATTTCGAGGGCCGGGCTCGTGGCGTGGCCGCGGCCGCCGGGATCGGCGCCGATCAGCACGCGCTCTTCGCTGCGGCGGCGCAGGACGAGCACGACGTCGTCTTCCGCGCCGAGGATCATCAGCTCGCCTTCGCGGAAGATCGGTCGGCGCACGAGGCCGAGGAGGCGCGCGTAGAAGGCCTTCAGGCCTGCGTCGGGGATCTCGTGCTGGAGGGGCTCGCGGCGCTGCACGGGGAGCTTCTCGGTGAGGCCTTCCATCTGGCCTTGATGCACGAACACCGCGCCGGGGATGGCGTAGCTGAGGATCGCCGAGGGGCGTGAGCGCTTGCCGAAGCGGTGCGCGGCGCGCTCCTCGTCGTGGTTCTCGAGGAAGTGCACCGAGCGTTCGAGGTAGGCCTGCGGCCAGTGCTCGAGCTGCTCGGCGATCTCCGTCGACGGGGCGTGGTGCGCGAGCAGATCGTAGAGCTTCTTGTTGTAGGTGTAGTCGAAGCCCAGGGCCTGGAGGCGGGGCTCGTTGTCCCAGTAGACCTCGGCCATGAAGACGAAATCGGGGCGCTTCTCGCGCACGGCGGTGACGGCCTCGTCCCAGAACTCGTGCGGGTAGGCGGCGTCGAACGAGGGCTGATCGACGCCCGGGAACCAGTTCTTCTTCACGTGCTCGCGCAGCACGAGCATGGCCATGTCGCAGCGGACGCCGTCGACGAGGCCGGCGATGCGCTGGAGCTCGGCGATCTGGTGCGCGCGCAGCGGGGGGTAGGCGTAGTCGAGCTGGACGGTGTCGTTCCACCCTTCAAAATAAGGGTCTTTGCCGTGCGCGAGGCGGCCCTTGGCGTGGTCGTAGTAGTCGGTCGCGTACTCGCGGCGGACGGCCGGGTTGGAGTGGATCACCATGGCCGGATCCGCGTCGATCAGCGGCGAGTCGAGCGCGAGGTGGTTGGGGACGAAGTCGGCCATGACCTTGATCCCCACCGCGTGCGCGCGCGCGACGAAGACCCGGAGCTCGGTCTCGCCGCCGAGGATCGGATCGACGTCGTAGGCGGCGATGGCGTAGGGCGATCCCTCGAAATCCGCGCCGTACTTGCGCGACATGACGACGCCCTTCGGGCCCATCGTCCAGATGCCCATCAGCCAGATCCAGTCGAAGCCGAGGGCGGCGAGGCGCGCCAGGTGCTCGTCGGCGAGCGCGGCGAAGCGCTGGTTGTGCAGGCGGGCGTTGAGCTCGAACAGGATCACGCGTTGCTCCTTGGAAGGGGACAGGCATAGCCCGGCGGGGCGCCGAAGCTCAAGGTCGACGCGAGGGGACGACAGATCGGATCGAGCGCGAGGTCGTCACGCTTCACTGCGGGATCCGCGATCCGTCGACCGGGCCCAGCGTCTTCACCTCCAGCGAGCCGAGCGCCGCGGCGACGGTCTGCTCGGCGCCCCACAGATTGCCCGCGAGGACCACCGTGAAGAGGTGGGGATTCCCCTTCAACCCCTCGTCGATGAACGCCCGGTAAAACCCGAGCACCTCGGGCTTGTAGTCGTTCAGTCGCCTCGGGCGGCCCTCCGCGTTGCAGTCGTCGATCAGGACCACGACCTTCTCGCGGTGGTGGAGCCGCAGGTGCCGCGACAGATCCAGGAGCGCGCTCTCGTAGAGGGATCGATCGGCCACGCCGGCGAGGATCGCGCGGTAGTCCGCGATCTCTCGCTCTCCGAGCTCCGGGCTGTCGAGGAGATAGGCATGCTCGTGGAAGGCCCGCTCGATCGCCTCGCGGATCGCGATCCAGGAATCGTCCCACGGCGCGCCGCCGATCCACCCGAGGCGCAGCAGGATCACCGGATAGCGCTGGAACTCGTCGATGTACCGATCGCCGGCCTGCGCGATCTCCAGATCGACGAAGAGGCCGGACAGGTTCTCTTCGCGCGCCTCGAAGAAGCACCGCAGCATGGATAAGCTGACCGATTTCCCGGACCGCGGCGGCCCGGAGAGCCGGATCAGCTTGCCGTGGTGATCGAGCACGGTGCGGACGAGGAGCGATCGATCGATGTAGGTGAACCCCCGCTCGCGTAGCTGCCGAAAGTCGTCGATCCCGCTCAGGACAGGCAGCTTCACGAGCGAGCCACCGCCGCTCGGGCCAGCCGTCGTCGGCTGCTCGCAAACGCCAGGAAGAGCATCCCCATCACCCCTCCGGCCGCCGACGCCGGAGCCCCCGCGTCGCTGCAACCACACCCGCTGTCCGTGCCTCCGCGGGGCGTCGCTCCGCCGCTCCCGCCGCCGCCGGCGCTGCTCGTGCTCGTGCTCGCCGTCGCGCCCCCACCGACTCCGCCGCCGCCTGCCCCCGTCGCTGTTGTCATGGCCTGTCCGAGCGTCGCGTCCGATTTCGCGATCACGAGAGGAGCGCCCTCGCCGGTCGCCTGAAACACCGTCGCGAGCTCATCCCCCTTGGCGTTCGTCTTGTTCGCGGCCTTCAAGAAATCGACGTAGTCCTTCGTCATCGACTGATAGTAGAGACGGGCGGAGACGGTCACTTCCCCCGAGGCGTCGGCCGGCCACACCAGATCCAGAGTCACCTCGTCCGAGCTCTTGTAGCCGCCGTTTCCGTCGGCGAAATCGATCTCGCTGGTGGGCGTGGTCGTGGGCGAGGCCTTGAACCCGGCAGGCGGGATGCGCGTGTCGGAGATGATCATGTCGTGGAGCGCCAGGTGCGACTCGGCCACGCCCTTCGTGCCGTCCCACGTTCCATGCTCGGCGCGATAGACGTGGATCGCCGGTTTTGCCTGGATCTGGCCGGTCGCGAGGTCGTACCCACCGGCGAGGGCCGTCTCTTTCATGTCGGCGGTGACCAGCGTCACCCCCACCCACGCTCGCCGCGTCTCGGCGTAGCCGGTGGGGAATTTGTGGCCGGTGAGGTTCTCGACCTTGACCTT
>JBDTXR010000445.1:0-7518 GCA_040006075.1 Byssovorax sp. | reverse complement strand
GCAACGGCGTCGTCGACAATGGCAATCCCAGCGGCGGCGCGGCCTGCTCCACCGGGCAACAGGGCATCTGCGCGGCGGGCACCACGGCGTGCACCGGCGGCGCGGTGGTCTGCAATCGCAACCAGGCGCCCACCGCGGAGACCTGCGACGGGCTCGACAACGATTGCAACGGCGTCGTCGACAATGGCAATCCCAGCGGCGGCGCGGCCTGCTCCACCGGTCAGCTCGGCGTTTGCTCGGCGGGTACCACGGCCTGCACCGGCGGCGCGGTGCTCTGCAATCGCAACGTCAACCCGACGACCGAGACCTGCGATGGGCTCGACAACGACTGCAACGGCGTCGTCGACAATGGCAATCCGGGGAGCGGCGCGGCGTGCTCCACGGGCAACCTGGGCATCTGTGCGGCGGGCACGACCTCCTGCACGGCGGGCGCGATCGCCTGCACCCAGACCAACACGGCCAAGGCCGAGACCTGTGACGGCCTCGACAACGATTGCAACGGCGTCGTCGACAATGGCAATCCCGGCGGCGGCGTCGCCTGCTCCACGGGCCAGTCGGGCATTTGCAGCGCCGGCACCACGGCGTGCACCGCGGGCTCGCTCGCCTGCAACCGCAACCAGAGCCCCACGACCGAGACCTGCAACGGGCTCGACGATGACTGCAATGGCGTCGTCGACAATGGCAATCCCGGCGGCGGGATCGCCTGCTCCACCGGGCAGCTCGGGGTGTGCAGCGCCGGCACCACGGCCTGCGTGAGCGGGGCGACGGCGTGCAGCCGCAACGTCAGCCCCACCGCCGAGGTCTGCGACGGCCTCGACAACAACTGCAACGGACCGGCGGACGACGGCGTGAGCTGCGCCGCGATCACCGCGAGCGACACGAGCTGGAAGCAGACGCAGAGCCCTGCGGCCGGCTGGCAGAACGTGAGCTTCGACGACTCGACCTGGCTCGCGTCCGTCGACGAAGGGCAGGTCCCGGTCGCTCCCTGGGGCGCTGTGGCGATGCCCACGGGCTCGGCCGCACACTGGATCTGGTCGTACGACTCGCGCTCGTCGAGTGACACCCAGACGGTCTATTTCCGCAAGGCGTTCGTGCCCAACGTGTCCTCCGAGACGCTGACGATCACCGCGGACAACAGCTTCACGGTCTACGTCAACGGCGCGGTCGTGGGCACCGGGAACAACTACCCGACCGCGTACACGTTCACCATCGCGGTGAACCCGGGGGTGACCAACGTCATCGCGGTGTCCGCCGTCAACGGCGGCGGTCCGGGCGGGCTCATCGCCGACATTCGCAACACCGACTCGGCCTCTTCGCTGGTGACCACCACCGCGTGGAAGCAGAGTCAGACCGCGCCCGCAGGCTGGCAGACCTACGCGTTCGTCGACTCGAGCTGGCTCGCGGCGGTGGACGAGACGGCTCCTCCGACGGCGCCCTGGGGCGCGATGGCCCTGCCGTCGGGCTCGGCCGCACACTGGATCTGGTCGTACGACTCGCGCAGCTCGGGCGATCTGCAGACGGTGTATTTCCGCAGCAAATTCACCGCGACCAAGACCAGCTACACGCTGTATGTCACCGCCGACAACAGCTTCACGGCCTACCTGAACGGGGTCACGATCGGGACGGGCAGCAACTGGCCGACGGTGTACTCGTTCCCGGTGACCACCGTCGCCGGGACCGGGTACGCGCTGGCGATCACCGCCGTGAACGCGGGCGGGCCCGGCGGGCTCCTCGCCGATCTGCGCTGACCGAGCGCCGAGCGGCGCCGGTGGGGCCTCGCCTCACCGGCGCTCGCGCGCGCGGGGATGATCCCCGCGACGACTCCGCCTATGCTCTCGCGAGGCCCTCCCGGGCCCGTCGGCGCGCTCCGCCGAACGCGAGGGATCATGACGAAATCAGCCGCCATCCGTGAAGATCTCGAGGCCCCGGTCGCGCGGATCGGGCGCCGCATCGACGAGGCGATCGCCCGGATGGCGCCCTATGGTGGCTCGCCGGTGTGGCGCGACGCGGTCTCGGCGGCGCTGGCGATAAGCCACGGGCCGAGGCACCTCGTGCGCGCGCAGCTGGTGCTGCTCGGGAGCATCGCCGGCGGCGGGGGCCCCGCGGGCGAGAGGATCGAGCGCTTCGCCACCGGCGTCGAGCTGCTCCACCTCTTCATGCTCGTGCACGACGACGTGATGGACAACGCCACGTTGCGGCGGGGCAAGCCCACGCTGGGGCTGGCGATCCAGGCCGCCGATCGCACGATCGGGTGGCTCGAGGCCCGCGATCTCGCGGTGCTGATGGGCGACATGCTCAACGTGCTGGCGATGCGCCACCTCGCGCCCGGCGTGGGCGCCACGACCGGCGACGTGGCCGCGTGCGAGCTGCTCCTCGACGCGTGCGCGCGCGCCGGCGTGGGCCAGTTCCACGATCTGCTCGGGCTCCAGCGCCTCGGCGACAACGAGGCCGCGTTCCGCCGCGAGATCCTCGACAAGACCGCCTATCAGGCCTTCGCCGCGCCCTTCGCCGCGGGCCTCGTCCTGGCGCGCCCCGACGCGGATCCCACCGAGGCGCTGGCCTGGGGACACCGCCTGGGCCGCGCATTTCAGGTGCTCGGCGATCTCACCGATCTGGTGGCGCCGCCCGCCGTCACTGGCAAGGACGGCCTCCGCAACCTGCTCGAAGGGAGGCCGTCACTACCGCTGCTCTTCCTGCACGAGCGCACCAGCGGCGACGATCGCGAGCTGGTCGAGTCCATCGTCGGCAAGAAGACCATGGAGCTCGGCGAGCGCGCGCTGCTCGCGGATCTGATCGCGCGCCACGAGATCGTGGAGGCCTGCTCGACCTGGGCGCGCGCCGAGATCGCCGAGGCCGCTCAGGCGAGCGCCGCGTCGGCGTTCGCCCCGGAGGCGCGAGCTGGCATGGCCGCCGTCGAGCAGAGCCTGCGCGAGCACCTCGACGAGGTCGTCGCCCACGCCGCCCGCTGGCGCGAAGAGGACTGACGACCTTCGCCACCGACGATCGCACCGCGACACCACCTCAGCAAAGAGCCGACATCCTGGATGTATGTCCCGGCGGCGCCGATGAGCCGATCTGTCAATGGATTGGCGCCACTCGGATTCGAGTATTCACCGGTGGAATCGCGACTTTTTGCCGTCCGACGCAGGTAGGGAAGTGCCTTACTCGAAATACTTCGGCGCCGGACTTGTAAACTCCCTTCGCCTCTCGATACCGTAGCGTTACCTCCCATGGCGGACTCCTCTGACGACCTCTGGTTGACCGCGCAGATCGACGCCGCTGTCGCGCCTTATGTCGATCGCCTCTCCGAGGCCGAGATCGCCTGGATGAGGGAGCAGCTCGCCGAGGTGCTGGCGGGCGATCCGCGGGCCCAGAAGCTCGTCCGTCGCGCCCGGCCGATCACCGTCGACGAGAGCGGCGAGGTCCGCCGCGACGCGGACGGCAAGGTGCTGCAAACGCCGCTCGGGAGCAACGTTGTGCCCCTCCGTCGCAACGGCACGAAGGCGGGTTGAGGGTGCTCGCCGAGGTGGACCGACTCCGCGAGGGGATGGCCGTGGTCGACGCCGTCGCCTATCGCCTGGCCCGGCGGCTCGGCCCTCATGTCGAGCTGGAAGAGCTCCGGGGGATAGGCCGGCTCGCCCTGGTGGGGGTCAATCAATCGTACGATCCGGCGCGCTCGACGTTCCCGGCCTACGCGGCCCACAAGCTCAAATGGGCCATCTTCGACGAGGTGCGGCGGACGACGCACGCGCGCTCCGCGGCGGCGCGGCTCAGCGCGGTGATGGCCTCGGAGCGGCACCTGGAGCACCTGCCGGATCCGGACGAGGCCACCGACCTCTCGGGCGAAGGGTTCCAGTCGCGTCTGACTGGCCTGCTCGAAGATCAGGCCGCCGCGCTGGCCATGGGCCTCTCCATCTCGCGCGCTGACGCGATGAGCGCGAGCGACGACTCGGGATCTCCCGAGGAGGTGACCGCCCGCGCCCAGGTCGCCGCGAGCGTGCGGGGCGCCCTGTCCGACTTGCCCGAGCGCGAGAGGGCCCTGGTCGAGCGGCACTATTACGGCGGCGAGGCGTTCGAGTCCATCGCCGAGGATCTCGGGATCAGCAAGAGCTGGGCGAGCCGCCTGCACGATCGCGCGATTGCCACTCTGGGCAAGGCGCTGCGCGATCACGCCTGAGCAGACGGTCCGCCCGGCGCGAACGCGGTCGCTGGTGTAGAACGACGCCAGCCAAGGAGCCGTCGGCTCCTAGTGCGGCTGGAGGTCGGACGGGGAGACGGGGCCGCCGCGGCCGTCGAGGGATTTGGTGTAGGTCGCGAGCTCGGCCGGGGTCAGCGGCTCGACGAAGAGCACCCGGTGATCGCGCGGGAGGAAGCTGACCTCGCGCACGACGAGGTGATCGAACATCGGCGTGGCGCCGTGATTCTTCCACGTTTTCGCGGCGATCTCGTAGCTGTCGCACTTCGGATCGTAGGCGATCATGTGGTACTCGTAGCCGATCGGATCGGGGTAGTCGTCGACGTGGGTCACCTTGTAGATCCGGACGCCGCCGGACTTCTCCACGGCCGCGACGACCGCGCCCTCGACGATGTCTTTGCCCGCGGGATCCGACGAGGCGGGGACATGCGGGGCGGCCTCCTCGGTGGGCTTGTCGCTCTTGCCGCAGGCGGCGAGCGCCCCGGCAGACAGGAGAGCGAGCGCGAGGGCGGCGAGTCGGTGGGGCGTGCTCATGGCGACCATTCGATATCATCGAAGAGGGTGAGCGCAAGCTGTGGTAATCGCAGTCGTCCGCGACGCCGGAGCGGCGCCCTTCGGAAGGCGCCGCCGCGCCGGCCAGGGCCCACGACGGGCCGCGGCCTCGGAGGAAGATTCATGCGACTCGAAGACGGAAAGTTCATCGTGACGGGCGCCGCGCAGGGCCTCGGGAAGCACTACGCGCTCCGGCTCGCCGAGGCCGGCGCCCAGGTCGCCGCCGGCGACGTGAAGGAGGCCGAGCTCGCGGCCCTCGCCGAGGAGTCGAAGGGCTTCAAGGGGAAGATCCACGCCCGCAAGCTCAACGTCGCGGACGAGGGCGAGGTCGGGTCGTTCGTGGCCTGGGCCCACGAGGCCATGGGCGGCCTCAACGGCCTGGTGAACAACGCCGGCATCCTCCGCGACGGCCTGCTCGTGAAGAAGGATCGCACCACGGGCGCGATCACCAAGCTCAGCCGCGAGCAGTGGCAGCTGGTGATCGACGTCAACCTCACGGGCGCCACGCTGATGGTCCGCGACGTGGTCGCGAAGATGGTCGAGACGAGCACGCGCGGGGTCATCGTCAACATCAGCTCGATCGCGCGCCACGGGAACCGCGGGCAGTCGAACTACTCGGCGGCCAAGGCGGCGATGGCCGTGAACACCAAGACCTGGTCGCTGGAGTTCGCGCCGTTCGGCATCCGCGTCGGCGCCGTCGCGCCGGGCATGGTCGAGACGCCGATGACGGCCGGGATGAACCAGAAGGCCCGCGACGCGCTCGTGGGGATGATCCCCGTCGGCCGCACCGGCGAGCCCGAGGACATCTGGCTCGCGGTGAAGTTCGTGATCGAGTGCGAGTACTTCTCGGGCCGCTGCATCGACGTCGACGGCGGCCTCGGGATGTAGCTCGAGGTCATCGATCCAGGGGGATTTCCCTCTGGATCGATCCCCCGCGCGCCGCTTCCTCCGCGCCCGGCACGACCGCCGCGGGGACGCGCTCGGCGCTCTCGCCGAGGGCCTCGGCCGAGAGCAAGACGAAGGTGATCCACACCAGATCGGCCGCGAGCAGGTGGACAAGCTGCATCGCGACCGGGGCGAGGAGCACCAGGTTGACGACGCCGAGGAGCATCTGCGCGACCAGCAGCGCGGCGAGGCCGAAGGAGAGGCGGCGCGCGGCCGGCGTGGCCCGCGCCGCGGCGATCGCGCTCCGCGCGTAGAGCAGGAACACCGCGACGAGGACCGCGGCGATCGGGTGGATCACCCGGAGCTGCTGGAGGAAATGCGCGGCCGGCGAGAGATCGTCGGCGAGGCCGCGCGCGAGCGACGTGGCCGCGAAGAGCGTGTCGCCGAGCGCGGTGATCGCCCCGCTGACGCCGATGGTGAGCAGGCCGATCGCTCCGACGACGATCAGGTTCAGCGTCAGGCCGCGCCCGCGCGCGCGGATCGCGGCGCCGCCCGAGGCCCACCACGCGGTGCACGTGAGCGCCGCGATCAGGAAGAACGTGTTGATGAGGTGGATCGACATCCACAGGGCGCGGCCCGCGGATTTGTCGTGCTCGACGTACTGGAGCAGGACGATCGCCGCGCCGACGGCGCCCTCGGTCAGCACCAGGATCATCGAGGCGACCGCGCCGGCGCGCACCGGGTGGCGCCGTGGAAACGCCACGAACGCCCAGACGAGCTCGGCGAAGACCACCAGGGTGATCGCGCCCGAGGTCACGCGATGCGCGAGCTCGACGACGGTCTGGATCGTCTTCGGACGCGGGAGAATGTCGCCGTTGCACGTGGGCCAGTGGCTGCCGCAGCCCGCGCCGGATCCGCTGGCGCGCACGTACGCGCCCCAGAGGATCACCGCGAGCGTGAAGGCGAGGGTGGCCCAGGCGAACCCACGAAAGCGCGTGTTGACCATGCGGAGTGCCTCCCCTCTACCGCAGACGGAGGGCCGTTGCAGCCCGCGCGCGGCGATCCGGGCTCGACGAGCGCGCGAGGTTGTCCAATAGTCGGGCGGTGTCGACCACCTCCGAGAGCCCGGGCCCCGTCCAGTACCGCTACGATCTCCGGGTCGAAATCCCCGCGACCGACGTCGGCGTGCTCGTCGACGCGCTCGAAGACGAGGCGTTCACGCTGCGAACGGTCATCGGAGCCAGGGAGCTCGAGCGACAGATCCGCGAGCAAGAGCTGGTGGTCGGCGTGACGACCGAGGAGCGCTGGCCGAGCTTCGACAAGGACGTGGAGATCCTCTCGGTGTACCTGAGCCAGTACATCCTCGGCCGCGAGATCGTGATCACCCCGACGCAGGGCGCGCCGAAGCTCGAAGGGTGGCTCGTCGTGGGGCGCCGCGGCGAGACCGCGCGCGTCGATCTCGATCTGCGCTGGGACGCCGACGAAGAGGCCGTCGTCGACGACGGAGAAGACGTGGCCAGGCTCGCGGCGCGGTGGCCCACGCTCCCCGAGTGGCTGCGCTCGTCGATGCGGATCAAGTTCCCCAAGCTCGCCGCGCTGTGATCTGGTCCGACGACGCGCGGCTGCTGCGTCGCCCGTTTCTCGCGTAGGCCGCGCTCGCCGGCGCGAACGAAGCGCTCCGCCGACGTCGCGACGCGTAGCCCCGACGCGGCAAAGCACGATCTCTCCCCACTCCACGCCACCGACGCTGGACGGACGGGAAACGAGGGACCGTTGTGAGCAGCGCCGCAGCTCGGGGCTGCGTAAGTCCTTGCGCGGCAGCCCGATCCTGGGCGCTCGGCGTGTCTGGCCGCCGTCAAGCCTCACTTCGCTCCGAAGTTCCCCAC
>JBDTXR010000444.1:0-7522 GCA_040006075.1 Byssovorax sp. | reverse complement strand
AGCGCCTCGCGCACCGCGCGCATCGAGGGCGGCGCGATCGCCGGGAGGAAGCGCCGACGCCGCCTGGCCTTCGCGCCCTCGGGCGGCTTGAGCAGCTCGCGCGCGGCCATCACGCTGACCACCAGCATGCAGAGCAGGATCGGCAGCGTGCCGAGCAGCGCCGTCGCGCCGCGGCCGAACACCAGGTGATCGTGGAGGCTGTTGAACAGCATCGCGACGAGCCACGTCACCTTGAAGGTGCTGCCGCCGAGGACCCGCTTCGCCCCGCCGCGCTGCGAGGTGGCGAGCGCCTCGCGCCCGAGCGCGTAGCCCCACGCGCCCGCGAAGAACAGGTGCGCGGGCACCGCGAGCAGCGCGCGGCAGAGCGTGAGCCCGTCGACGCCCGAGGCCGCGAACAGCGCCGCGTTGTGCGCGGTGATGAACCCGAGCGCGGACGCCGCGGCGAAGACGACGCCGTCGATCTTCCCCTCGAAATGGTGGGTCCTCCACACCGGCCCGACGGCCGCGACCTTGAGCCCTTGCTCGAGCGGCGCGGCGACGAAGAACGCGTACACGAGGGACTGCACGTCGGTCGTGGTCCGCCCGTGCTCGTCGATCCCCGCCCAGACCGCGAGCCAGGCCTCGGCGCGCCACGCGGGGACGAACAGCAAGGCGCCGAGCGCGAAGGTACCCAGCGCGAGCCAGAGGCGGCGGGGCCGGCGATCGTGCGGCGCGATCTGCGCGCGCAACCGGCGGAGCACCGCGAAGAAGACGGCGACGGGGCCGGCCAGCGTCAGGAGCGCGAGTCCGAGGCGGGTCGCGTTCAAAGCGACCTAGAAATGAAGCCCGAGCTGACCTGTCGCGGAGAACGCGCCGCCGTTGCTCGTGGCCTCGGTGCCGAGGAGATCGACGCGCGCGCTCTCCGCCGCGGTGAGGCTGGGCAGCGCCTTGATCGTGGCGAGCTGCGCCGACGAGATCCCCGGGCGCGTGAGGTGGACGAGCTCGAAGCTGCCGACGACGCCGACCGAGAACACCGGCGAGAGGTAGTAGTCGAGCCCGCCGCCGAGCCGCGCGTACACGCCGCGCATGGAGATCGCGCCCGCGTCGCCCGCGACCGTGCCGTTGAAGCTGCCGAGCCCGGTCCACCCGAAGCCGACGTCGACGTGGGGCTCGAGGTTGCCGATGGGGAAGCGAAAGCCGACCTCGGGCCCGAGGCTGAGCCGGTTGTACGAATCGAAGAACGCGATGCGCCCGCGCGCGCCGAGCGTGAAGAAGAGCAGCCGCGCGCCGAGCCCGCCGGTGAGCGTCCCGCCGGTCTCGGTGGTGTTGACGAAGCCGGCCGCAAAGGCTTCGTTCTTCGGGTTGAACGTGCGCAGGCCGAGGTGCTCGAAGCCGCCGCCGACGTCGACCCAGAGCCACTCGAGGCGGCGCCCCGCGTTCTGCTTCTTCGATTTGTCGAGGAGCTCTTCGGTCTTGCCGGCGGTCGACGGAGCGCCCGCGGGCATGGGCGGCGGAGGCGTGAGCCCGCCGGCCTGCATCCCGCCCCACAGGCTCGGCGGAGGCGGCTGCGCGGCCATCGCGGCGGCGCCGAGCGGGGCGGGCTGCGCGGTCTGCGCACCGGCGATCGTTGCAGCTGCAACGATCGCGGCGACCGTCCCGACGCTGAGCAGAGCTCGGATCATCCCTCGTCCTCGCCGCGCGGAGAGGCCGTGCCTTCGTTGTCGTCCGAGCCTGCTTCCGATCCCTCCGAGCTCGAAGGGTCCGGGATCCGGTACGTGCCGTCGAGCCATTTGCCCAGATCGACCAGCTTGCATGCCGGCGAGCAGAAGGGGAACGAAGGGTTCTTCGGAGTACCGTCCCGCGGTGCGGTTTCGCGGGCGCAGATCGGGCACACGTGCCGCGCTCGTGCTGCCATGGGGCGTACCGTAGCAGCCTCCGTGGCCACCATGTAGCCTGCGCGCATGCGAAGAGGCTTTCTTCTCGCGGGCGGCGTCGCTGCCGCCGCGCTCGCGGGCTCGCTCTCGGGCCTGCTCCTCGGCGCGTGCGACGGGCGCTCGTACATCGAGACGAACCCGCTCCTCGACGCTGGCCCCGACGTCGTCGAGATCGACGCGGACGCCGCGCCGCCCCCGCCGATCGAGGAGGCCACGAAGGTCGACGTGCTCCTCGTCGTCGACAACTCGCGCAACCTCGAGGTCGCGCATCAGGCGCTCGCCGAGACCGTGCCGTACCTCGTCGATCGCCTGCTCAACCCGGCGTGCGTGAACGGCCTCGGCAACGTGGTCGGCAAGCCCGCGAGCCCGACCGCGCCGTGCGCCGTCGGCGTCCGCGACTTCACCCCGGTGACCGATCTCCACCTCGGGATGATCACCACCAGCCTCGGCGGTCACGGCGCCGATCTGTGCAGCCCCGCGAACCCGGCCTTTCAGCCGACCCAGAACGACGCGGCGCACCTGATCACGCGCACCGCGGACGGCGCCTCCGTGGTGCCGACGTACCAGAATCAAGGCTTCCTCGCCTGGGACCCCGCGGGCGTGAAGACTCCGCCCGGCGAGGCCAGCGGATCGACGCTCACGAGCCGCCTCGTCGAGATGGTCAACGGCGCCGGCGAGCAGGGCTGCGGCTTCGAATCGCAGCTCGAGAGCGTGTACCGATTCCTCGTCGATCCCAGCCCCTACGCGCAGATCGCGATCGTCGCGGGCAAGGCCACGCCCCAGGGCATCGACGCGACGCTGCTCCAGAACCGCCACGATTTTCTCCGCCCCGACTCGGCGCTGGTGATCCTGCTGCTCAGCGACGAGAACGACTGCTCGATCCGCGAGAGCGGCCAGTTCTTCCTCGCGGGGCAGGCCGCGGCGATGAACGGCGGCGCCGGCTCGTTTCATCTGCCGCGCGCCCGCGTCGAGTGCGCGGCGAGCCCCGCCGATCCGTGCTGCGCCTCGTGCGCGCAGGCCACGCCGGCCGGGTGTCCGCCGACCGCGACCGATCCGGTGTGCCAGCTCCCGCCGCCGACCGACAGCGAGGATCCGGTCAACCTCCGCTGCTTCGATCAGAAGCGCCGCTACGGGATCGATTTTCTCTACCCGATCGATCGCTACGTCGACGGCCTGACCTCGCTCGTGGTGCCCGATCGCGCGGGCAACCTCGTCGACAACCCGCTCTTCGTCGGCAACCGATCGCCCAAGCTGGTGATGTTCAGCGCCACCGTCGGCGTGCCCTGGCAAGACCTCGTCAAGGATCCGAAGTCGCTCGCCAGCGGGTACGCCCCGCCGAGCGAGATCGACTGGGATCTGGTGATCGGCGATCCGGCGAGCGGCGTCGCGCCGAAGGATCCCTTGATGATCGAGGCGATCGCGCCCCGCAGCGGCACGAGCCCGCGGGCCAACGTCGACCTCGCGCCCCCCGACGCGCCGATCAACGCCAACGCGATCAACGGCCACGAGCGCGTCATCGCCGATCAGAACGATCTCCAGTACGCCTGCATTTACCCGCGACAAACGCCGAAAGCGTGCACCAGCGGCGCGTGCGAGTGCGACGGCAGCTCCATCGCCACCAACCCGATCTGCCAGAGCAGCGACGGGAGCTACGGCCCGGTGCAGCAGTACGCGCGGGCGCTGCCCGGGATCCGCGAGCTCCAGGTGGTGAAGGGCCTCGGCGATCGCGCGTCGGCGGCCTCGGTGTGCGCCCCGATCACCGTCGGCGCGAGCGAGCCGACCTTCGGCTACAAGCCCACCGTCGACGCCGTGCTCCGCGCGCTGCGCCTGCGGATCCCGTAGCCCACGTCACGGCGTCGCCGCGGGCGTCTGCGTCTCGATCTTGAGCACCCGCAGCGTCACCTCGACGTGCCGGCCGCCCTCCTGGGTGAAGGCCGCCTTGCCGTCGCCGTTCGAGAGCGCCACCATCCCGCCCGCCACGTCGGCCGTCAGATCGCTCACGCTGGCCTGGATCCGCAGCACCTCGACGCCGGCGCCGATCGATCCTTTGAGCTCAAACGTTCCCGAGTCGATCAGCGCGATCGTCCGCTTCACCAGCGCGAGGAGCTGCTTCGGCGGATCGCGATCGAGCGACCGGAACCCGGTGACGCGACCGCTCTCGTCGACGCTGAGCGCCACCTCGATCGCGCCGGCCTCGCCCACGGGCAGCTTCGCCCAGCCCGCGTCGCTCTGGCACGCGACGGCGATGGAGTGCGTGAAGGCGCGCCCGAGGCTGCGCACCGCGCTCGGCCCCTCCGCGCCGAACGGCCCGAGCCTGGCGCCGTCGCCGTTCTCTCCGCTCGCGCCACCGCCGGCCTTGCGCTTCGCCACGCGCGGCGGCGCGGCGGGCGGCGCCGGCTTCTCGTTCCCTTCGCCGGTCTCGTCGACTGTCGAGCTCGCCGCCGGATCCACCGCGGCCGGCTTCACCGCCGCGGGTTTCGGCGCGATTGCCACGGGATTTGCAGCCTTTGCTGGAGGCGAAGGCGGCGGAGCTGCCGGCGGCGTCGGGCTCACCGCGTGGCCCGCGGCGCCCGCCGGCCCGACCTGCCCACCGAGCGCGTCGACGTTGACGTCGACCAGCCGCTCACCGCCGATCGCCGACGTCACCCCCGACATCACGTCGATCGCGTGCGCCGGCGCCTCGATCGCCGCCGTCTCCGGCTCGCGCTTCAGCGCGGCGACCAGCACCGCGACGGCCACCACGCTCCCGTGAAATGCGATCGAGCCCGCGCTGGCCACCAGGGCCCTTCGCATCGCGCCCCACGTTGGCCATAGTGTCCGCCGCATGATCCCGGAATCGCTGGTCACAGCTTGTGCCCGACAGCCCGCGCGCCGCAACGTTCCCCGATGAAGATCCTCGCCCTCTCCACCTCCACCCCGCGGGGCAGCTCGGTCGTCCTCGAAGACGACACCGTCCTCGGCACCGGCGGCTACGTCGATCTCCAGGGCCACGCGGAGCGCCTCTTCGAAGCCCTCGATCGCGCCCTCGCCGCCGCGGGCCTCGATCGCAGCGCCCTCGCCGCAGTGGCCGTCGATCAAGGCCCGGGATCGTTCACGGGCGTACGAGTCGGCGTGGCCTCCGCGAAGGGGATCGCCCTCGGCCTCGCGCTCCCGCTTCTCGGCGTGATCTCGCTCGAGGCCATGGCGGCCGCGGCCTTCGGCGAGGGCGCCGCCGCGGCCGACGACGTCGTCGTCGCGGCCATCGACGCCAGGAAAGACGAGGTCTTCGTCGCCGCGTACACGCTCGTCAACGGTGGGATCCACGCGCTCGCCCCGCCGCGCTGCGCCCCGCGCGCGGCGTCGGCGCTCGACTTGCCCGGTGAAACCAGGCGAATCGTGATCGTGGGCGAGGTCGTCGCCACCCTCGATCCTCTCCCGCCCGGCCTCGCGCGCGGCCCCGCGCTCGATCTCCCCGACGCCGCGTGGGTCGGCCGCCTCGCCGCGCGTCGCCTCGCCTCCGGCGAGCCCTCCGATCCGGCGCTGGTCGAGCCGCTCTACGTGCGCCCGCCCGACGCCAAGCCGCTGGCGACGCCAACGAGAGAAGATCCCCCAGCCTGAGCTCGGTTACACTCCGCCGCGCGATGACGACCCCCGAGGATCCCGCTCCGCCCGCCGAGGAAACGCCGCTCGATCCGGCCCCGCCCGGCGCGCGCCCCGGCCGCTCGTTTCACGCGGGCGAGGTGCTCTACCGCGAGGGCGAGACCGGCTCCGAGGCCTACCTCCTCGAAGAAGGCCGCGTCCGCTTGATCAAGCGCGTCCGCGGCGCCGAGCGCAGCATCATGGTCCTCAAGGCCGGCGATCTCCTGGGCGAATCGGCGCTGATCGTCGGCGCGGCGCGCTCGTCCACGGCGATCGCGCTCTCGGCGGGCGCCGCGCTCGTGCTCGATCAAGACACGCTCCAGGGCCTGCTCGAGCACCACCCGAGCGTCGCCGCGCGGCTGGTCCAGCAGCTCGTGCGCCGCCTCCGCGACGCCGAGGATCAGATCGAGATCATGATGCTGGCCGACACCCAGTCGAAGGTCGTGAGCGCGCTCCTCAAGCTCGCGCAGCAGGCGCGCGACTCGGCCACGTCGGGCCCCGGCGCCACCTTCACCATCTCGCCGATGGAGCTCTCCACGCGCATCGGCCTCGACGTCGACACCGTGAAGCGCGCCGTGCAGCAGCTCCGCGAGGGCCAGTACCTCAAGGTCAGCGAAGAGCGCCTCGAGGTCCCCGATCTCGAGGCCATGCGCCGCCTCTACGGCCTGCTCGGCATCAAGGACGAGATCCGCGGCGAGGGCTGATCCTCCTCCCGCCGCGGCGCGTCCAGCGAAAAATCGCGGGATCGTATCTGCATTTGCCTCCCAGAAAAAGGCCTCATTGCGAAATCGGATCGATCGCCGGGTCGGGGTGCGCTGGACGGGTTGACGTTCCCGACCATCTCGGATACCCAAGGGCGTCCCCTGGAACACGAGGTTCCGGGCGGGGGAGAGGCTGAACACTCGGTGATCGCACGACGACACGGCGCAGCAAGGCGGGGGCTGACGCGAGCACGCGTGCTCGTCGCGTCCGCTGCTCGAAGCCGCGCGTCGATCGCCGCGATCTCGGTCACCGTCTTCGCGGCGTGCAGCGGCACCGGCACCGGCGCCCCCGTCGCAGGCGCCGAGACCCGCTCCCTCGGCGAGTACGACCTCGCGCGCGACTCGTTCCAGAGCAACCGCTTCCGCGAGGCCCTGGACCACGTCCAGAAATCGCTGAAGCTGAACGAAGACAACGCCGAGGCCGCCTACCTCGGCTCGGTGATCCTCTTCCAGTTCTGCGCCATCGACGAGCACTCGAGCGACTGCCGCTTCAACGACGCCGAGCACTTCGCCCGGGAGGCGCTGCGCGCTTCGCCCGATCACCGCGACGCCAAGAACGCCCTCGGCGTGATCCTCATTCACGAGAAACGCTACGACGACGCGATCGCCGTCCTCAAGCCCCTCGCCGACGACATCCTCTACAACACCCCCGAGAAAGCCTGGGGCAACCTCGGCTGGGCCTACCTCGAGCGCGGCAGCGTGGAAGAGGCGATCGACGCGCTCCGCCGCTCGGTCGCCGCGCAGCCCCTGTTTTGCGTGGGGAATTTCCGCCTCGGCCTCGCCTTCGAAAAAAAGGGCGACCTGCCGCTGGCGCGCGAGGCCCTGTCGAAGGCTGTAGACACCGACCGGCCGGAGTGCAAAAGGCTCCAGGACGCATGGAGCGCCCGGGCTCGGGTGCTGGCCAAGCAGGGCGCGAAAGACGACGCCCGCGCCGATCTCCAAAAGTGCAGCGAGCTGTCGGCCACGACGCCGATCGGCCTGCGCTGCAAGGCGGATTTACAGACGTACCAGTAACTTATCGCCGTCCGGTCCCGGGGAAGAGGGACGCGGGGCGGCAAGCAACCGAAAGGACTGGTCCTGGAAACGTGGTCTGGATGAATGGGTGAATGAGATGGACTCGATCGGCCGCTACTTGAAGCGTACGCGCGAGGGTAAGGCGATGAGCGTCGAAGAGCTCGCGCGCGCCACTCGCATCCCCGTCGTCTCGATCGAACGGATCGAGGCCGACCA
>JBDTXR010000443.1:0-7524 GCA_040006075.1 Byssovorax sp. | reverse complement strand
GCGATGGCCATGCCGCGGGCGAAGGTCTGTCGGTCGCCGCGCATCGAGGCCGAGGCGTCGATGAGCAAATAGTGAATGCGCTTCTGCTCGTCGCGGCTCTGCTCGCGGGCGAAATAGAGCACCTCGTTCTCGGCCATGCGGCGGACCATCTCGAGGTCGTCCCAGGCCAGCTCGGTCAGGACCATGCTGTCGATCGATCCGCGGGTGCCGAGGCCCGAGTAGCCGAACGAGGCGCTGGTGCCCGAGGCGGCGCGGGTCTTGGTTTCGAGCACGCTCGGGAGGATCTCGAGCGAGAAATTCACGATGTCGTTGGCCTCGGGCGAGTCGAGCGCGGCGAGGAGATCGACCTGGGCGAGGGCGCCCGCCGAGGCCTCGGATCCGAGCATCCCGAAGAGGCGGAGCGTGTCGAGATCGAGCGCGTCCGCCATCGTCAACACGAAGAGACGACCGGCCTCGAGCGTGGACAGCGTGGCCCCCTCGAAGTCGCGGCGGGTGACGCCGTAGAGCGTGGGGAGCTGGGGATCGAGGCCGTCGAAGAGCGAGGCGTCGATGGGGATCGCCGCGCGGTACGCCGGCGCGACGCTGGCGCGCGCGGCGATGGTGCCGAGGATGCGCGAGAGCACGACGATGATCAGATCGTCCGACATCTTGAGCTGCGGAGCGCGGCGCGCGGCCTCGCTCTCGGCCAGCTCGTCGAGCATGCCGCGGTACATCTCCGCGAGGCGCGCGCCGTCGCGGAGCCGCGAAGCCATCACCTGCGGATTGGCGCGAGGCCCGATTTCGAGCTGATCGCGCGGCGACGAGAAGAGCAGCCCGACGTCGTGCACGAGCATGAACGGGAGGACGACGCCGAGGCGCGAGAGCCCCTCGTGCCAGCGGATGGCGCGGAGCGCGAGGGAGGAGCTGCCCGCGCGGACCTGCGAGAGGGCCAGCGAGCCGAGCGGCCCCGCGATGGCCGGATCGTTCACGAGAGAGTCGGGGACAGGCACGGCGCGACGGTAGCAGACCGCGCGACGCGCGACACGCCGCGGGCGTGGTAGAGAACGCCGTGATCGAAGTGCCCGCGATCGTTCAGAGCTTCGACGAGTCGGTGCTTCGCGCCACGTTCGGCAAGCCGGAGTGGGCGATCCCGATCTTCATCGTGTTCACCACGGTGGGCGCTGGGTGGCCGCTCCTGTGGCTGGTCCCTTTCCTGTTCCAGCGATCGACGCGGGCGACGTCGCTGTGGCTCGCCACGTCGGTGTGGCTCACGAGCAGCCTGGTGAACGTGATCAAGGGGCTCGTCGGCCGCGCGAGGCCGTGTGACGCGATGGGGTGGTGCTCGGCGCTGCAGATCATGGCGCCCGGCGGCCACTCGTTCCCGAGCGGGCACGCCGCGGGCTCGTTCGCGTTCGCGGGCTTCGTCGCGGTGCGCGTGCCGCGGTGGACGCTGGTCGCCTGCATCTACGCGGCGATCGTCGCCTGGTCGCGCTGCGCGCTCGGCGTGCATTACCCGAGCGACGTGCTCGCGGGCTCGGTGCTGGGGACGATGATCGGCGTCCTGGTGGGCAACATTTCACGGCCTCTGCACGACGTTCCTCAGGTCTGACCGGGCTCGAGCCACGTCTCGACGACGGGCGGCGCGCTCTCGCGCAGGCGCGCGACCAGGCGCCCGGGATCGCTCTCGACGAGGAGCATGGCGCGGTACTCGGGCCGGAGGAGCTGCTCGTCGGCGGCGTGATCGAGGAAGGCGAGCAGGTGATCGAAGTAGCCGGCGATGTTGAGCACCGCGATCGGCTTGCGATGGAGCCCGAGCTGGGCCCAGGTGAGGATCTCGAAGAGCTCGTCGAGGGTGCCAAAGCCGCCCGGAAGCGCCACGAAGGCGTCGGCGCGCTCGGCCATCGCCGCCTTGCGCTCGTGCATGGAGGGCACGACCACCAGCCTGGTGACGCCGAGGTGGGCAATCTCGCGCGCGGCGATGAACTCGGGGATGACGCCAAAGACCTCTCCGCCGTGAGCGATGGCCGCGTCGGCGACCGCGCCCATGAGCCCGACCTGAGCGCCGCCATAGACCAGCTCGAGGCCGTTTGATCCAAGCTCGCTCCCGAGGTGGACGGCCGCGGCGAGGTAAGCGGGGTTCTTGCCGGGATTCCCGCCGCAGAACACGCAAACGCGCTGGATTGACGGCATGGCGACTACAGGCTGGTGGCGCAGCGGAAGCCGATCCCCGGGGCGCTGGCCGTGGCGAGCTGGTGGTAGCGGAACGCGGGATCGAGCCAGAGCTGGACTCCGCCGTTGAAGCCGCCGCCGCGGATCGACTTGCGATCTCCGGCGGGGGCGCCGGTGGGATTGACGGCCTCGTCGGCCTTGTAGGTCTCGAACCAGTCCGAGGTCCACTCCCACACGTTGCCGATGAAGTCGTAGGATCCGAACTTGGTCTTGCCCTTGGGGAAGCTGCCGACCGGGGCCGTGCCAAAGAAGCCGTCGTCGGCCGCCCACATCCGCGGGCTGGGCTTGAGGCCGTGCGCGACCTCCCATTTGTTGCACTCGAGCCCGCACGCGTTCATGTGGGTCTGATCGCCCGGATCGTCGCCCCAGGGGTATTTGCGGCCGTCGGAGCCGCGCGCGGCGTACTCCCACTCTGCCTCGGTGGGGAGCCGCTTCTTCTGGACCTTGCAGTACGCGTCGGCGAGGGTCCAGCTGACGCAGTTGATGGGGTGCTTCTCGAAGCCCTCTTTGCCGAAGGTGCAGAGATCGGCCTGGATGGCCTTGTTCTTCTCGTGCTGCGACTCGGAGACGCTGTCGGCCTTCGGGTAATTCGGTATCGGCTCGGGGCGCTTGCAATCGCCGGTGTCGGAGCACGCCTTGTAGTCGCCCGCGGTGACCTCGTAGACATCGATGCAGAAGGTGTCGAGCGTGACCTTGTGCGAGGGCTGCCAGAGCTTGAACTCGGGGCCGTCGGAGCCCATGAAGAAGCGGCCTCCCGTGACGAGGACCGTGCCTGCGGGGCACTCGGCGCGCCGCGCCGGGACGACCGCGGCCGAACCGGAGGGCGACGGGACTGCCGCGCTGGTGGCGCCCGAGAGCGCGGTGATTGGCCCCTTGTCGGGAGGGGTGGAGTGGCCAAAGACCTTGTAGGCGCCGACGCCGCCGATGGCGAGCACCAGCATCGCGAGGCCGGAGAACACGAACACCGGCGCGTTCGAGGTGGGCCGCACCGCCGCGGGCGCCGCGCCGGCGACGCTGGCCGCGCTGCTGAGGGGCGAGGCGCCGGTCATCATCCCGGGCGGGGTCGGCATGGACATGGGCCCAGGCTGGCTCTGCGGAGACTGGCTTTGCTGCGCGTAGCCCTGCGGCTGGCTCTGCGGCGAGACCAGGCTCGGGAACCCCTGCTGCTGCACCATGGGCATCGACTGCCCGGCCATTTGCGGGTTCGTGGACATCCGCGGCGCGGCGAGGCCGCCCGTCGTGGACATTTGCCAGGCCGGCGCGTCGGGGAAGACCGCCTGGTGGAGCGCGGCCCAGAAATGACCCATGGTGCGGAAGCGATCGCCGGGCGAGGTGGCGAGCGCGGCCGCGAAGACCTGCTCGACCGCGTCGGTGACCTGGAGGCCGAAGTTGCGCGGCGTGGGCCGGCGCGAGGGATCGCGGCTGGCGACCGCGAGCTGGATGAGGTCGTTGCCCTCGAGCGCGGGCGCGCCGCCGCGGAGCATCTCGACGACGATCAGCGCCATGGCGAAGACGTCGGTCCACGGGCCGGTGGCGCCGTGGGTGCGGCTGAACTGCTCGGGAGCGCCGTAGTTGGGCGTGAACGCGGTGATCTCGGTGCCGGTGTGCGCGAGCGCCGCGGCGACGGCGGCGTGATCCGACATGACCTTGGCGATGCCGAAATCGAGCACCTTGACGTAGGCCTCGACGCCGCGCGGATCGCCCATGACGAAGAAGTTCGCGGGCTTGATGTCGCGGTGAGCGATGCCCCGGGTGTGCGCGATTTCGAGCGCGGCGGCCGCGGGATCGAGCAGCGCGAGGACCTCGTGGATCTGGCGCGCCGGCATGCCCGCGCGGCTCTCGTCGTAGAGCACGATGTCGAGCGGCTTCCCTTCGAGCCACTCGAGGACCATGTACGGGAGCCACTGGCCGTCGGGCGTGGTGAAGGTGCCGACGTCGCGCGCCTGGACGATGGCCGCCGATCGGCTGGAGAGCGAAGCCATGAGCTTGCCCTCCTGGATGAAGCCGTCGAGCAGGCCTTCGCGTTGATCTTCGGGGGCGTTGGCGAGCACCTTGAAGCACTTGATCGCCACGGGCTGACGCCAGATCGTGTGCTCGGCGAGGTAGACGACGCTGAAGCCCCCTTCGCCCACGGCATGGGCGATCCGGTACTTGTCGGCGATCAGCGTTCCGCTGATGCCAAGGGGGTCGCGACGGGAGGACGGCACGCTCATGAAAGCTCTCGATTTCCAGGACGAATCGGCGCCGACCCCTCCCCGATGGGTGCGGCCTCGTGGGGCCATCGTCGCCGATTTTTTCGGGGCGCGCTAATAACTACGCCAATCGTCGCCGACGGGCCGTGGGCGAGGCCCGTGGCCTTCATAGCCGGCCTGCCCGGGCGCCCAGAGCGGCGCCGAGGAGGGCGGAGACGGCGATGACCAGGCCGTGGGCGACGAGGACGTGCGAGGCCGTCTCGACCACGCAGTGGGTATGGATGCCAATCGCCCCGCCGAGGCCGCAGGCGGCGCCGACGACCGCGCCGCGCCAGGCCGGGAACGAGAGAAATGAGCGGCGAAAGACCAGCGCCGCGACGAGCAGCGGCCCGACCGCGAGGAGGTGCGCCCACGAGAGGCAGCCGATGACGTTGCTCCAGTGGATGGGCACGTTCGGCGCCGTGGCGTCGCGCACGAGGACGCCGACCACGTAGAGCGCGGCGACGCCGAGGAGGACGATCTGCACGACGCGCAGGCTCGGCGGGAGGCCGCGCGCGTCGGTGCGGAGTGCGAGGGCGAGGCCACCGACGGCGAGGAGCGTCCAGAGCCCGAGCGAGGCGAGGAGCCCGGCGTCGGCGATGTTGCCGCGGAGGCCGAGGTGCGCGACGAGGAAGACGACCCACGAAAGGCCGAAGCCCGCCGCGACGAGGTTGCGTCGACGCCGCTCGGCGCGCGTGGGCGACGGATCGCCGGGTGGGGGAGCCGCCGGTGTGGGGCGCGCGCCGAGGCCGCGCGCGGGATCGGGGATCGCGGCGAAATCGTCGAGCGAGATGGGATCAGGAGCGGCCATCGGCGCCTCCTTCGGCTCGAGGGCGGCTGCTACCGGCGCGCGCGGGGGCCTCGCGCTTCAGCTCGTCGAGCTCGGCGCGGAGGGCCTCGTAGGCGCGGAAGGCGCGGAGCTTCACGGCCGTGGCGGTGGTGCCGAGGATCGCCGCGGCGTCCTGCACGCTCAGCCCTTCGTAGCGGATGAGCACGAAGGCGTCGCGCTGCGAGGTCGGGATCCGCGCGAGCACGCGCTCGACCGCGCGCGCCGCTTCGGCTGCGATTGCCGCCGATTCGGCGTCGGCGCCGCCGCGATCGACCGCTTCGGATCCGGGATCGCTCGGGAGCCGCTCGGTGGCGCGGAGCTTGGCGGAGCGGGCGTGATCGATGTGCACGTTGCGGGCGATGGCGTAGGCCCAGGGGATCACCGCGCCGCCCGTCGCGAACGTGGCGCGCGCGCGGTGCATGCGCAGGAAGGTCTCCTGGAGCAAATCGTCGGCGAGCACGGTGGAGCCGCTCATACGCGTGAGGTAGGCGAGCAGCCGCGGGTAGAGGGCCTGGTGCAACGCCGCGAACGCCTGAGCGTCGCCGCAGGCGTAGCGATCCATGGCAGCGTTGAGGAGCGACTCATCCATGGTAGGGGGCGCGAGCGCGGCGACGTTAGCACCTCCGCGGTCGCGGGGGAGAGGTTCGCGGGGAGGTCGTGGAGGGTCACGACGCGCCCCCGAGCAGCGCCCCGCGCTCGGCCAGATCGTCGAGGAGGCGCGCGGTCCCGGCCAGCACCTCGGGGCCCAGCGCCTGGCCCTGCTCCGTCGCCGCGCCGACCACCGACGATCGCAGCGTCTCGCCGCGCAGGAGCCGATCGAGGATCGCCGCGGCGAGCGGGGTGAGCTCGAGGTAGCGCACCTCGTGCTCGGGGTCGCGGTACGCGAGGAGCGCGGTGGGCTCGCGCACGGGCACGTCGCGCGCGGACACCTCGGCGAGCAGGCGGTGCACGGCGTGGTCGTAGCGCGCGAGCCGCACCGAGGCGTGGAAGCGCGCGGTGCCGTCGAGCTCGAGCTCGAGCTTGATCCCGGTCGCCTCGCCGTCGTCGTCGGCGCTGGCGACGTCGAAGCCGGTGAGCTCGTGCCGCGCGAGATCGCCGAGATATCCAGGCACATCCGCGTCGGCGGCCCACCTCGGCGCGGCCCAGGCGACGAGCTCGAAGGCCACGTCGCGGAGGTAGTGCGAGCGCGGCGACTCGTCTTCGAGGAAGCGATCGACCCAGGCGTCGAAGCCCGCGCCGAGCCGCGCCGCGGTCCGCGGGATCTCGAGCCGGATCGCCGCCGTCAGCCCGCGCCGCACCAGCTTGCGGTACACGAGCAAGCGCCTTTCGCCTTGCGCGGCGAGGCTGGCAGCGTCGGCCGCGCCGACTCCGCCGTCGACGAAGAACGCCTGCGGATCGCGGGCGATCTGCGCCTCGACCCCAGGGGCGCGCACCAGGCTCGCGACGGCGCCGAGCAGCGCCGGGAAGCGGGAGGGATCTTCAGGATCCATGCGTCACCGCGCGCGCCGCGAGCCCGCGCGCGTACGCGACCTCGACCCGCCCGAGCTCGATCAGCAGCTCGGGGAGCGGCGGGATCCGATGATCGCGCTCGAGCACCACCGGCAGCGGACCGGTCCGCTCCACGACCCACGCGCAGAGATCGAGCACCGGATCGATGGTGTCCGCGCCGTGCGTGTCGATGACGAGGCCGTGCTCCTCGCTCCGATCGTGCCCCGCGACGTGGAGCTGAACGACGCGATCGAGCGGCAAACGCCGCAGGAAATCGAGCGCGTCGAAGCCGTCGTTGGCGGCGTTGACCCAGACGTTGTTGACGTCGAGCAAGAGCTTCGCGCCGCTGCGATCGAGCACCTCCGTCAGGTAGTCCGCCTCGTCCATCGATCGCTCCCCGGGCACGAAATAGCGCGTGATGTTCTCGATCGCGAGCGGCACACCGAGCAGATCTTGGGCCTCGCGGATGCGCGCGGACACGTGGACCGCCGACGCTCGCGTCAGCGGCAGCGGGAAGAGATCGTGGAGCGTGCGCCCGCCCGCGCCGGAGAAGCAGAGGTGGTCCGAGTGGAACGGGCTCTTCGATCGCTCGACGAAGCGCCGGAGCTCGGCCATGTAGGCGCGGTCGAACGGATCGAGCCCGCCGACGGAGAGCGTGAGCCCGTGCGTCAGGAAGCGGTAGTGCTCGGCGACCTGCTCCACCGCGGCGGGGACGTGCCCGCCGCGGCGCATGTGGTTCTCGGGAGAGACCTCGAAGAACGCGACGCC
>JBDTXR010000442.1:0-7538 GCA_040006075.1 Byssovorax sp. | reverse complement strand
GTCGCGATCTCGATCGTCATCCGGGGAGCCTCAGGTAAGCGTCAATCTGGCTGTCGAGCATGGCCTTGGCCGTCGATGGATCCTCGATCGTGGAGCGATACCACTCGGCCGTCAGCTTCAAGGTGCCCTCGAAATCGAGCCGCGGGCGCCAGCCGAGCCGCGAGCGGGCCTTGCTGCAATCGAGCTTGAGCGCGTGGGCCTCGTGGAGCGCGCCCTCGGGCGGCGCGTCCCAGAGCTCGAGCGTGCCGCGACCGAGGGTCTCGACCAGCCGGCGCGCCACCTCGCCCACCGGGACCGAGTCGGCGTCCGCGGGGCCGAAATTCCAGCCTTCCGCGAACGACTGGCCTCCTTCGAAGAGCCTCTGCGCGAGGAGCAGATAGCCTGAGAGCGGCTCCAGCACATGCTGCCAGGGCCGCGTGGCGCGAGGGTTCCTGATCTCGATGGTCTCGCCTCCGAGGATGCCACGCAGGATGTCCGGGATCAGCCGATCCTCGGCCCAGTCGCCGCCGCCGATCACGTTGCCGGCGCGCGCCGAGGCCACAGCGGCGCCGCCCTTGAAGAACGAGCGCCGGTAAGCGGCCGCCACCAGCTCGGCGCAGCCCTTGCTCGCGCTGTACGGATCGAAGCCGCCCATGGCCTCGTCCTCGCGGTAGCCCCACACCCACTCTCGGTTCTCGTAGCACTTGTCCGACGTGACGATGACCACCGCCCGGACCGAGGGGCACGCGCGCGCCGCCTCGAGCACGTTGACCGTGCCCATGACGTTGGTGGAGAAGGTGTCGACCGGCTCGCGGTAGCTCTTGCGGACCAGCGCCTGCGCCGCCAGGTGGAGGACGATCTCCGGCTGCTGCTCTTTGAAGACAGCGTGGAGTGCCGCCAAATTGCGCACGTCCCCGATGGTCGAGCTCATGCCCTCGGCGACGCCGGCGAGGTCGAACAGGCTGGGCTTGTCGGCCGGCGGCAGCGCGAAGCCCGAGACCCTGGCCCCGAGCCGCTTGAGCAGGTGCGACAGCCACGCTCCCTTGAAGCCGGTGTGGCCGGTGACCAGCGTCGATTTGCCCGAATAGAACTGGTCCATCACCAGGTCTTCCAGGGGGCCTTGCCGCTCTCCCACAGGGCCTCGAGGACCCGTCGGTCGCGGATCGTATCCATCGGTTGCCAGAACCCCTCGTGCTGGAAGGCCGCGAGCTGGCCCTCCCTCGCGAGGCGCTCCATCGGCTCGCGCTCGAGCGACATCGCGTCGCTCTCCAGGTAATCGAGCACCCTGGGCTCGAAGACGAAGAATCCGCCGTTGATCCACCCCTCGCCGGACTGGGGTTTCTCCGAGAACTCGCGCACCAGCGAGCCTTCGATGGTGAGCCCGCCAAAGCGCGCGGGCGGCCTCACCGCCGTGACCGTCGCCAGCTTCCCCTGCGCGCGGTGGTAGGCGACGAGGGCCTTGATGTCGACGTTGCTGACGCCGTCGCCGTAGGTGACCATGAACGGCTCGTCGCCGAGCCAGCTCCGCAGGCGACGCAGGCGGCCGCCGGTCATGGTGTTGAGGCCGGTGTCGACGAGGGCGATCTTCCAGTCGGGCGCCTCGGAGCGGACGATCTCTTCCTTGCCGTCGCGGAGGCTGACCACGTAGTCGGCGTGGCGGATGAAGAAGCTGTGGAAGTAGTCCTTGAGCACCTCGCTCTTGTAGCCACAGGCCACGACGAACTCGCTGAAGCCGTGGCTCGCGTAGATGTTCATGATGTGCCAGAGGATCGGGTACTGCCCGATCTCGATCATGGGCTTGGGGCGAGTCTCGGTGTGCTCCGAGATGCGGCTCCCGAAGCCTCCGGCGAGCAAGACGACCTTCATTTCTTCTCCAGGGCAGGCAAGGCGGCGCCGACTATAGCCCGGTCCCGCGACTCCGCGCCAGGCTCGCCACGGCCGCGGCGCTCGTGGTAAACGCGGGTCCAACGTATGGCGCACCCCTCGTGGCTCAGGCGGCACGGCCTCGCGCTGGCCGCGTCGATCGTGGTGGCGCTCGGCTTCGCCTGGCTTCTCCACCGGGGCGCGCTCCCGGTGTTCCCGCGGCGCGAAGACTTCGTCGGCGTCGTCCCGTGGACGGTGGCGGTCTACGCGCTGCTGCATTTCGCCGCGCTCTACCTGCGCGTGCACCGCTGGTCGTGGCTCCTCGCGCCCATCTATCCGGTGCGGCTGCGGCGCGTGCTCACCGTCGCTTGCATCGGCTACGGCGCGCTCCTCTTGCTCCCGTTCCGCACCGGCGAGGTGGTGCGCCCCGCGCTGATTCGCCGCGAAGGCAAGCTCTCCGGGTGGGCCGCGACCGGGACCATCGCCGCCGAGCGCGTCATCGACGGCTTCGTCCTCTGCGTGATCCTGCTCGTCGCGCTCACCGTCGCCAAACCGCTCGATCCGCTGCCCGATCACATCGGCAGCCTCGCGGTCCCGGTGGCGATCGTCCCCGCCGCGGCCTACGGCGCGCTCCTGATCTTCGCGGCCGCGTTCACGCTGCTCGGCGCGTTTTACTTCTGGCGCGCGTGGGCCACGCGGGCGATCGACGCCGTGGTCGGCCTGGTCTCGAAGAAGCTCGCCGCGCGCATCTCCGCGGCCGCGGGGAGCCTCGCCGACGGCCTGCATTTTCTCCCGCGCATCCGCCTCGCCGGCCCGTTCCTGATCGCGACGCTGCTCTATTACGCCTTCAATGCGGCGGGGATCGAGCTCATCCTCTGGGGCGCGGGCATCGCGCCGGTGAGCCTCGCGCGCTCGTGCGTGATCATGGGCGTGCTCCACCTCGGCGTGCTCCTGCCCAACGCGCCTGGCTTCTTCGGCGCGTTCCAGGTCTCCATCTACGCCGGCCTCGCCATGTACTACCCGCCCGATCGGGTGGCGACCACGGGCTCTGCGGTGGTGTTTCTGCTCTACGTGATCCAGATCGGCCTGGTGCTGCTCATGGCCGCGGCGGCGCTGCTGAGCGAGCGGATTTCCCCCTCGGACGCCCTCGCGGCGGGCGAAGAGTCGGCGTAAAGGAGTCTTCTCATGGCGCTCTCGATCCTGGGCTTTCCCGCGGCCTACGTCCTCTCGCAGCGCCTGGTCGGCGCCACCGATGCTCGCGATCAGGCGATCGAGGCGCTGGAGCCCGCCCCGGGCCAGCGCATCCTCGATATCGGCTGCGGCCCGGCCTACTACTTCAACCGACTGCCACCCTGCGAGTACACCGGCTTCGACACCGACGCGAGCTACATCGCCGACGCCACGAAGCGCTTCGGCGACCGGGCGCGCTTCTACGCCGAGCCCTACACCGAGGCTCGTCGCCAGGAGCTCCCGCCCGCCGATCGGATCATGCTCATGGGCCTCCTCCACCACCTGGACGACGCCGCGTGCGAAGGCCTGATCGACCTCGTGGCCCGCTCGCTCGCGCCGAAAGGCCGCGTCGCCGCGCTCGATACCGTGCTCTACGACGGTCAACCTGCCCTCGCTCGGCTCCTCGCCAAGAACGATCGCGGCGACTTCATCCGCCGGCCCGAGGGCTTCCTGGCGCTTGCAAAGAAGCGGTTTGCGAACGTGGAGCACCGGATCCTGGGAGGCACCTGGAGCATGCCGTCGACCTTCTTCTTGATGGTCTTCTCTGACCCGCGCTGAAGCCTCACGTCACGGTGACGACCACGATATCCGGCGGCGCGAAGGTGCGTATTGGCAGCTCGGTGGCGCCCACGCCTCGGGAGACGAAGAGCGGGAGCGCGCCGTCGTGGTGGAGGCCGAAGGGCCACTTTTTCCCGAGCGGGCCCGGGACGATGATCGGCGTCGGGCCGGGCAGCGCGATCTGGCCACCGTGGGTGTGCCCGGCGAGGAGGAACGAGAGGCCTTTGCCGCGGAGGAACGGTAATCCGTCGGGAGAGTGGCTGATCCCGATGCGGAAGGCCGCGTCGCCGCAGGCGGCCACCGCGCGATCGCCGTCGGGCGCGCCGGTCCAGGGATCGTCGATGCCGAGGATGGCGATGTCGCTCCACGGCGCGGGCAAACGGGCCGCGTCGTTGATCAGCACCCGGGCGCCGGCGCTCGCCAGGGCCTCTTCGATCAGGCCATGATGGGTCCAGAGATCGTGATTGCCCATCACCGCCAGCTTGGTCTGCGCGGGTACCGAGCGCACCCGGTCGCGGAGCTCCCGGGCAATCGCCGGGGTCGCCTCCAGGAACACGTAGTCGCCGCCGAGGATCAGCACGTCGGGCGCGGCCTCGCGGAGCAGATCGAAGGCCCGATCGAGCACGGTCGACGGCGTGGTCGGCCCGAGGTGGAGATCGGAAGCAAAGGCGATCCGCAGGGGCGCGGCGCGAGCGCGGGCCGGATCGAGGCAGAGCGCATGATCGAGGCGCTGGACCATGGCGCGGCCCGGCGTGAGGCTCCAGGCGCGAGCAGGCCAGTTGCCGCGGTAGACAGCGCGCATCAAGAGCTCGCTCAGCGCCCGCAGGCGGGTGTAGTTACGGCCGCGGCCCGCGGCGTGGAGCGGGTTCGAGTGCATCGCGGGTCGTCATGCCAGGCCGAGGTGCGGGGACGGTGGTCGCAGCGTGCGCCTACCGTGGTGATTCCAGGGAGCGGCCGCGCAGCTCAGGGGTCGGCCTCGCCGTGACGCAGGCCATCCCTGCGTCCTCGACGCGTACGCCGCGGGCGAGCGGGCGACGGACGCGCGGCGCGAGCCACGCCAGGCCCTCCTCGACCGAATCGACGGGGTGAACACCGAGCACGCGGCACACGTCGGCCGGGATGTTCCGGCTGATCAGCGCGATGTGCACGCCGCGCGCCGCAGGATCGGTGAGGTGACGGAGCTTCACGGCCTTGTGATCGCCGAGGCGATAGCCGTCGCGCTCCACCTGCTGACAGGCCTCGGCGTAGGTGCGGGCCGCGCGGAGGAGCCGGACGAACGCGTCTTGGCCGACGCCGTCGGGACACTCCGCTTCGAGGAGGATCCCGCCCCCGTCGGCGACCGCGAGGTGGTTGTTCTTCAGGGCTTTGTCGGCCTGGTAAAAGCTCCTTCCCAGGGGGGACGGCACGCGCAGGTGGAGCACGTCGGCGACGCGATCGAGCGAGCTGGCATAGACCCGCCGGGCGTCGGGGAGCAGCGCGTGGAGGGTGCCAATCGGATCGCCGACGCGGGCGGCGACGACCTCCGCGCCGGAGAGGACCTGGTTCATCGCGACGACGTGGCGGCCCTCGCGCAGCGAGGCCAGGAGGTGGACGATCCCCTCGTGAACGGGGTTTCCGTCGAGGCGCAGCACGTCCGACGCGGGATCGAGCGCGCCCCGGTGATTGACCTCGATATCGCGAGGCGAGAGGCACCCGATGGTGAGAGTCTTGTGGGCGCCCGTGGCGCCGGCGAAGTAGTGCGGCTCGACGCTGCCCACGGCGATCAGCGCCCGGGCAGCGGCGACTCGCCCGTTGATCGACGCCTCGCCGAGCGAGGCGAGGGCCCCGGTGTCGGCGGCGTCGTGCCAGGCAATCTCCTCGATCGACAGGCCCTCTCCGGGGAACGTCGAGGCCTCGAAGGCTCGACGCTCCACCGCCGAGAACCGGTGAGTGCCGGTGGCGACGAGCGCGCGGACCCGGGGCCGACACCCGATCTCGGCGGCGAAGCGGGAGAGCGCCTCCAGGGCCTCGGCGGTGCGCGTGCTGCGGCAAGGATCGTTCACCACGAGCAGCACCTGCTCGGCCTCGAGCGCGGCGAGAAGCTCGCGAGGCGCGGTCGCCCAGGCCGCGCGCAGGAGGGCGTCGGATCGCGCCGGGGCCGCGTCGACGGGCGGGGTCGGCCAGGCCGCGCTCCTGGCGGGCGCCACGGTTTCCCACGAGATCTCGGCGTATCCAGCGATCACGGCGTGATCTACCGCGGCGCTCTCCCACCGGCAATCCTTTTCACGCCCGCAGAATGCCGCGTCGGCGCCGCAAATAGTGTGCACGACGCGTGGATTTTCGACTAAATACGCCCGTCATGCGCGGGCTTGGGCGTCGACTAGCGGTCTGGCTTCTCTTTCTGTTGATTCCCTTCATCATGATGTCGTGGCTATGGCCGTTCGTCATGCCAATGACGCTGGGCAACGACTACTCCATCTTCACCCCGGGCGACGAGCTCGAGCTCATGTGGGCTGTCTGGCGGGGCACCTTCCCGCTCTTCATGCCCGGCTTCGCCGGCGGGCACTCGACAGCGGCCATGACGCTGGGCCAGTTCTACCATCCACTCCCGTGGATATCGAGCATCATGCCGGGCTACTGGCACGGCCTCGCGCTCGAGTGGAACACCTTCTATCGCCTGATTTCGCTGGGGATCGCCCACATCTCGCTGTTCAAGCTCTGTCGCCGGCTGCGCGTCACCCCTTTGCCGGCCTTCGTCGCCACGTTCCCGGTGGTCTACAACCTGCGGATGCTCGACAGCTTCCGCTATGGCGCCTCGCTCGACTCCTATGTCGCGATGGTGCTCATCGCCGCCGCGGCGGGCTTTGTCTTCCTGGACCCGGAGAGGAAGCGGCCCGTGGCGTTCCTGGCCCTCGGGACGTACCTCATCGTCGTCAGCGGCCACCCGCAGTGGGCGTTCCTCGGGATCATGATCGCGGGGCTGTTTGCGGTCCTCTTCCCGTGGGCGGCGGCGGCCATGGATCCCACCCTCCCCCGGCACGAGCGGGGGACGGTCCGCCGGTATCTGGTGCGATTGACGGCCGGCTTCAGCACCGGGCTGCTGCTCGCGGCGCCCTACCTGCTCCCGTTCTATTTCGAGTTCTTCAAGACGAACCAGAGCCGCACCAACGGGGACTATGCCTGGTCGCTCGGGTACGGCGACTCGACCCCGGGGGAGTTCGCCAACTTCCTGTTCCCGCTCCACGCCGACGTGCATGGTGCCTTTGGTGGCTCCGCGCTCTTCCTGCTCGCGGCGCTGTTCCCCCTCGCCGCGCTGGTGAAGAAGCCGCCTCGAGTCCTCTGGATCCTGTACCTCATCGGCGGAGTGGCCTATTGCTTCGCCCTCGGCAAAGAGACCTGGGTCCACGAGGCCATGGTCAAGCACCTCCCCCTCTTCGGCTCCTTCCGCGTCCCCGGCCGGATCGTGATCTGGATCCCCCTCACGATCCTGCCCGTCCTCGTGTGGATGCTCCGGGTCGACAACCGCCGCGCGCTCCTCACCGCGGCGACGAGCGCGCTGGTGCTCTTCGCGTCCACTTGGCTCTGGACCAGCAAGGGCCTGCCGGCGTCAGAGTCGTTGTCGCCTCACAAGATCGTGAAGAACCTCCCGGTGTACGTCGACGCCGTCATCCTCTACGCGTCGGGGGCGACTCTCCTCTTCCTGGCGGGCATCGCCAGATACCGGAAATTCACCCGCACTCTCTTCGTGCTCTCCGCGCTCGGGATCATGCTGACGAGCTGGATCTGCCTGCTCGAGGGCACCTGGAAGCAGAAGAAGCCCACCATGACCACGTTCCAGCAGATCACCGACGCTCACAAGAAGTCGGTCGTCTCGCACGCCGACGCTGGCTCGGGCATGGAGATGCGATCGGTGTCCGACTATCAGGCGC
>JBDTXR010000441.1:0-7558 GCA_040006075.1 Byssovorax sp. | reverse complement strand
TCCTTGGCGATGTTCATCGCGACGACCTGGCTGACGCGCCGGCTCTGCACCAGCACCTGCTTGCCGCGATCGATCGTCTGCTGACCTTGCTTGACCGTCTCGCGCCCCTGCTCCACGGCGCTCTGGCTCTGCTCGATCACCTCGGAGCTGGTGCGCCAGAGGATGAGCCCGAGGATCACCGACAGCGCGAGCGCGATGCCGACGAGGAACGCCGTGTATTTGAGCTGGAAGTTGCGATCGATGAGGTAGTTCTTGGCGCTGCGGTTGTGGCGGCCGGACGCCGCGGGGCTCTGCGCATCGCTCATGGGGTTCCTCGACGGTCGATGATAGCGAGCGCTCCGTGCTGGAGCGCGGTGGGGAGCAGGGCCGAGTCCGACGCGCCGCTCACGAAGGCGGCATCATAGCGAGGCGACGACCTTCTGGAAGCTCTCGATCGCGTTCTCGACGCACAACTTCATCAGCGCGTCCTCGCTCTCGGGGTCTTTCTTCGGGGTGCCGCTCTGGGTGAGCTTCGGCGCGAACTCGCCCTGGAGCGCTTTTTCCGGGTACGACCACATCGAGATGCGGACGGTCTGCGAGAGGTTGCCGCTGTCGTAAATCGGAGCCTCGACGGTGGCGATCAGGAAGAAGCCCTTCAGCTTCTTCGACTTCACGATCGGCCCGCCTTGCGCCGGCGTCTCGCTCTTCGGCGCGACCGCGTAGCCGGCCTTGGTGAGGAGCTTGTCCTGGATCGCCGTGCGGATGAGCGTGTCGAGATCGCCGTTTCCCCGGCTCGTTTTGTTCGTCACCTGGATGGCGACGTACACCTTCGTCTTGGCGTCGGGCGGGGGCGGCGGCGCTCCGGCGGCGCTCGATCCGCCGCTCTGGAGCGACGCGAGCGACTTGTCGATTTGCGCCTTGACCGACGTCGCCGACTCTCGCTTCGACGCGCCCTGCAAGCACGACACGCCCGCGGGCTTCGCGAGCTTGCCGAGCGCGGCGGCGGCGGCGACCTTGACCGAGGGGTTGCTGTCGCCGAGCGCGTCGCAGAGGGGCTTCACCGCGGCGTCGTCGCCCGACGCGCCGAGCGCCAGCGCGGCCTGCGTCCGCACGCGGTAGTCGTCGTTCGACTTCAGCTGATCGGCGAGGTAGCTCGTGCGCGGATCGGCCCGCACCGTGCGCGGCACCAGCGCGGTCGCGATCGCCAAGCAAAGCAGCACCGTGACGCGGGCCATGCGGATCATTCGATCGCGAAGGATACACGACGCTCGCTTGGTCCGGGGAGGTCCATCGGCCGGACGCGGTGGAGGAAAAGGGCGCGGACCTGCTCCCAGGTGCGCCGCCGAACCGCCCGTGCTCACTCGCCTGCCCATCGGCCACCCTTCCGCCATTCGGATCTCCCGCGTCGCTCTCGAAGCTCCGAGGCGTCGCCGCGGTCCCCCGCACCACCCCGCCGCCGCGGCCGACGCTCCCGGGCCGATTGGACGCAGCCGATCGGCCGCCTCTTCACTCGATTCGACGCGATCGTCACGCAGCGCTCTTCCCGCACGGCCGCGGATGACCGAATAATGCCCCGATGATCGCGCGTTCCACCCGGCGAGGCGCCCTCGCGCGAGCCATCGTCCTCGGCGTTGCGCTCCTCGTCCCCGCTCTGGGCCTCGGTCCGACGACGCGCGACGCGCAGGCCCAACCGGCGTCGGCGCCGTCGGCTGCGCCGGGGTCGGGGTCGGGTCTCCACGTTCATGTTCGCGGGACCGCAGAGCTCCAGGTCGCGGCGTCGTCCGAGCCGGACGGCTTCTCGATCCGCGGCGAGCTGATCGACGACGCGGGCAGCCCGATCCCTCGCGCGTCGATCACCATCCAGGCCTTCGCGCCCGACGATCTGCGCACGCCGATCCGACTCGCCTCGCTCGAGCCGTGCGAAGCGCCGACGATCCGCGGGCGCGGCGGGGTGTCGGCCGATGGAGCGATCGACACCGACGAGCGCGGCACCTTCTGCGTCGTCGGGAAGGCCACGATCCCGAAGGTCGTGTTCAAGGTGCGCTACGCGGGCAGCAAGCTCCACGACGCATTCGAAACCCAGCTCAGCGTCGAGCCCGATCAAGATCATTTGCTCCGCACGCTGGTGCGCTTCGAGCCTCCGCCGGAGACCGTCGATCTCGACAAGGAGACCGTCACGATCACCGCGTCGCTGCGCATCGATCGCAGCGACGCGAGCCGCCCCGGATCGCCGACGCCGGCGCGACGCGAGGGCATCGCGCTCACGCTCGAAGACGAGAAGGCGAAGCCCCTCGCCGAGGCGGCGACCGGCGGCGACGGGCGCGCGCGCTTCGAGGTGAAGACGGCCACGTTCGCCGGTCCGGGCGCGGGCGAGGTGATCGCGCGCTTCGCTGGCAAACCCGGGATCGCCAAGGCCTCGATCGCCCAGCCGATCGTCCGTCGCGCCGACGTACACCTCGCGCTCATGCACCCGATCGAGCGCGCCGACGCCGACGATGGATTCGCGATCGACGTCGACGTCACCACCGGCCGCGGCGCGGTGGAGGGCGGCGTCGTCGAGGTGATCCGCTCGCTGTCTGCGGCCCGATCCTCGCCGGTCACCTCGGGCGAGAGCGTCGGCGCCGGCGAGGTCGCGCACGGTCACGCGCGCGTCGTCGTGAGCTTCGCGTCGGGTGGCGCGAGCACGGTGCCGATCCTGTTGCGCTATGTCCCGTCCGCGCCGTGGTACCGCGCGGGGCCCGCCCTGCAGACCGAGGTGAACCTCGCGGGACCAGGCATTTTGAAGGAGATCCTCGTCGCGCTCGTCGTGCTCGCGGCGGGCGCGTGGGTCGTCGGCGGGTGGCGTCGCGCGCCCAAGGCGCCGGTCGCGCCGAGCGATCTGCTCGCGCCCGCGGTACCTCCGGGCAAGGCCGGCGTGCAGGTGCTCGGCCCCGCGCGCAACGCCACCGGCTGGAGCGGCGTCGTCAGCGACGCGCACGAGGGCACCCCGATCGTCGGCGCGCGCCTCGCGATCATCGCGCCGAGCTTCCAGGGCGACGGCGTCGTCGCCGAGGTCCACACCGACGAGCACGGCGCGTTCACGATCGACGCTCCGCACCGCAGCGACGCGCGCCTCGTCGTCGAGTCGGCGCTGCACAGCGCGTACGAGCAGGCGCTGCCTCCGCCGAGCGCGCTCGGGGTCGCCCTCGTCACGCGGCGCCGCGCGCTGCTCGATCGGCTCGTGCGCTGGGCGCGACGACAGGGCGCGCCCTACGACGGCACACCCGAGCCGACGCCGGGCCACGTGCGCCGCGTCGCCGCGCGCGGCAGCGCCGAGGAGATCGAGGCCTGGGCCCGCCGCGTCGAGCACGTCGCCTACGGGCCCGATCCGGTGGTCGAGCCGGTCGAGCGCGAGGTGCGAGGCGTCGAGCCGCGCGCCCTGCGCTGAGCGGCGCCAAGCGCGCCCGGGCTCCGCAGAACCCGCCAGGAGACCGTCTCGCGAGCGCGAGAGATCTCGCGTGGCCCGCGGGCAATCAGGCCAATCGCCGCTCACGCTGGCGACGCACGTTGACGTGCACAGCGCGTTTCATATAGTCGCACGCCGCCCCTGGAGAACCGATCGTGGACCCGACCTTCATCGTCATCGCCGTCGTCATCGCAATCGCGGTGATCGGTTTCATCCTCTACTCGCGCTCCAACAAGGCGAAACCGGAGCAGATCGAGGCCCCGCCGGAGGAGAAGAAGCTCCCCTCCGCCGCCGCTCCGGAGAAGGCCGCTACCCCCGTCGCCAAGCCGGCGGCCGAGGCCGCGAAGCCCGCGCCCCCGAAGGCCGCCACGCCCGCCGCCGCCGCGAAGCCCGCGCCCGCGGCCAAGCCGTCCACGCCTCCGCCCGCCGCGAAGACGCCCGAGCCCGCACTCGAAGAGGTCTCCGTCGTCGAGGCCCCGCCCTCCGCGCCCGCGAAAGCGGCTCCGCGCAAGGACGCCGCGCCCGCGAGCGCGCATCGCCGCGACGTCGAGGGCCTGCGCAAGGGCCTCACGCGCGTCCGCGAAAAGGAGGGCTTCTTCGGCCGCCTCAAGGCGCTCTTCACGGCGTCGAAGGAGATCGATCCGCAGATCGTCGAGCAGATCGAGGAGGTGCTCCTCACCTCCGACGTCGGCGTGAAGACGACCGAGGCGCTGCTCGCCGACATCAAGGATGCCCTTCAAAAGAAGGAGCTCGCCGACAACGACAAGGTCTGGCAGGCGCTGCGCGAGCGCGCCGTCAAGATCCTCAGCATCGGCGGCGGCGGGATCACGCTCTCGGCGCACCCCACGGTGGTGATGGTCGTCGGCGTCAACGGCGTCGGCAAGACGACGACGATCGGCAAGCTCGCGACGAAGCTCAAGGCCGAGAACAAGAAGGTCGTCCTCGCGGCGGGCGACACCTTCCGCGCCGCCGCCGTGCAGCAGCTCAACATCTGGGGCAAGCGCGTCGGCTGCGAGGTCGTGAGCGGGAAAGACGGCGCCAACCCGGGCGCGGTGATCTTCGACGCCATCCAGCGCGCGAAGGAGACGGGGGCCGACGTCGTCCTCGTCGACACCGCGGGTCGCCTCCACACCAAGACCAACCTCATGGACGAGCTCACCAAGGTCTCGCGCACCATGGCCAAGGCGCTCGACGGCGCGCCGCACGAGACGCTGCTCGTGCTCGACGCGACCAACGGACAGAACGCGATGCAGCAGGCCGCGATGTTCAAGGAGTCGCTGCCGCTCTCGGGCATCGTCCTCACCAAGCTCGACGGCACGGCCAAGGGCGGCGTGATCCTCGGCATCTGTGCCGAGCACAACCTCCCCGTCCGTTACATCGGCATCGGCGAGCGCGCGGAAGATCTTCGCGAGTTCGTCGCCGAAGAGTTCGTCGAGGCCATGCTCGGCCAGGGCGACGCGGCGGAAGCGGCGGCGTGAGCTTCGTGCTCCTCGAGATCAGCCCCCGGATGGATCGCAAAATTGATCTCATCGCGACAATCGCGGGACAAACCCAGGCTGCGGACCACTCTCGTGTCGGAAAGATCCGCTCGCAGCCCGCCGGGAACCGACGAATGCGGAGTATTCATCCGAAAGAGTCGGATTTGGTTGTTGATTCCTTGAAATTCCGCGTGATATAGTCCTCCGGGCTTGGCGGTTAGCCGATTTTTTGAATGATCTCGCGTAGTTACTCTGCTGTACTCACTTGAGCGAGAAGATGCTCATGTCGAACGGACTGCGGAAGGGATGGCGATGAAGCAGGCTCGCGTGGGGCTTCTCGTTGCGGCTGCGCTGGTTGCGATGCCTTTCACGGCGCTGGCGCAACCGAGAGCGGCGCAACCAAAAGCGCAAGCAGGGAAGAATCCCAAGGACGCTTCCAAGGACAAGGACAAGCCTGCTGCCGCTCCGGCTGCCGGCGAAGCCAAGGAAGTCAACCTCGAGGGTGCGGACGCTCCGAAAGACGGTGCGACGACGCCCGTGGGCGGAGATGCGGCGACGCCGGGCGGCGAAGACGCAGGACTGGGCGACATCTGCAAAATCGATCCGACGGCGTGCCCGACGATCGACATGGACAAGGCCGCCAATCGGGACATGCACGTCCAGATGTACGCGGTGCAGCAGATCTATGCGCTCCGCAATCATCGGTTCGAGGTGAACCCCTACTTCGGCATCACCATGAACGATCAGTTCGTGGCGCACCCGGGGCCGGGGATCGCGGTCAACTGGTACATCACCAACGTCCTGGCGATCGGCGTCAACGGTAACTTCTACGCCGGGTTGAACTCCAACTCGGCGTTCAACCTCCAGACGAGCCGCGCGGCTCGCGTCGGCGAGCCGATCACGGAGTACCAGTGGAACGCCAACGCCAACTTCTCGTACATTCCGGCGTACGGTAAGTTCGCGGGTCCCGGCGACTTCATCTTCCACTACGACTTCTACGTGCTGGGCGGTGTCGGAGCCATCTCCACCCGTCCGATCGCCGTCGTCGATCCCGACAACCGAACGTTCACCTTCAAGCCGAAGGTCTCGTTTCATGTCGGCGGTGGCCTCCGGATTTTCATCAATCGCTGGCTGGCCGCCACGCTCGAGGTCAGCGACTACCTGTTCTTCGATGAGCTCGAGAACCCGAGAATCGCCGACGGCAAGGACTCGAAGGGCAAACCCTTCGCGCAGGATACGAGCACCTGGCTCGATCCCGGTGGAGCCAGCTTCACCAACAACGTTCAGGCGCAAGTTGGTCTGTCTGTGTTCCTTCCGTTCAGCTGGGAGTACCGGCTGCCGAAGTGATGCGTAGCGCGGGGCCGATTCGAGAGCTCCGGCGTGGTTGGGGCCTCGCGCGGCCCCACTATCCGGCCTCCTCCGAGGCCCCCTGGAACGCGATGGGTTGTTTGAAGGTTCGCCAACGACGGGGACAGGCATGATGCGTCGATTCGTCAAGAGTGTGCTCGCGGCCCTGGCCGGCTTGGCCGCCCTGACCGCCCTGAGCACCGGGGCAGAGGCCCAGGAGATTCAGCTGACCGGTCCGCTGGCCGGCGCGCCCGCCGTTCGCAAGCTGCGCCTTCACCGTGCAGGTCGCTTCGAGATCGCGCCGGGGGTTTCGTTCAGCTTGCTCGATCAATACCGCCGCACGCTGCTGCCAGGCGCGGCGCTCACCTACCACGTGACCGACTGGCTCGGCTTCGGCGTGTGGGGCGGGTTTGGTCTCGCCTACAACGCGGGCCTCGCCGACGAGCTGCAAACCAAGGCCATCGACGGCCGCGACTGCGCGAACAAGCCGTTCAGCAAGGCCTGCCGGCTCACGGCGACCAACCTGACCCGCGGCAAGATCGCCGACGATCAGCTCGGCAGGCTGCAGTGGATCGTGTCGCCGCAGATCCAGGTCGTTCCCTTCCGCGGCAAGCTCGCGCTGTTCTCGTCGCTGTTCGTCGACACCGACGTCAACATCTTCGCGGGCCCGGCCTTCATTGGTCTGCAAGAGCGCGCCGACTGTGGCTCCGATTCCGATGGCGTGAAGCTCGCGGTCACCTGCTCGCAGCAGGCCTCGTTCACGCTCGCCAGCCGCGTCGCGGTCACCGGCACGTTTGGCCTGGGGCTCAACTTCTACCCCTCTTCGTTCGTCGGGTTCGGGTTCGAGTTCCGCGCCCTGCCCTTCCGGTGGAACACCTCGGGCTTCGACAACCACGGCGGCGGCGCCAACAACGACTTCCCGGATCTCAACGTCAACAGCGACGACCGCGAGTTCCACTTCAACAGCATGATCACCGTTCATGCCAGCTTCCAGTTCCCGACCTCGATCAAGACCACGGACTGAAGCCCCACCAAGCAAGCTCCCGCAGGAGCATGCTTTGCCGACAGCGGCCAGAAGCCCCCGAGCACACCAACCCTGGTATGCTACGGGGGCTGTTCGTTTTGTCCATTTGAGCGAGTTTTCAGCCACTTCTAGCCGTTGACACGATATCTCAAATCCTCACGCATCTCCGCTGCAACTCGATAGCAGCCCGAGGCCCCGAGCCTCCAAACGATGAACGGGAGCCGAGGTGCTTTTCGCCGAGCCGGGCGCGCGGCCAAGGCGGAGGAGGAGCCGTACGCAAGTACG
>JBDTXR010000440.1:0-7586 GCA_040006075.1 Byssovorax sp. | reverse complement strand
GCCCGGAAAGAGCGCGCCCACGCCGACGATGGCGACCGGAACCTGAGTCATGCGAAGACCTGTGTAGTGAAGGTGAAGCGGGCCGCTCAAGCGAGCGGACGAGGTCGGAAATCGAAGGCGGCGGCGGGCACGGGCACGCCGTAGGTGCGGAGCTGGTGGGCGCGGGTCACGACCGCGGCGCCCTCGAGCAGGTTCAGCGCGATCTGGACCACGCCGCGCTGCGACGGGTCTTCCAGGAACGAGCCGCGAACCCAGGAGTTGAACGCGCCCATGGCCGGGCCGCACCAGATCTGGAAATCGGCGCGGCGCGAGGTCTCGCCGGCGATGGCCCAGCGGCTCGCCATGCCGAGATACCAGCGGAAGACCAGGGCCATCCGGTGCTTGGGATCGCGCGCCGCCTGCGCGTTCTGCTCGGGATCGCGGGCGTCCCAGAAGGTCCGCGTCTCTTCCCAGATCGCCTCGAACGTCGTGTGCAGGACCTCTTTTTCGAGGCGGGCGCGGAGGGCGTCGGGGATGGCTTCGAGCGACGGATAGGCCACGTAGGCCTCGTAGAGCTTGGCGGCGCGCACGCCGAACATGCTCCCGCGGCGCAGGACCTGGAGCTTGACCCCGAGCTCGAACATGTCGGCGGCGGGGGCCATGATCACGTCGGCGACCTCGGCCTTGGCCAGCATCCGCTTGCCCTCGTCGGAGAGGCCCGACTCGAGCGCGGCCTGGTTCACCGAGCCGGTCAGCACGTAGGCGGCGCCGAGCGAGAACGCCGCCGCCAGCGCGCCGGGCACGCCGAGCCCGCCGGCCGCGCCGATGCGGATCGGGCGAGTATATTTGTACTCGGCCGTGAGCTCGTCGCGGAGCTGGAGGATGGTCGGGAGCAGCGCGACCAGCGCTTGATTGTCGGTGTGGCCGCCGGAGTCGGCCTCGACTGTAATGTCTTCCGCGACCGGGATCCGCGCGGCGAGGCGGGCCTCTTCCTCGGTGAGACCGCCGCTCGCGACCAGGGCGCGGAGGATCTCTTCCGGGGCCGGCGAGAGGAACGGGAGCGCCACCTCGCGCCGCGAGATCTTGGCGAAGATGTGCCGGGGCCTGACGATTTGCCCTGCGGAATCGATCGTCAGCCCGCGGGCAGCGCAGCGGACCACGGCCGGCGTCAGCGCCATGAAGGCCGACACCGAGATGCGCTGGACGCCGCGCTCGATGAGCAGATCGGCGACCCGGTTCTCGAGCGAGGCCTCGTTGGGCGAGTGGATCAGGTTCACGCCCCAGGGCGCGTCGTCGCCGAGCTGCGCGCGGAGCGACTCGACCGCGGCCTCGACCCGCGCGAAGCCCAGGCCCGCCGCGCCGAAGAAGCCGAGCATCCCCGCCTTGCCCATGGCGACGACCATCTCGACGGTGGCGATCCCGTTGGCCATCTCGCCGGCCACGTACGGGAAGCGGACGCCGTGGACCTCGCAGAACGAGCGATCGCCGAGCCACTCGGGGAAGAGCGGCGGCAACGAGGCGCAGAGCTCGTACTCGCCGGCGCCGAGCGGGTGAGACGGCAAGACCTCGCCGCCCATCGCCAGCCCGATGCGGCCTGACGCGAAGTCGCGGACCACGTGCAGGGGCTCTCGACAGCGCGCTATCGCGGCGACCATCGACTCCGGGGTGAGCTCGGGCGAGCCTCCCCGCCCATTCCATCTACCGAGTGCAGGCACGTTCGAGATCGGGCTCCGAGTGGGATCGCGAAACATCCGCGATTACGAGGTCGCGTGAGTACACGCGGGACGGCGTCGCCGCAACGTCGCTTCCCCGGCTCGAACGGGATCGTGACGTGGGCTGCGTGACGCGGAGAGTCAGCCTCGCGCGAGGGTCGTGGGGCCCGCGCAGATCCAGCGCAGATCCAGCGTGGATCCAGGCAAGATGAATGGCGAAAGCGGGGTGAAGAGGCGCTCCGCGGTCGTGACGAGGTTATGACTTCATGACCGGGTCATGACAGTCGCGGGCCGACGGTCCTCGTGGTACGCCGGGCCGGGTGACGTCTTTGGAGCCGGGAGGAGATCACGTGACGCAGATTGCCTGGGATGCGGATCAGTACCTGAAGTTCGAGCGAGAGCGGACCCAGCCCTCGCGCGATCTGATTGCCCGCGTCCCGCTCGCGGCGCCTCACCGCATCGTCGATCTCGGCTGCGGCCCGGGCAACAGCACCAAGAGGGTGGCGCAGCGCTGGCCCGAGGCCCAGGTCACCGGCGTCGACAGCTCGCCGGCGATGCTGGAGCAAGCGCGCCGGGATTACCCGGAAATGCGCTGGATCGAGGCCGATATCGCCGGCTTTTCGGCGTCGGGCGCTCACGATCTGATCTTCTCCAACGCCGCGCTCCAGTGGGTCCCGGATCACGCGACGGTGTTTCCCGCGCTCTTCGAGGCACTGCCGCCTGGAGGGGTGCTGGCGGTGCAAATGCCCCGCAACTTCGCCGCTCCCAACCACGCCTTGCTCCGCGAGATCGCGGCCGAGCCGCGGTGGGCGGCGCGGATGCCCGAGGAAGCGCGGCTCTTGCCGGTGGGTGATCCCGGGTTCTATCACGATCTCCTCGCGCCCCGCGCCGCCCGACTCGATATCTTCGAGATTGAATATCTCCACGTGCTCGACGGGCCGGAGGGCATCGTCGAGTGGATGAAGGGCAGCGGGCTCCGGCCCTTCCTCCAGCGGCTCGACGCCTCCGAGCACGACGACTTCCTCGCGAGCTACCTCGATCGGATGAAGCAGGCCTATCCGCGGCGGGCGTCGGGCCAGGTGCTGTTCCCGTTCAAGCGGATCTTCCTGGTCGCGTCGCGGTAGGCTCCAGGGAAGCGAACCATGCTGCTTTTCCTCCTCGCGCCGGCGCTCGTGTACGCGCTGGTCCTCGCGCTCCACCTCCTCGTCCCGGCGCGCTGGATCGACGGGTATGTCCTGGATCCGGCCACGGGAAAGCCGCTCCGCTACCGGCTCAACGGGCTGCGCGTCCACCTGATTGTCCTCGCGCTCTACGCGGGAGCGTGCTGGCGAGGGCTCCTGCCCTGGGACTTCTTCTTCGTCCATCGCTGGGAGGCGGCGGCGGGCGCCTGCGCGATTGGCCTGCTCTTCACGCTGTGGATCGTGCTCACCGCGCCGCCGGTGCCCGGGCAGAGCCTGGGCGCGGCGCTCTACCTCGGCCGGCTCGAGAACCCGCAGTGGCTCGGGGGGCGCGTCGACGCCAAGATGGTGCTCTATCTGGTCGGCGCGATCATGCTCGAGCTCAACGTGGCTTCGTTCACGGCGCGTCACGTGCTCTTGCACCCGAGCGACCCTTCGCCGGGGGTGATCCTCTACGCGGTGATGTTCACGTTCTTCCTCACGGAGTACCTGAATTTCGAGCGCGTTCACCTCTACACCTACGATTTCTTCGCCGAGCGGGTGGGCTTCAAGCTCGGGTGGGGCTGCCTCCTGTTCTATCCGTTCTTCTACGGCGTGGGGCTCTGGGCGCTCTGCGAGGAGCCCAATCCCCATACCCCGACTCCGCTCCTCGTGGGCTGTGGTCTCCTGTTCTTCACCGGCTGGGGGCTCTCGCGCGGGGCGAATTTGCAGAAGTTCCTCTTCAAGACCCAGCCCGAGGCCAAGCTCTTTGGCGTGCTCGCTCCGGAGACGGTGAGCGGCGGCGGCAAGCAGCTCCTCGCCAGCGGCTTCTGGCGGCTCTCGCGGCACATCAACTACCTCGGCGAGATCTTCATGGCCCTCGGCCTCTGCCTCGCGCTCGGGCGGCCGGGGAGCCCGTATCCGTGGCTGTACCCGCTCTATTACGTGGTCTTGCTCTTCCCGCGGCAGCACTTCGACGATCAGCGCTGCGCGGCGAAGTATGGCGATCTCTGGGTGGAGTACTGCAAGCGGGTGCCGTACCGGATCATCCCCTGGATTTACTGAGGCGACGCCGGGCGCGCCGGAGCGGGTGAACGCGGAGCGCCTCGCTCGGGCGAACGAGGTCCATTCACCCCCTTGACGCCGGGACGAAACTGGCCGACGGCTTCCGGTTTACTGGGGGCCTCCATCCGGGCCCCGATTGGTCGCGAACGTCCGAAGGAGCAGTACATGGTGAGATCGAGTCATTGGTGGGCGCTGACCGCGCTCGCGGCAGTCGTGGGAGGAGGAGGGCTCTCCGCGGGAGGCTGCGCAGAAGGCGGATCCGGTCGCAGCGCCGGCGGCGGCCAGGGCGGAGAGGCGGCCGTCGAGACCGGGCAAGCGCTCACCGCGCCGCCGGTCTGCATCTCGATCCAGCGCGGCCTCTCCGGTACGGTGGCCGACACGCTGCTCGCCAACAAGACCCCGGCGGCGAACTTCGGCACCAGCGCGGCGCTGGTGACGGGCGTCGTCTCGGCGACCCAGCGCGAGGCGCTGTTGCGGTTCGATCTCAGCGCGGTCCCGGCGGGCGCGACCATCAACTCGGCGATCCTCACGCTCTACGAAACCGCCCTCGTGAGCGGCGCGGCCACCCTCAACGCCCACCGGGTCACGGCGGCCTGGAGCGAGAACGTCGTCACCTGGCAGTCGTTCAACCAGGCCTTCGTCGCGGCGCCCGACGCCTCGTTCTCCAACACGCAGAACCCCGCGACCACCAACGCCCTCGTGCCGCTGGTGCAGTCGTGGGTGAGCGGCGTGAACCCCAACTACGGCTTCCTGATCGAGCAGGCCTATTTCGGGAGCAACGCGACCCAGTTCAACTCCAGCGAGCTACCGACGGTGGCGCAGCGCCCGCGCCTCGATGTTTGCTACACGGTGACCTGCGCGCCGGGCTTCGCGGATTGCGACGGCAAGGGGCAGAATGGCTGTGAGACGGCCATCACCACCACCACCAACTGCGGGGCGTGCGGCACGACCTGCGCGTTCGCCAACGCGGCTCCGGCCTGCACCGGCGGCGCCTGCGGAATTGCCTCCTGCAACGCCGGCTTCGGCGATTGCGACGGCAGCAAGGCCAACGGCTGCGAGACCAGCCTGGCGACGGCGACGAGCTGCGGCGCCTGCGGCGTGGCCTGCAACGCGGCCAACGGCACCTCGAGCTGCGCCAACGGCACCTGCGCGCTCCTCGGCTGCAACGTCGGCTTCTTCGATTGCGACGGCAACACGGCCAACGGCTGCGAGGCCCTCCCGTGCTCCAGTGGGCAACACTGTGGACACGGCCCCGACTGCGCGAGCGGCGTGTGCCAGAACGGGATCTGCGCCGCGCCGACGTGCACCGACGGGGTGCAGAATGGCGCCGAGACCTCGACGGATTGCGGCGGGACCACCTGCCCGCCGTGCAGCACCGGCCTCGGGTGCCTCGCTGGGAGCGACTGCGTCAACGGCGTGTGCCGGAGCGGCGTTTGCGCCCCGGCAGCGTGCAATGACAGCGTGAAGAATGGCAGCGAGACCGGCGTCGACTGCGGCGGTCCGAGCTGCGCGCCCTGCGCCGACGGGATCGCCTGCAACGCCGCCGGTGATTGCCAGAGCGGCGTTTGCGTGGGCGGGCTCTGCCAGAAGGCCGCGTGCAACGACGGGATCAAGAATGGCAGCGAGACCGGCGTCGACTGCGGCGGACCGGCCTGCGGCTCCTGCGCCGACGGCGTCGGCTGCGCGGGCAACAGCGATTGCAAGAACCAGATCTGCGCCAACAACGTTTGCCAGATGGCGAGCTGCACCGACGGCGTGAAGAACGGCGGCGAGTCGGACGTCGATTGCGGCGGCTCGTGCGGGCCGTGCGGCGTGACCCAGCTCTGCGCGACCAGCAGCGATTGCACCACCGGCGTCTGCGTCGGCGGGCACTGCCAGCCCCCGAGCTGCTCGGACGGCGTGAAGAATGGGAACGAGACCGGCGTCGACTGCGGCGGGGCCTGCTTCGTCGCCGAGATCTGCGACGGCGTCGACAACGATTGCAACGGCACGGTCGACGACGGCCTCGGGAGCACGACGTGCGGTCTCGGCGCCTGCCAGGTCACGGTGCCTTTCTGCACCGGCGGCAGCCCGACGGCGTGCGCTCCGGGCACCCCCGGCGTGGAGGTCTGTGACGGCCTCCTCGACGACGATTGCGATGGCACCGTCGACAATGGCTGTGCGTGCACCAACGGGCAGGTTCAAACCTGCTACACCGGCTCGGCCGCGACCAGCAGCGTCGGGACGTGCCACAGCGGCAGCCAGACCTGCGTGATGGGTCAATGGGCCGCGTGCGTGGGTGAGCAGCTCCCGGTCGCCGAGACCTGCGACGGCCTCGACAACGATTGCAACGGCCAGGCGGACGACGGGCTCGGCAGCACCATCTGCGGCGTCGGCTCGTGCCAGGCGCTCGTGCAGAACTGTGTCGCTGGCCAGGTTCAAACGTGTACGCCGGGCAAGCCCACGACCGAGACGTGCGACGGTCAGGACAACGATTGCAACGGCCAGGTCGACGACGGCCTCGGGACGATCTCCTGCGGCGTCGGCGCCTGCGCGGCGAGCGTCGCAGCTTGCACCAACGGCGTCAGCGGGGTGTGCGTCGCCGGCTCGCCCATCGCGGAGACCTGCGACGGCATCGACAACGATTGCGACGGCGCGGTCGACAATGGCAATCCCGGCGGCGGCCTCGGCTGCGCGACGGGAAAATCGGGCGCGTGCTCCGCGGGAACCACGGTCTGCGCCGCCGGCGGCATCACTTGCCACCAGACGACGCAGCCCTCGGCCGAGAGCTGCGACGGGATCGACAACGATTGTGACGGCGCGGTCGACAATGGCAATCCCGGCGGCGGCGTCGGCTGCACCACGGGTAATCCTGGCATCTGCGCGGCGGGCACCACGGTGTGCTCCGGTGGCCAGGTGACGTGCTCGCAGAGCGCGCAGCCGGGCGTCGAGACCTGCAACGGGCTGGACGACAACTGCGACGGCGTGATCGACAATGGCAATCCGGGCGGCGGCCAGAGCTGCAACACCGGCCTCCTCGGCGCCTGCTCGGGCGGCACGACGTCGTGCACCGCGGGGCAGATCGCCTGCAACCAGAACGTGCAGCCCACGGCCGAGATCTGCGACGGCCTCATCGACAACAACTGCAACGGGCAGAACGACGAGGGCTGCAACTGCGTCAACGGCAGCACCCAGAGCTGCTATGCAGGTGCCGCGGGGACGGCGGGCGTCGGCGCCTGTCACACCGGCACGCAGACCTGCGTCAATGGCAATTACGGCGCGTGCGTCGGCCAGGTGATCCCGACGGCGGAGACCTGCGACGGCGTCGACAACAACTGCAACGGCCAGACGGACGAAGGCCTCGGGACGCTCTCCTGCGGCGTCGGGCAGTGCGGAAACACCGTGCCTTCGTGCGTGAACGGCCACGCCAACACCTGTACGCCGCTCGCGCCGAGCGCCGAGGTCTGCGACGGACTCGACAACGATTGCAACGGCGTGATCGACAACGGCAGCCCCGGCAGCGGCGCGGCCTGCTCGACCGGCAAGCAAGGGATCTGCGCGGCGGGCGTCACCGCCTGCACCGCGGGCGCCGTGGTCTGCAACCAGACCAGCGCTCCCACGACGGAGACCTGCGATGGTCTCGACAACGATTGCAACGGCGTCGTCGACAATGGCAATCCCAGCGGCGGCGCGG
>JBDTXR010000439.1:0-7593 GCA_040006075.1 Byssovorax sp. | reverse complement strand
GCGCCCTCGAGCGCGCCGACGACCCGCTCGAACGCCTCGCGCCCGGCCATCGCCGGGATCCCGTGCGTCCCGTGGCCGCCGATCCAGCCGAGGCCGATCGGATCGCCCGTGGACAGCGTCACCCGCGCCAGCGCCGCGCTCACCAGGGCTGCATAGGCCAGCTTCGCTCCCGGCGCGCCCGCGCTGCGGTAGGCCATCGACGCGGTGGCGTCGACGCAGAGCCAGAGCGCGCGATCGGTCTCGGTCTCGAACTCGCGCACCATCAGCCGATCGTGGCGGAGCAGCGATCGCCGGTCGAAGAAGCGCAGATCGTCGCCGGGCACGTACGGCCGCTGCCCGCCGAACTCCACGCCTGCGCCCTTGCGCACGCTCCGGTGCATGCCGGCGTAGACCCCGTCGGCCACCGCGCGTGCCTTCAGTCGAAGCGGCGCGAGCGACCCCCAGTCGATCGGGAACGGTCCGGCCTTGCCCCCGCGGAGATCGCCGGATCGCGAGGCAGCTACGGGTGGGCGAGGGGCAGACGAGGCGGGCGGCACGACGGCTTCTCTAGCGTGGATCCCGCGCGAAAGCAGGCACTTCAGCGCGCCAGCATCGCCCGGATCTTCTGCTTCAGGGCCGGCGAAGTCCACACCGGCACCGCCGCGCGCAGGTTCGCGTCCCACTTCGCCTCGGGGCAGAGCTCGTCCTCGGTCCCGCGGAGATCGGCCTTCGTCAGCGCGTAGGCCGCCCCGGGGCTCGCCGCGAGCGCCGCGAGCCTGGCCTCGGCGATCGCCCGCGGATCCTCGGCGATCTCATCGATCATCCCCACCCGCAGCGCCCCCGCCGGATCGAACAGCCCCGCTCCGAGCAGCGCCTCGGTGTGAAACTGCGCCGGCACGCGCCGCGTCACCATCGTCAGGAGCCGCGGAGGAAACCGCATCCCGAGCGCCACCTCGTTGAGACCAATCTTGATCTTCGGGTGCGAGGCCGACACCCGATGATCGCACGCCAGGGTGAGCACGCACCCGCCGGCGATCGCGTGCCCGTTCACCAGCGCCACGGTCGGCCCCGGATACAGGTACAGCGCCGCCACCGCCCGCTCGAGCAAGCGAAGAAACGCCAGCATCGCGTCGCCTTCGAGCGCCACGATCTCCTTCAAATTCAGCCCCGCAGAGAACGCATCCCCCGCACCGGTGAGCAGCACCGGCTCCCCCGCCGCCGCGGCGAGCTCGGCGAGGAGGAACGTCAACATCGCGGTACCGAGAGAGTTCTTGCCAGGCCCGTCGAGGCGGATTTCGCGCATGGGCGCTGTATATCACGGCTTTTCCGCGGGCGAGACGCGCGGCGCGGTCGGTCGCGTCCCCGGATTTTTTTGCGCACGTCAAAGCGTGACAGCTCGCTTTTCGTTCTCGCTCTCCACCTCGACAGGACCGGAGTCCGGAGGCTCTGCGGCCCGTTTCGCGTGTAGACTGGCGCGCGTGAACGCTCGCCACCTCAGCCGACCACCCCGCGGATAAGCCCCTTCGCGCCGCAGCGCGTGGTCACCGGCCCTTGATGGCTTCTTTGGTGTCATGGCCAATGTCACGAATGACCTCCTTCACCTTCTCGGCCGGGCCCCCGGCGCGGCGATGGTGACAGGGCATTCCACTCCGCCACGAGCTGACCACCTCCCCGCGGTCGGCTCTCCGCCTCAGGCGCTCGTAAGCCCGGCACCGGAGCGCCCCAGGCTCCGGTGCTCGGCGATGATCCCCAGCGTCATCCCGATCATGAACACGATCGCGTAGCCGGAGCCCGACGCCGCGTCGACGATCCCGGGGCCGGGACACACCCCGCCCAGGCCCCAGCCCACGCCGAACACCGCGGCTCCGACCACGAGCGGAGCATCGATGGCCTCGCGCAAAGGCCGCTCGAACACGCCTCCCAGGAGGGGCCCGGGCCGCCTCAGGATCAGCCGCAGCAGCACGAAATGCACGCCGATCGCGCCGATCATCACGAAGGCCAGGCTCGGATCCCAGCGGCCGAAAATATCCAGGAAACCAAGCACCTTGGCGGGGTTCGTCATCCCGGAGATCACCAGACCTGCTCCGAAGACGAGCCCGGCGAGGAGCGCTGCCAGCTTCGATTTCACACGGCACCTCCCAGGACACGAACCGCGGCGACCGTGGCCATCCCGGCGGCGATGAACGTCAGCGTCGCGACCAGCGACCGCGTTGAAAGGCGGCTCAATCCGCAGACCCCATGGCCGCTGGTACAGCCCGATCCCAGGCGCGTCCCGAAGCCCACGAGGAGCCCGGCGACCGCGCCGACTGCCAGGCTCGGCGTGGTGCTCGGCAACGCGGATGGGTGGACGAAGCGCGCGATCCCGCCCGCCAGGAGCAAGCCTCCGAGAAAATACAGCCCGATGCTCCGGTCGAAAGAGCGCCGGCCCGGGCTCACGAGGTCGGCGAAGATGCCGCTGATTCCAGCGATCTTGCCGTGGAAGAGCGTGAATAGCGACGCGGAGAGCCCGATCAAGGCACCCCCGATCAACGCGGAGACCGGCGTGAAGCTGTCCATGTGCGCCTCCCTGATCGCGCCGCGGTGCGGAGGCGTCGCGCGCTCGAGATCGACATCTTCTCCGTCAGAGCGGATGCGTCAAGAGGCCTCCGCCTCGATCGGGGTCACGCCGTGCCCCGACGTTATCGGGTCGAGATTCATCCGCTCGCCGATCCGCGCGTACCCGCCGACGAAGGGCTCGTCCGCGAGGAACAGCGGCGTGTCGAGATCGACGAACGCGAAGCCGCCCAGGCCCGCGGCGAAGCACGCCGACATGCTCATCGCCAGCGTGGCCTCCACCATCCCGCCGATCATCAGCGCGACGCCGCCCGCGCGCGCCACCTCGGCGATCGCCAGCGCCTCGATCACCCCGGATTTCATCAGCTTGATGTTGATCACCTGCGCCGCGCCGGTCTCCACGATCCGCCGCGCGTCGGCCGCGGACGCCGCGCTCTCGTCGGCGGCGACCGGGATCCCGGCCTTGCGGCTGACCTCGGCGAGCCCCTCCCAGTCGCCGCCGGGCACCGGCTGCTCCAGCAAGATCGGCTTGATTCCAAGCGCATCCAGCGCGGCGACGAGATCGAGCGCGGCCCTCGCCGAGAGCCCGCCGTTGCCGTCGAGGATCAGCCCGGCGCGGGGCGCGGCCTCGTGGATCGCGGTGACCCGCGCGAGATCCTCCGCGAGCGAGCCTCCCCCGATCTTGACTTTGAGCCGAGAAAATCCCTGGTTCGTGAACCCGTGGGCCTCGTCGCGGGCCTCGGCGACCGAACCCACGGTGATGGTGATGTCGGTGGCGAGCGACCGCTCGGCGCCGCCGAAGAAGGCCCAGAGCGGGAGCCCCGCGCGCTTCGTCAACGCGTCGAGCACCGCTGTCTCCAGGGCGCAGCGCGCCGATCCCGCGCCCGCGACCAGCGGCCGGATCGCCGCGGCGATCGCCCGGTAGGAGCGCGCGTCCGCGCCCTCCACGGCCGGCCGCGCCGCGTTGACGGCGGCGATCGCGCCGGCCTGGGTCTCGCCGTTGAACGCCGGAAACGGCGCAGCCTCCCCGTAGCCGCGCGTCCCGTCCGCGAGCTCGACCGTCACCAGAGCATTCTCGGCCCGAACCTGAGCGCCGCCGGCAATCCCGAAGGGCTTCTTCAGCGCCAGCGTGAGCGGCTCGACGAGGACGCGACGGACGAGGGTAGGAATGGCCATGAAGCCGCCCACTATACCCCCGCAGATCTCATGTGGGGAGCTGGAGAGTGGGTGTCTGCGCGGGGGTTAGCCGACGCGCAGGGTGGCGGGGAGCCGGCCGAGCTCGCGGACGATGGCTTGGGCGCAGGCCAGCGGGCGGCCGCGATTGACGCGTACGTAAGGGATCCCGGCGAGGTTGGCCGCGTGCGCCAGGGCGCCGTCGACGGCGTGATCTTGAAAGCCGGTGGCGCTGAGCACGAGATCGTAGCTGCCTTGAGCGATGCGCTCGCACTGCGACTGCACGCGCCTCGGGCCGCCGTCGCAGCCGGCCATCTTCACGCCGAGCAGGTCGGTGAGGCGGGCTTCGAGCTTGGCGTCGAATCGATTGCTCGCGAAGAGCACCCGGCGTCCCTCGGTGTGCTGACGAACGCTGTCGCAGAGCTGGCGAAGGGTGCTGTCGTCCTCGGACTCGACCTCGACCTCTTCTTCCTTTTCTTTCGCGGCGATCTCGCGGCGGACGCTCGCGGGCGTGTCCTCGCCTCCGCCTGCCGCGAGGCGCTGGATCAAATCGCGTAAACGCCGGCGGATCCGCCGATCTTCGTAGGTCGCGGCGATGTCGCTCAGGGCGGTGACCTGGCCGCGGCGGGACCGCAGCAGATCGGCGAGCGCGGGGGTGGGGAACACGTCGAACGCGCGCAGCAGCCAGGGCAATATCGTGTCTTCGCCGGTGCCCAGCTCGGTCAGATCGGCCCGGAGCCTGGTGGCGCTCTCCTCGAGCAACGCGCTCTCCGAGGGCGCCGCGGGGACCGGGAGCCACGATCCAGAGGGCTTGTGGGCCGGATCGATGGTCTTGCGCAGCAGCGCTCCGGAGACGCCGAGCGGGTGCGCGAGGCGGCGGAGGCGCCCCATCGCCAGCCCCCAGACCAGGTGGTCCTGGGTGCCTTCGCGGATCCAGCGCAGCGTCTGGGCAATCCGCACGATCGCCGCGAGATCGGCCTCGTCGTGGAGCGCGTCGCCCGCGCGTGCGAGCAGCGTATCGAGCTCTTTTACCGTCTGCGCGAGCACGGCGTCGGGGTGGGGCGCCGGCGGGCCGACGGGGTGAGCGTCAATCCATCCATCGTCGTCGTAGCCCGCCGAGGTGGCTTTGCGAATGTGATCGCGATGCCGGGCCTCGGCCCGCCCCGCCGCCTCGGCCCAGGTCCCGGGCGGGGAGTCGGAGGCGTGCGGTTCCATGGTGTCGGCCGGCGTGGTCGCGAGCTGAAGGGCGCGGACCGAGCCTGGCCACAGCATCTTGCCAATCTCGCTGAGGCGGCGGGCGATGCGTTGAACGGCGATCGTCACCAGCCGCGCCTCGGGCAGCAGCTCTTCGAAGGCGCGCGCGCGGCAGATCCACGCGAGGAGCTGGAAGCGCTGGCGCTCGGAGCACTTCTTCGCGAGCCTGGGGAGCTGCCCGTCGATGTCGTGGAGCATCGCTTCGAGAGCGGCGAGCGCCTCGGCGAGCGCGGCGGCGTCGGTCGCGGCATCCGCCACAGCGGGATCAGCCAATTTCGCGGCCGGAATCGTCAGTGCGACCGCCGGCGGCGCCGCCGCGACCGGAGCGACCTCCGCGACCACAGCGACCGGCAAGGCCTCGACGACGGCCGCGATCTCGGCGACGGCCGCGATCTCCGCGATTGGCGTCGTTTCCACGAGCACGACCGCTGGCTCCGGCTCCGGTGCGGCTGTCGAGACGATCTCGCTCGTCGGCGCGGCCACGAGGGCGGACGCGGTGAGAGCGCTCGTCGCGTCGTCGGTCTCGGCGGCTATTTGCGCGTCGAACAGCTCGCGCGCGAGCCGCGACGGGAGCATCTGGCGGAGCGCGTCGTCGAGCGCCTCGTCCTCGGTGTGGCCGCGCCCGACCCAGCGCTCTTCGGCCCGGGAAACGAAGCACTCGGCCCAGACGTCGCCGCGAAAGATTACGCCGTGGCCGGTGCGACGGAGATAGATTCGAGAACGCTCGGAGGGGGGAGATACCATTGCTAGCGAAATCCAAGGATATCACTACCATTGCGCGCGGCGGGATGAAACGTCTCCGATTGCGTGGAGCGCGCCTCGTGCTGCCCATCGGGGATAGCAGGCAAAATATCGACGCTTGTGCCCGATGTCACAACATGCGGCCCTTTCCCCTCGATCTTGAGGGATATCAGGTCATGTTGCCCGGTCTGGCGCCGGATTCATTCATTTTTGCAGGTTGCATCGAGCCCATTCCTGTGCGGTTGCGCTCGGTGCTCCAGGTATCGTGCGGCGTTGCGATAGGACACGTCCAGGCCGTCTCCAAGTGCGCGACTGGCAATGAGGCGAAGCCCCGCACCGGGGATGAGCAGCCGCGGAAGCGGGACGAGACCCTTCTGCACCGCTCGGCGCTCAGGGACGACCGGGCGCCTCGCTCTCTTCCGCGTGGCTCTTGTCGCCCGCGCGCGGCCCCCAGGAGGTCAGTCCCACCCGGACCCCCAGAGCGGCCGGGGTCTCGAGGAAGCGCAAGAAGGCCTGAGCGGCGGGATCGCTCTCCGAGCGCCAGCCGGGCAGCTCGGTGTACACCGGCCCGGAGCGGGAGAGTCGCGCGGTCAGCGAGGCGCGCTCGTCGAGCTCCATCGGGCCCTCAGCGCGAGGCAGATCGCCCTGGATTTCCCCGCCGTCGCCGGGATCGTGGGCAGTGCACACCCGCACGCGATCGAGGCCCGCGAGGCGATCGAGGTTGGTGACCGCCAGCCAGTCCACCGGCCCGGCGACGCGGAGCGCGTGGCGGAGGGCGACGGCGTCGAGCCAGCCGACGCGAAAGGCCCCCTGGAAGGCGTGAAGCACGTTGTGGAGATCGGGAGTCGCGGCGGTGAGCGCGGCGTCCTCGGTGACGAAGGGGCCCTGTCCATGGCGGGTCGCGTAGGCGCGGACGACGCCGACCCGGGTGACCGCGCCGCGAAAGCGGGCCTCGGCGAGGAGCGTGTGGGCGTGGGCGAAGGTGGTGTGGCTCGGCGTGACGTACGGGAAGAAGCCGTGATCGCGATCGAGGAGGACCCCCTGCGCGCCCTCGAAGATCGTGGTCGCGCGCTCGTCGAGGGCCAGGTCGTCGGCGAGCGCGACGCCGCTGCGGTGCACCAGGTGATCGAGGGCCGACGCGAGCGCCTCGATCGGCTCCACCCGGCGGAGCGCGCCGAGCTCGCGATCGAGCGCGGCGTGATCGATCGGCGCGCCGCGCGCCCCGAAGGCGAGCTGCTCGGCGAGATCGATCTTCATCCGCCAGAGCAGCCGGAGCTTCGCGCCGAGGCGCGCCGGATCGCGCGCGTCGCCCACGCGCACCGCGGGCACGGCGGCCCGCTCGGCGTCGAGCACCGCCTCGCCGACGCCGACCCCGACGCTGCCGTGGCGCGCGTCGCCGCGGGCGAGCTCGCGGATCCGGTTGAGTGCGCGGTGCACCGGGGTGACGACCACGCAGCGGGGATCGACGGAGAGGCGAGCGAAGCCGTCGTCGACGCCGACCGCGCGTAGCGCCTCTTCTTCCCGCGCCAGCGCCAGCGGATCGACGGCCATGAAGCGCGCGAGGTGGGTGCGCACGCCGGGGACCAGCGTGCCCGCGCCGAACTGCGAGAAGCAGTGGAGAAGGCCGTCGGGCGAGACCACGTGGTGCGCCGCCTGCGGGCCGCCGTTGAAGCGCACGACCAGCGTCGCGCCGTGGCGCCGGGTCAGGGCGTCGACCACGCTGCCCTTGCCCTCGTCGCCGAAGCCCAGGCCGACGCCGAGGATCGCGCGCCCGGCGCTCACGCGATCACTGCGAGGTGCCGCACGAGCCGCAGAACAGCGCGCCGGGAGCGAGCGCGGCGCGGCACTCGGGGTTCGTGCACGCCGCGCCGGCGATCGTTGCAGCAGCAACGA
>JBDTXR010000438.1:0-7620 GCA_040006075.1 Byssovorax sp. | reverse complement strand
CGTGCGGGATCACCGTCATCCCGTTCTGGTCGAGGATCGAGAGGAAGGCGCTGTAGGCCTCGCCGGCGGAGATCTTCTCGGGCGAGTAGACCGTGGCCTTGATCTGGCGGAGCTTTCCCCCGTAAATAAAGCGCTTTCCGGTGATGTTGCTGATTGCCTTGACAAGGTCGGGCAAATCTGCATCGTCGAGGTTGAAGTTGACGGTGAAGGCCCCGTTCTTGGGCTTGAAGTCGATCTCCTTGGGGCCCATCTTCACGGCCGCCATCGGATCGCCGGCGTCGGCGCCGCCGGTCGCGCCGGGTGTACCCGCGCCCGCGCCGGGAGGAGGCGTGGCGCCGGCCGCCTTGGGGCCGCCGCCGGGCGGGATGAGCCCGGGGAAAGCGCCGGCCGGCGCGTCGGGTTTGCGGCCGGGCGTACGCAGCACCGGCGCGCCGCGCGTGGTCGGCTGGGCCGCCGCCGGCTGCGCGAGGACGGCCACGAGGGCCGCCGCGAGCGGGGCGGTGATCAGACGGCGGAGGCGCGATCGCGGAGAGGTGTTCTTCATCATCTTCTTCGAAGAGTCGGCCTTTTCCGCGGTGCGCGGAGCGGGCGGCGTGGTTTCTCGTCAGCGTTGGGTCGGGGGCAGCGCCGCCGCCCCGTCGTCACCGAGCGCGGCGCGCCCGTTCGAACCGCGAAGGAGCGACTACTCGTCCTTCGGGCGCTCCGCCGTGGTGGGGAGCGCCTTCTTTTTGAGGCCCGGCTTCATCCCGGGGATCCCCGGCTTCATCCCGGGGAGGCCCGGCTTCGCCGAAGGGTCGGCGTCGTCGCCGTCGGCGGTGGTCGCGTCGCTCCCTCCCGCGTGCGGCGAGAGGCTGCGCGCGGCCGACACGAGCAGCAGGCTCACGAGGCTGACGAAGGCCACGGATCCGAGGACGAACGTCGCCACGTGGAGCAGCGTCCGCCGCAGCAAGCTACCTTCGTTGAGACCTAGCTTCGGTAGGGCCACGTCCCCCTCACTTGATGTTGAAGTCGATGTTCATCGGCTTGCCGCGGCGGTTGACGCTCACCGTGAGGTGATCGGCCGTGCGGAGCTTGGAGTACGCCTCGAGCGCCTTCTGCGGGTCGCTCATCTCGAAGCCGTTGATGCTGCTGAGGCGGTCGCCGTTCTCGATCCCCAGCGTGCCGAGGAGCGAGTCGGCGCGGATGCCGAAGAGACGGATCCCGACGATCTTGTCGCCCTCTTTCTCGGGCACGATCCGGGCGGAGCGCATGAGATCGGCCTGGTTTTCCAGGATGTTGTCGATCACGGCGCGCTCGACGTTGAACTCGTTGTCGCTGATCTTGTGGATCTTCGAGGCGATCTCCTCGGGGACCTTGCTCTTGGGCTTCTTGGCGCCCGGATCGGCCGAGGGCGCCGCGGCGGCCGCGGCCTTGACCGGGGCCTTGCCGCCGACCTCGATCTGGCAACGGCCGCTGCCGTTCTGGAGCCAGACCCGATCCCAGACGCGGCGCTCGTCGGTGGCGCGGCGCTCTTCGGGGCGGAGATCGCCGATGAAGAACACGGTGTAGCCCGAGATCTCGTCGCCCTTGCGGCGCATGATCGTCTTGCCGTCGGAGCCGGCGAGCGAGGCGAACGACCACTCGGGATCGTCCGAGGCGACGATCATCATCGCCTTGGCGACGTCGCAGTAGGGGTCCTCGTACGGGTCGCGGTTGACGTCGGCCACGGCCGGTTTGTCGGCCGCGATCGGATCGATGGGCTTGGCGTTGAGCGGGCCCGTCACCGAGTCGAAAGGGTTGCGAGCGATGATCGGATCGGCGTTGCTGCTGTGATCCGGGTTGGCGGCGGGCACGACGAACCCCGACCGCGGCGCGGGCGGAGCGACCGGCGTGGCCGACGGATCGAGCGCGACGGTGGCGCCCACGAGCTGCCCCATGCCGGACGCCTGGAAGTACGCCGCCACTCCGATGAGAAGGCAAACGACCGCCGCGAAGTATCGCTTGAAAACTGCGTCAAACCCCATGCGCCAACATCCTCCTAAGCGAGTGCCGTGCCAGGGGTCAACGGCTGAAATCGACGCGGAAATCCGGCTCGAAATCGGGCTCCCTCGCCAAGCTGACAGGGCGACGCGCGCCCGCCCGGGGGCTCGTGCCAAAGTGACAACGCGATCGTGAGCGGCCTCATTCGAGCTCCCCGAGCTTCCGGTAAATGGTCCGCGTCGAGATGCCGAGGAGCTGCGCCGCGACCGACTTGTCGCCGCGGGCGTGGCGGAGGGTCTCGCGGATCAGCCGGCGCTCGACCTCATCGAGCGGGGTGCCGACGGAGAAGGTCAGCGTGCTCGGCTCCGCGCCCTCGACCTGATGGACATAGTCTGGCAGATCGGCCTCGCTGAGCTTCTCGGCGCGGCAGAGCACCACGGCGCGCTCGATCACGTTCTCGAGCTCGCGCACGTTCCCGGGCCACGAGTAGTCGACCAGGATCTTCAGCACCTCGCGCGGGGCCTCGAGGCGCGCGCGGGCGTTCTTCGCGCAGTACACGCCGAGGAAATGATCGACCAGGAGCGGGATGTCTTCGCGGCGCGAGCGCAGCGGCGGCGCGGTCACGGCGATGACGTTGAGCCGGTAAAACAAGTCTTCGCGGAAGCGCCCCGCGGCGACCTCGGCGCGGAGATCTTTGTTGGTGGCGGCGACGATGCGCACGTCGGCGCGGACGGTGTCGCCGCCGACGGGCTCGTACTCGCCCTCTTGCAGCACGCGGAGCAGCTTCACCTGCACCGAGGGCGAGAGCTCGCCGATCTCGTCGAGGAACAGCGTGCCGCCGGTGGCGCGCGCGAAGCGGCCCTCGCGCTTGGTCAGCGCGCCGGTGAAGGCCCCGCGCTCGTGCCCGAAGAGCTCGGCCTCGAGGATCGTCTCGGGGATCGCCGAGCAGTTGACCGCGACGAACGGCGCGCGCGATCGAGCGCTGTGATCGTGGATGAAGCGCGCCACCAGCTCTTTCCCGGTGCCGCTCTCGCCGAGCACCAGCACCGTCGCCGACGACGGCGCGGCCTGCGTGGCGACGTCGAGCACGCGCCGCAACGCCGGCGAAGAGCCGACGATCTCGCGCTTGGTCAGGAGCTTGATCTCGTTGCGGAGCGAGCGGTTCTCGGCGACGAGGGACTGCCGCTCGGCCGCCTTGCGCACGCTCTTGATGATCGTCATCCGCTTGAGCGGCTTCTCGACGAAGTCGTACGCGCCCTCGCGCATGGCCTGCACCGCGGTCTCGACGGTGCCGTACGCGGTCATCATCACCACCTCGGTGTCGGGCGCGATCTGCTTGAGCGCGCGGAGCAGCTCGAGGCCCGAGACGCCGGGCATCATCAGGTCGGTGAGGACGACCTGGACGCGGTGGGTCCGCACGATCTCGAGCGCGGCCTTGGCCCCGTCGGCCGTGAGCACGCGGAGTCCGTCGCGCTGGAAGATCTTCTCGATCGACGCGAGGTTGGAGGGCTCGTCGTCGACCACGAGGACGGTGGGCGCATCCGGTGAGGTGGGCGGATCGAGATCCCGCCCAGAGCCGCTCGATCCAGACAAGTCGTCAACCATGCCGACAACATGTCACGCGAGGTGGCACTTTGTCCAGGCTCGACAGAATTACCTGACCAGCTTCGAGATTTTCTTGAATTCCGGGGTGCCGGCGCGCTGGAGCCAGTCGAACACGATGGACTCCATCGTTGACAGGAGCGCCCCCGCAGAGCGGCAGAGCTCGAGGCCGGCGACGCGGTGATCGTCGCGGCGCGAGGCGACACCGTCGATGGGGACGATGACGCTGATCCCGCGCGCGGTGAGCTCGCGGACGGTCTGGAAGACGCAGACGTGGGCCTCCATGCCCAGCACGATGGCCGTCTTCGATCGCGTCGACGCCCACGCGCGCTCGAAGTCGCGGTTGTCGCACGCGGAGAACTCGACCTTCTCGATCACCGGCGAACGGTGGGTCCTGAGGAGATCGGCGATCGGCGCGAGGGTGCGGCCGAGGCCCTGCGGGTACTGCTCGGTGGCGATGACGCGGACGCCGAACGTGGCCGCCGCTTCGAGCAGCACCGTGGCGGCGCGGGTGACGTCGGCCACCGCGGCCGGAGGCATCGCGGCGGCGAGCTTCTCCTGGACGTCGACGACGAGGATCGTGGTCTCCTGCGGATCGAGCCTGCGCATGCTCGCTGCTTAGCGCGGCGGGGCGCGGCCCGGAAGGTCTTCAGCGCGTGATCCGCAGGCTCTTGGCGAAGGTGCCGAGATCGCCGCGGAGGTCGAAGCGGAGGAGCACGTCGGCGACGGTCTGCTCGCGCGCGTCGCGGATCACGCCGGTGAGCAGGGTGAACGACTCGACGAGGCTGCCGCGGATCAGCCGCTTTTCACCGGCGAACGTGTGCATTGCGCGATCGTTGTCGGAGAACGTGAACGCATAGGTGATCCGCGGATCGACGAGGAGGTTCGGGGCGTCGAGCGAGCCGATGACGGCGCGACGATCGGCGAAGCCGGGAGCGTCGATCTCGCCGACGATGAACAGACCCGGGTGGCGGAGAAAGCTCGCGATCGAGCTGGATCTACCGCGGATCGTGAGCGTCATCGGTCGCTCGATCCCATCGGCCGCGAGGCGGAAGCGGCCCGCCAGGGACTCGGTCAGCTCGAACCCGACCACGCGGTGCGGCTCTACAGCTTCGGCGCGGCGGGGGGCACCGGCAGCGGCGGGCGCGCCGTCGCTTCGTCGAAGTCGTGCGGCGGGAGGACGAGGCGCTCGACGCGCGTGCCGGCGACGAGGCCGTCGAGGATCGCCGGGACGTCGGCCAGCGTGACGCGGCCGTAGAAGTAGCCCGCGGGCTCGACCGCGATGATCGGGCCGGCCCAGCAGACGTCGGTGCAGCTCGAGGCGCAGGCGCGCGCTTCGAGCTTGGCGAGGCCGCGCTCGGCGAGGCCGGCCTTCAGCGCGGCCTGGATTTGCACCGCGCCGCGCGCCGCGCACGAGCCCTTGGGCGTGCCGTCGGGCCGCTGGTTGGTGCAGACGAAGAGGTAGTTTTTGCGCTGAGCCACGCGCGGAGGGTGGTCGCGGCGGGCGCGCGGGTCAACCGCGAAGCGCTTGTTTCGCAGCCCCGGCGGCGCTGCGACGCTATTGCAAGGTGAGGTCGAGACCGTAGCCGAAGGTGTCGCTGACGCCGGGCTGCGCGAGGTTCGAGGCGAGCACGCGAACGAAGTACGTGCCCGCCGGCAAGGCCGCCGCGCTGGCGAACGCGCAGTAGCTCCCGCCGGCGCCGTTGCCCGACGCGAGGACGCTGACCCCGTCGGCGTTGAGGATGTCGACGTGGCTGACGATCTTGAACGAGGCGCAGTCGCCGGTGCCATCGTCGACGACCTCGGCGAGGAGCGTGGAGCCGGCGACAGGAACCTTGATCGAGACCACGTCGACGTCGCCCACGGGAGCGATCTGCGCGCGCCATTTCGCCTTGTACGGATTGGCGTTGGCGGAGGCGTTGTTCGGCTCTTTCTCGGTGATCTCGAGCTGGCAGGTGGTGCCGCATCCGTCGCCCGCGACGAGGTTCCCGTCGTCGCATTGCTCGCCGCCGGTGACGACGCCGTCGCCGCAGATGTCGATGGTGAGCGCGAGCGCGAGCTTGTACGCGAACGTGGGGTCGAGGGCCTTGGGCGAGGCCGAGACGCGGACGTAGTACGCGCCCGGGGCGAGGTTGGGGACCTGCGTCGAAGAGCAGCTGCCGACGCCGCCGTCGTCGTCGGTGGCGAGCATGGTGGTGCCGTTCTGGTCGAGGACGACCAGGTAGCTGTCGAGCGCGCCCGACTGGCACCCTCCGTCGAAGTCGCCAATCGTCGCGGTGAGCGTGGACTTCGTGGGGATGTTGATCTTGATCGTGTCGACGTCACCCGCGGGCGAAATGGCCCCAAACCACGGGGGAATGTAGGTATTCGCCTGCGCCGTCATGCCGTTGGGCTCGGTCTCGCTCGACTCGATCGTGCACTGCGCGCTGCAGCCGTCGCCGGACATCGTCGCGCCGTCGTCGCACTGCTCGGGAGCGTCGGTGAAGCCGTCGCCGCAGGTGACCGCGCGGCTCTTCACCGTGAGCGAGTAGCTGCCCGCGTCGGCGGCGGTGTGCCCCTGAACGACGAGGAACACCGTGTCGTTGGCCTTCACGGGGAGCTTCAGCCGCTCGGTCGCCTGCGAGCCCGACTGGTCGTCGGCGCAGCCCAGCTCGGTCGGTTGTTGAGCGCAGGCGCTGCGCACCGAGACCCCGAGATCGGCGTCGGAAAGGAGCGAAAGATCGAGGACGCCGGTGACGTTGATCGTGGCCTGATAGACGATCTCCGGGCCGCTCGCGGCGCCGTTCATCGCCGAGCACGAGGCGTGGAGCAGGTTGGCGTGGCCGGTGGTGTCGCCGGCGACGACCAGGAAATCCGGGGCGATCACCGTGAGCGCGTCGGCCGTGCACGAGGCCGCGCAGGCCAGCGCGCAGTCGCTGTCGGCGCAGTCGGTCTTGGTGTCCTTGTCGTTGTCGACGCCGTCGGTGCACAGCTCCTTGTCGGTGCACTTCGACTCGTCGAGCTGGCAGCTCTTGCCGCAGGAGATCGCGCCGCCCTCGAAGCCGACGCTCTTGCACGTGGCGCCGCCGAGATCGGCGCCGTCGCACTGTTCGGGGAAGACCACCTTGCCGTCGCCGCAGCCCGGCGGGGGCGCGCCGCCGACGCCGCCGGCGCCACCCTCACCGCCGGTGCCGCCCGCGCCGCCGGTGCCGCTTGGACCGCCGCCGCTCCCCGTCACGCTCGACGTCGTCGGGTGCGGCGGCGGGACGACGGGCTTGGCTTGACCGCAGGCGCCCAGCGCGAAGGAGACCCCGAGGAGAGCCGAGCCGACGAAGAGCGCCCGCCCGCTCGGACCGAGGATTGAAGGGCGCCGAGCGATCACTGATCGGCCACGCACGAATAGGTCATCTGCCAATCAGTCACGGTGGGCGTCACGGTCTGCAACGTGTTGGGATTGAAGGCCATCGAGAGCTGGAGGAAGTCGTAGCGCGCTGCCGGGAGCCCGCCGAGCTTGGTGTACAGATCGATCGGCGCGCACGTGGGAACCGGGATCTGCGCGGGGATCTTCGGCACCGGGCACACCTGCGTGTCGGTCGGCGTCGACCGCGCGATGGCGAGAGGGACCGCCGCCGCGGCGGCGAGGCCGGCCTGCGTCGTCGCCGCTTGCACGGTGAAGACCACGTTGGAGTTGCTCTGCGCGATGGCGTCGTAGCCGAAGAGCCCCCACTGCACCTGCGTCCCTGGAGGACAGACGCCCTGGTAGATCTGCGGCGGCGCGTTCCAGGCCGTGTACTTCGTGGGGCACGAGATCACGAGCTTGATCGCGCTGAGGTCGGTGACCTGGTGCGTGGCGCAGAGCACCGGGCAGAGGATCACCTGCGTCGGGCTCGCGTTGTTGTCGTAGTAGAAGCCGCCGGTGGCGCCGCACGCGGCGAGGTTCGCCACCTGGGTCTGCGGCAGGATCGTGAGCGGCCCCGGCGCTCCGAAGATGTACGTCACCGCGGGGTTCGTGGGATCGAACTGCCCCGCCGGCGGGAGCTGGTAGGCGCACGGGAAGAGCGTCTGTCGGATCGAGTTCAG
>JBDTXR010000437.1:0-7664 GCA_040006075.1 Byssovorax sp. | reverse complement strand
ACGCGGATTTTCCGAAGGCCACCGGCAAGCTCAAGGACGCGCTGAAGAAGTGCGGGACCGACGGCTGCTCGCCCGCCGTCGTCGCCAAGATCCACGTCTCGCTCGGCACCATCTACGGCGCCGGCATGAGCAAGCTCGATCAGGCGAAAGACGAGTTCATCCTTGGTTTGAAGGCTGATCCGACGGTCACCGTCGACACCTCGCTCACCAACCCCGACCTCGACAAGGCCTTCGCCGAAGCGAAGAAGTCGGCCGGCGGCGGCTCCACGCCGAGCGGGACGGGGGGCACCAAGAAGCCCCCCGTCGGCGACGGCGAAGCGGGCACGCACAAGGCGCCGCCCGAGCAGGCGGTGAACACGCCCGTCCCGATCTACATGGAGCCGTCGGACGAGCAGCCGACATCGAAGGTCACCCTTCGCTACAAGCCCTTCGGCTCGAAGACGTACAAGTCCGTCGAGCTCAAGAAGATGGGCAAGGGCTTCGGCGGGGAGATCCCGTGCGACGACGTCACCACCACCGGCGACATCAAGTACTTCTTCGCGCTCACCGACGAGAGCGGCGAGGCGGCGGGCACCCTCGGCACCACGAAGGATCCCTACAAGGTCACGATCAAGAGCGAAATCGAGGGCGAGGCGCCCACGCTCCCGGGGCAGAAGGCCCCCGATCAGTGCAAGGAAAAGGTCGACTGTCCGCCGGGTCTCCCGGGCTGTCCTGCGGCCGGCGGAGCGGGCGGCGCGACCCCCGGCGTCAAGCGCGGCGACAAGGGCTGGGGCGCGAGCTGTGAAGAGACGCAGCAGTGCTCCGAGGGCCTCGTATGCCTCAACGGCGCCTGCGAAGAGGGCAAGGACGACAGCTCGAAGAAAGACAAGGACGCGAAGGGCGGCAAGCGCAACCTCGTCAGCCTCGGCGCCGAGTTCGACTGGCTCATGGTCAGCAGCCGGAGCGACGTGTGCTCTGCAGCGTCGGCGGCCTCGAATGCTTGCTTCATCGCCGGGACTTCGACTCAGTTCGAAGGCAAAGCCGTGACGAAGACCGGGACGAACGGCATCGTCGGCGGCGGCAGCTTCGCCGACGTGCGCGCGCTCGCCGGCTACGATCGCCAGCTCGTCGCGAGCATCCCGCTCACGCTCGGCGTGCGCCTCGGCTTCGCGTTCGGCGGCTCGCCCACGCCCAGCAACACGCTCAAGAATGGAGCGCTCGCCAACGGCGAAGGCCCGGCGCTCGGCTTCCACCCCTTGCACTTCGAAGCGCGCGCGACCTACCACTTCCTCGGCTTTTTCGAGGGCAAGAAGCTGCGTCCCTACGCCTTCGTCGGCGGCGGCGCCGCGCAGGTGAACGCGTCGGTTCCGATCAAGGTCTGCGACGTCGCCGGCACGACGGCGAAGACGTGCGGTTCGAAGACCAGTCCCAACGGGAAGCTCGTCGACGTCGACGCTTACCAGATCACGGGCCTCGGCTTCATCGGCCTCGGCGCGGGCGCCACCTACGGCATCACGCCGACGTTCGGCGTAGCGGCCGAGCTCAAGGTCATGATCATGGTGCCGACGTCGGGCTTCGTCTTCGCTCCGACGGTCGGCCCGGTCGTCGCGTTTTAGTCTCGATGGGGCTCTGCCCCATACCCCCGCGACCGCTTCGCGGCCGCGTCGACGCCGGCGCTGCTTCATTTTCGGCGCGGCCAGAACAGGCCTTTCAGATCAAGTGACGACGGGGCGCGCGCGGCCGCCCCTTCGCTCGTCATGCGCGCGTTCGTGATAGAACCGACGTCGTGGACTACCCGCAGTTTCAGATCGCCGCCGTCGAGCTCGCGAGCGAGGGGACACCGTTGACGGTGGCCAACGTCGTTGTCGGCCTGCGCATCGGCGCGAGCGAGGCCGGGCGACACCTCGAGCGGATGACGAAAGAGGGTCACCTCGACGCCGATTTCGATGCGGCCGAAGGCGTCGCCGTGTACCGCGTTCGCGGGCTCACGACGAAGCGTCGAGGCGACTCGCTCGTGAGCACGCTCCGCAACGCCGCGGTGGGCAGCGTGATCCAGCAGCGCCTCGGGATCGGCGGCGCGTCGAAGTTCCTCGCGGGCGGGCAGCCGCCGCGCAAGATCGCGACGGGCGTCCTCCTCGCCGGCATCGTCCCGGGACTCGGCCTGGCGTACGCCGCGCCCTGGAAGATCGTCGCGCTGGCGACCGTCGTGGTCGTCGTCGGCTTCAAGGTCCTCGCGTTCTTCTCGCTGATGCTCGCGGTCCCGTTCCTCGCTGTGGCCGCGGCGATCTCGGCGATCCTCGGCGGGCTCTACACCTGGCAATTCAACCAGACGGGGCGCCGCGTCGCGCTCAGCAGCGATCCGGAGATCCGCCGCCGGCTCCCGGGCAAGCTCAAGGATCTCTGATCGCGATCGCCCCAGCTAGATCTGCTCTCGAGCTCAATCCTCTGCCCGCGCAGCGACGAGAAGGCTCCCGGAGCCGCAGGTGATTCGCGTCGAGACGGTGCGCCGCCAAGGCGGAGGAGGAGCCGTACGCACGTACGGTGACGACGACAACGCAGGCGGCGCGCCCGTATCGGCGCGAAGCACCCGGCTCCTAGGCGTCGTAGGCGTGGGCGCCGAGTAGCTGGAAGAGCGCGTAGAGCGCGCTGGGCTCGCGGTGCTCGAAGCGCACGCCGGCGCGGGTGGCGCGGCCGGGGCCGCTGCGACGGATCCAGGCGATTTTCCCCGCTAGAACCAGCGGATCCCAGAGCGAGGGGGCCAGCACTTCGAGCGTCACGGACGCTTCACGCTCGAGCGCAACGGGGCCGGGGCGCGCGGCGGCGCGGCCGAGATCGCGCGGAGCGGCGTCGACCTCGGGCAGCTCGATGCACACGCCGCCGAGGCCGAGATCGCGGATGCGCACGTCTTGCCGCGTGAGGCCGCCGGGAGAGCGGAGCACGGCGCCGAGCTCGACGCGACGCCGAGCGTGCGCGCGGAAGTGATCGCGGGCGGCCATTCGAGGGCGCGGACCTTACCACGGAGGCCCGGCCACCGGCGTGGGCTCGCCGCATCAGGGCGCAGCTCACCCGCGCGAGCGCGCCAATCCTCGGCGAATTCCCTGCCGAGCCGAGAAAGACAACAGCTCGACCATCATTTTTGAGTTTCGCCCCCGACCGAAGGTAACATGCCGTGCTGCGTCTGCGCGCGACGTCGGCAGTCTCGCCGATCCAGCCCGGAGTTCACCCTGATGGCCCAGGACACACGAAAAGATCCGCGAGCAAAGGTGCTCAGCATGACCGTTCGCTACAAGAGCGCGACGGTCGATGAGTTCATCGAGCACCACTCGCACGACGTGAGCCGCGGCGGCATCTTCATCAAGACCCCGTCGCCTTTTCCGCCCGGTACGCTGCTCAAGTTCGAGATCCGGATCCAGGATGAGCAGTCGGTTCTCGCCGGTGTCGGCCGCGTCGTCTGGAAGCGCGACGCCGGAGAGCCCGGGCTCGAGTCGCCCGCCGGCATGGGCGTGAAGTTCATCAAGATCGACGACAAATCAAAGGGCCTGATCCAGCGCCTCGTCGAGTCGCAACCGGAGGGTACCGCGTCGGCGTTCGAGGCCGGCAAGGACGGCAGCGGCGCGGCGAGCGAGGAGCCCGCGTCCGACGACGCGACCAAGAGGATCGAGAACCCCGCAGCGGCAGGCGCCGCGGTCAAGCCCGCGCAGAAGCGCGCCTCGACGATGCTCGGCCTCGGATCGATCGGCGGCTCCGCGAAGGGCGACGACAAGAAAGAGTCGACTGCCGACGCGGCGGGGAAAGACGATGGCTTCTTCCCGCGCACCAACCCCGAGAAGGAAATGCCGCCGCCGGAAGAGCGGACGGTGATGAAGCAGGCCGCAGAGCTGCTCAAGCAAGCGCTCGCGGAGGCCGGTGGATCGCTCGACGATCTGAAGGATCTCCAGGCTCCGACGAAGGAGGAGGCCAAGGCCGCCGCCGTCGCGAAGGAAGAGGCGAAGGCCGCCGCCAAGGTCGAGCCCGCGAAGGAGCCCGAGGCGAAGAAGGACGACGACGCCAAGGAGGCCGAGGCGAAGAAAGACGACGTCAAGGCCGAAGCGGTCGGCGTCGCTGTCGCCGCGGTCGTCAAGGCCGCAGCCAAGGACGAAGAGCCCGCCGCGAAGCCCAAGGCCGCCGTCAAGGAAGAGCCCAAGCCGAAGCCCGCGGAGAAGGCGAAGCCCGCCGCAGAAGACCGCGCGGTGGCCGCGAAGCCCGCGCCCAAGCCCCTGATGCAGGAGCCGGAGGAGAGCGGCGGCAGCGGGAAGATGCTGACGATCCTGCTCGTCGTGGCCGGCCTCGGCGCGGCCGCGTGGCTGCTCTTCGGTCGCACCGACCCGAGCTCGACGACGGGCAGCACGCCCGAGAACACGGCCCCCACCGCGATGACCGCGCCGGTGCCGACCATGACCGCGGCGCCCATGCCGACGATGACCGCGGCCCCGGTGCCGACGATGACGGCGGCGCCCACGGCGTCGGCGTCGTCTTCTGCCGGCGCGACGCCCTCGGCGGTGCCCACGGCGACCGCGGCCGCAGTCGTCAAGACCGCGGCGCCCGAGCCGCCGAAGCCCCCGCCGGTGGTCAAGCCGCCGACGGTGACGACCCCGCCGGTCGACAGGCCGAAGCCCCCGCCGAAGCCGAAGCCCGAGGCCGATCCCTACGGCTGATCGGCTGAAGAGCCGATGAAACGAGCGGGGCAGGCCTGAGAGCCTGCCCCGTCTTCGTTTGTGGCCCGCTGGATCCAGTCGTCCAGCGCCGGGCAACAGCGGGCAACAGCGGGCAACGCTGGCTCCCCATGGGATCCGTCGTTCACGGCGCGTGCGTCGCGAGGCGCTCGGCCAGCGCGGAGAGGATCGCCGCGGTCGCGCCCCAGACGATCTCGCCTTCGATGCGGTACGCGCGCACCAGGCGGCGGAGCGTCTCGATCGGGATCAGCTCGATCAGGCCCGCGTCGCGGAAGGTGGCGAACGGGGCGGAGAAGAGGCGGCTCACCTCGTGGGGGTTGATCGCCGGCGTGAACGGCGCGTGGATCCAGCCGACGACGGGGGTGATCACGTAGCCGGTGCCCGTGACGAGATCGTCGGACTCGCCCAGGATCTCCACCGCGGCGCGCGGGAGGCCGATCTCTTCTTCGGCCTCGCGCAGCGCCGTGGTGATCAGATCGGGATCCTCGGCGTCGCGCTTGCCGCCCGGGAGGGCGACCTGGCCGCTGTGCGAGCGCAACGCCATGGGGCGCAGCACGAGCCACACGTGCGGATCGCCGCTCGGGCCCGGGAACAGGGCCACCAGCACCGCGGCGGCCTTGGCGCCGGCGGCCTCGCTCCGCCGCGGCGCCCGCGCGGCGAGGGCCCGCCGCAGCGCGCCGGTGAAGCGCTGCGACCGCGCGTCGTCGAGAGAAGGCGGGCCGGCGCTCACGTCCCCGCGATAGCACGAGTTCGCGCGTGGTTGGCCGCGCGCCGTCCTGTAACATCCCGGCGCGATGGACGATCCGCGACAGCTCGGCGGCGCGCACGGCGATCCGCGGCGCCTCCTCGGCCAGGTGATCTCGGGGCGCTACCGCGTTGACGAGGTGGTCGGCGGCGGCGGCATGGGCGCGGTCTACCGGGCGGAGGACGTCACGACGCGCGGCCGCGTGGCGATCAAGGTGCTCCACCCCGAGATGCTCGGGAACGCCGAGGCCGTGGCGCGCTTCGAACGCGAAGCCGTGGCGCTGGGCCGCGTCGTGCACCCGAACATCGCCGCGTCGCGGGACGTGGGGCGCCTCGACGACGGCTCGTGCTTCCTGGTGCTCGACTACCTCGAGGGCGAGGATCTCCGCGCGGTGGTGAACCGCGGGCCGCTGCCCGAAGAGCGCGCGCTCCGGATCGCGCGACAGATCGCCCTCGGCCTCGACGCCGTGCACGCGATCGGGATCGTGCACCGTGATCTCAAGCCCGAGAACGTGATGCTGGTGCGGGAGGGCGCGGCCTCGGACGTAGTGAAGGTCCTCGATTTCGGCATCGCCAAGGTCCCGGTCGAGCACGAGGCGGGGCGGCACCCAGGGCGCCCGCCGCTGACGCAGGCCGGTGTGCCGTACGGGACGCCGGAGTACATGGCGCCCGAGCAGGCGCTCGGCGGCAGCGTCGACGCGCGCGCCGATCTCTACGCGCTCGGCGTGATGCTCTACGAAATGCTCGCGGGACGAAGGCCTTTCGATGCCGTCGATCGCGGCGAGCTCACGCGCCTCGTGACGACGGCGCCGCCTCCGCCGCTCACGGCGATGATCCCCGGCGGCGTGGTCCGACCGGCGGTCGAAGCGCTGGTGATGCGGCTCCTGAACAAGGATGCGCGCGCGCGCTTCACCAGCGCGCACGACGTGGTGGCGGCGATCGACGGCCTCCCGTTCGCTGCGGCCACGTCGGAGCCGGCGCGCCCGATCCGCTCCGATCAGGCGACGATCCCTGCGCACCCGCGCGCCGCCGCCGCGAGCTTGCCCGTCGCGATGCCGACGATCGCCGCGGGTCGCGGGTCGATGGCCTCGCTGCCGCGCGGGTCGAGCCCGCACCTCGACGGGCCGCTCGATCAGATGATCGCCACGCTCCCCATGCCGCTCCGCGACGTCCCCGCGCGGGCATTGCTCTCGTGGCTCGGCCTGCTGGGCATCACCGTCGTGGTGCTCCTCGCGGTCGCCGTGCGCAGCCCGAAGACCCTCGACGCGCTCGAGGACGTCGCCGTCGCGAGCACCACGGGCAGCGCGGGGACCGGCGCCGCGGGCATCGTCACCAACGACGACGATCCGCCGCCCGCGCCGACCACGGCGACGCCCGCCGAGCTCGACGCCGCGCGCGCCGGCGGCCTCGTCGCGCTCGGTCCGCTCGCGCAGAAGTTCCCCGGCGATCCGGCGGTGCTCGAGGCCCTGATGCTCGCGCACGCGGCCGACAAGGCCGGCTACCTGGCCGCGATCGGCGTCGCGCGCCGCCTCTTCGAAGTGGCGCCGAAGACGACCGACGACGAGGACGTGCGGCGGGTTCTCGTGCTCGCCGCGAGCGGCCCGCCCGACGTCGCGGCGCAGGCCTTCGATCTCATCGCCACGAAGATGGGCAGCGCGGGCCCCGATCTGCTCTTCGAGCTCGCCACCACGGCCACGACCGCCAAGTACCCGAAGGACCGCGCCACCAAGCTCCTGGACGATCCGGTCGTGCGCGCCGCCGCGTCCCCTGCCCTCCTCGTCGCCATCGAGCTCCGCGCCGCCCTCCCCTGCGGCCGCAAACCCCTCCTCACGCGCGCCCGCGACGCCGGCGACGCGCGCTCCCTCTCGTACCTCAAGCAGCCCATGGCCACGACCGGCTGCGGCTTCTTCCGCCGCGGCGACTGCTACGAGTGCTTCGGTAACCGCGCCGAGCTCAAAGAGGCCATCGCCGCGATCGAAGCTCGCCGCGCGCCGCAGTGAGCGGGCCACGTCGTCAACGCCACGCCCCACCACGCAACGTTGTGAAACGACATCAACGATACTGAGAAGTCGTCAACGATGATGCCCGACCGTCAACGGTAGCAACAGGCCGACAGGTCCGGCGCGATCAACGCATCAGCGAAGCTGACAAACGACGCGCAAAGCGCGTCGGGGGTTTGGGGCCGCTCGCGGCCCCATCGAGACAAAACGACGCGCAAAGCGCGTCGGG
>JBDTXR010000436.1:0-7719 GCA_040006075.1 Byssovorax sp. | reverse complement strand
GGTGGGGCCTGGGGGGGCTCTGCTTGTTTGGGGTTTTGGGGTGTGAGAGTGCGGTGGTGGGTCCGGCGGTGGTGCCGGTGAAGCCCGTGCCGGTGGTGGAGGCTCGGGTCAAGGGGTTGGGGGATGGGGTGAGTGGGGAGTTTGTTTCTTTGCGGTTTGGGTTGAAGCTGCCTTTGCCGGATGGGAAGGGGTGGCGGATTGATGATCATGATTCGAGCTGGTTTGTCGCGCGGCATGCGGCGAGCGGGTCGGAGCTTGTTTTGAAGGGGTGGCGGGAAGACGCGGTGATGAATCGGGCTCGCTGTGAGGAGCGGGCGCGGTTCTGGCGGAAGATCCCCGAGCGGGAGAGCGCGGATATTGTCGAGAAGCACGCGGTGGATGTGCCGAGTGGGTTCGATACCGTGGTCGAGGTGGGGGTGATCGCGCCGGCGTTGATGGGGAAGAAGGCCAGGGCGGGGGAGGATCTGCGCGGGGTCGCCATGGCCTTTGGCGGCAAGGGGAGGCGGTGTTTTGCCTGGATTTACACCACCAGCGCCGGGGGGCAGGGGGCAGAGGTGGTGCTGGGAGAGCGGCTGGCGACCATGGTGCAAGGATCGCTGTCGGTGACCACCACCGTGAACGAGCTCGAGCCGCAGATCGAGCGGACGCCTGCTCCGTGAGAGTCTGTCGTGGGAGGATCAGGGGAGCAGTCGCTCGATGGTCCTCTCGCCCGGATCGTCGAGATCGTCGGCGGGAGCCGGGCCGGGGCGCTTCGTGAAGGGGAGCGATTGCTGATCGACCGGGGCGCGTCCTCGCTTTCGCGAGGCGCGAGCGGCGGTGATCACCGTGGGGGTGCCCTCGATTTCGCGCTCGGCGCAGCGGGGACACGGACCCTGCTCGGCGTCGGTGGCCGTCCTGGCCGGCGCCTCGACTGGCTTCTTCGTGGTCAGCTCGGCGCGGTCGCGCGAGAGCTCGGAGGTCACCAGCGCGCGCAGGGCGCGGGAGGCGGCCCGGTGCTCGGCCGCGGCCGCGCGGAGCCGCGCGATCATCTCGCTCGCGGCGCGCGATGGGGCGACGAGGCGCGCGACCTCGGCGTGCTCACACCCCTCGTGGCGCGAGCCGTCACCGCCGCACGCGAGGCAGATCGGCTCGTTGGGCCGCGCTCCCTCGTCGTTCTCGGGGCGCTCGGCGATCTCGGCGATCTCGGAGACCTCGGCGATCTCGATCACCCCGGGATCGTCCGAGGGAAACTCCCAGGGGCCTTCGTCGCGCGCCAGGGACTCTGCGGCGGAGAGCTTGCGAGATCGAGCGGACATACCCTGGAGCTAGCGCATAGCTGTACGGATGTACAGCGCCATGTTCGCCGGGCGGGCGATCGCCTCGCCGGGCTCGCGCCGATCGCGAAGGACCAGCGAGAGCACCGCGAGCAAGGCCGTGAGCGCCAGCGCGCCGAGGACGCCAATCGCCGCGTACTCCTGCCGTGACAGGCGATCTCGCCGCTGATCGAGGGCGCCGGCGAAGGCCGACTGCTCCCTTCGATAGGCGTCGAAGAGCGACTTGCCCTCTTGCCGCGAGGCCCGATAGCCGCTCTCCGTGGGCGCCGCGGCGAGGTGGGCCCACCCGTCGCGCCAGCGTTGCTCGGCCACCTGCGCTCGGCGGAGCGTGCCAGTGAGCTCGGCGACGGGCGCGGCGTAGGCCTGGATCTCCTCGCTGTGGCCCGCGCGATCGAGGTCCGCGCGCTGGTAGGCGTCGAGGTGCCGCGCGTCGCGGGTCATCAGATACGCGCGCAGGCTCATCTCCTGATCGAGCATCGCCACGTCGGCGGCGCTCGCGGCGCGCGCTGCGCTCCGGCACCGCGCGAGCTCGGGGATGATCCCGAGAGCGTGCGTGGCCGACGCGAGCGCGAGCGCGAAGACCGCGACGCCGACCGCGATCCCCGCGAGCACGAGCCCGAGGCGCGTCCAGTCTCCAGGGGGGTGATCATGGCCGAAGTCGATCGTTTTGACGGGGCTGGGCATGGCGATTCGCTCGGGGTAACGGCGCCTCGCAAGGGCACTTGAGGCCTTCTTCGCGCGCGCCCTTCGGAGCTCGCGACGGACCGTCGGCCTTCTTCGCGCGCCGGGCACCTGTGGGAAACGAGCCCGCCGCCGCGGGACGGGCTACCATCGCCGCGTGTCCGAGCCCGATCCCACCCTCCCGTTCTCGACCCGCCTCTGGTTCGCCTGGGCGTGCTTCTTTCGCGTCCTCTTCGACGCGACGTTCGCCGCGCGCGCCTTCGCCGCGCGCACGGCGCCCGAGCAGCTCCCTCCGCCGTCGTCGTCGCGCGCGCCGACGTCGACGCCGCTGCCGGAGCACGACGCGCCCAAGTCGATCCGCTCGGTCTCGAAGGCGAGCGAGAAGCTCCCCGCGCCGCCGCCCGCGGATCCGGCGCTCCAGCTCCTGGCCCTGCTCCAGCGCGACGGCCGCTTCATCGACTTCCTGGAGCAGGAGATCGGTACCTTCCCCGACGTGGAGATCGGCGCTGTCGCCCGCGTGGTGCACGAGGGGTGCCGCAAGGCGCTCCACGCCCACGCGACGATCACCCCGATCCGCACCGAAGAAGAAGGCGCGACGGTGACGCTCCCCGAAGGCTACAGCCCCTCGCTCGTCAAGCTCAGCGGCAAGGTCCAGGGCGCGGCGCCGTACAAGGGAGTCCTCCGTCACCGCGGCTGGCGCGCGACCGATCTGGTGTTGCCCGTGCCGGTGAAGGGCCATGACAGCACCGTGATCACCCCCGCCGAGGTCGAGCTGTGAGCGCGCGTTACGTCGTCGGGATCGATCTCGGTACCACCCACTGTGCCCTGGCCTACGCGCCAATCGAAGAGGGCGAGTCGACGGCGGCGGTCGAGGTGTTGAGCGCGCCCCAGCTCGTCGCGCAAGGCACCCTCGACGCGCGCCCGCTGCTGCCCTCGTTCCTCTACCTCGCCCACGCGAGCGAGGGCCCGCAGGCCCTGCCGTGGGACGCCGAGCGCGCCTTCGTCGTCGGCGAATATGCCCGCTCCCGCGGCGTCGACGCGCCGGCCCGGCTCGTCTCCAGCGCCAAGAGCTGGCTCAGCCACGCCGGGGTCGATCGTCGCGGATCGATCCTCCCCCTCGGCGCCCCGGAAGACGTCGAGAAGATCTCCCCCGTCGAGGCCTCGTGGCGCCTGCTGGAGCACCTGGCCGAGGCCTGGGATGCGCGCTTTGCCGCAAACGATCCTTCTCTCGCCCTCGCCCGGCAAGAGGTCATTCTCACCGTCCCCGCCTCGTTCGACGCCGCCGCGCGCGATCTCACCGTCGAGGCCGCCGGCGCGGCCGGGATCGAGAACCTCACCCTGCTCGAAGAGCCCCAGGCCGCCCTCTACGCGTGGACCCTCGCCCGCGGCGATCGCTGGCGCAAAGAGGTGAAGATCGGCGACGTCCTCCTGGTCATCGACGTCGGCGGTGGCACCACCGATTTCTCGGCCATCGCCGCGCTGGAGCAGGACGGCGCGCTCGAATTGGTCCGCGTCGCGGTCGGCGATCACATCCTGCTCGGCGGCGACAACATGGATCTCGCCCTGGCCCACGTGGTCCGGCAAAAGCTCGTCGCCGAGGGCAAGGAGATCGATCGCTGGCAGATGAGCGCGCTCACCTACGCGTGCCGCGCCGCCAAGGAGAGCTTGCTCAACGACGCCTCGCTCGCGTCGGCGCCGATCGTGGTCGCGGGGCGCGGATCGAAGCTGTTTGGCGGCGGTCTGCGCTCGGAGCTCACCCGCGACGAGGTGACGGCCACGCTCGTCGACGGCTTCTTTCCCGAGGTCCCGGCCACCGCGCGGCCCTCGGTCCGCGCCCGCGTCGGCCTCACCCAGATCGGCCTCCCGTACGCGGCCGACGCGGCGATCACCCGTCACCTCGCGTCGTTCCTCGGCCGCCAGGTCGGCGCGGTCGAGAAGATCCCCGGCTTCACGCCGCCCGCGCGCCGCGGTGACGCCGGCGATCGCGCCCCGAAATTGCTCCACCCGACGGCGGTCCTCTTCAACGGAGGGGTGATGAAGGGCACCGCCCTCGCCGCGCGCCTGATTGGCACTCTCAACGCATGGCTCTCTGCCGACGGCGCCCCGCCGGCCCGGGTGCTCGAGGGCGCCGATCTCGACCTCGCCGTCGCCCGCGGCGCGGCCTCGTACGGCCTCGCGCGCCACGGCCGCGGCCTCCGCATCCGCGGCGGCACGGCCCGCGCGTACTACGTGGGCATCGAGTCGGCCGTCCCCGCCGTGCCCGGCGTCGAGCCGCCGATCACCGCCCTTTGCCTCGCCCCGTTCGGCATGGAAGAGGGCACCTCGGCCACGCTCCCGCCGCACGAGCTCGGCCTCGTGGTGGGCGAGCCGGTGCGCTTCCGCTTCTTCGGATCCTCGGTCCGCCGCGAAGATCAGGCCGGTACCGAGCTCGACGCCTGGAAAGAAGGGGAGCTGGCCGAGCTCTCGCCGATCGAGATCACCCTGCCTGCCGAGGGGCGGCGCGAAGGGGACGTGGTCCCCGTCAAGCTCCATGCGGCGGTCACCGAGATTGGCACTCTGCTGCTGGAGGCCGTGCCGGTGACGCCGCAGAAGCCCGACGAGCGGTGGAAGATCGAGCTCGGGGTGCGCGCGGAAGGGTGAGCGGTGGGAGGTGAGGGCACGCGCCCTCGCTGCCTCGCCGGCTTTGCAGTCGAGGCCCCACGACGAAGCGCATCGAACGGCAGGAAGCCAGAGCAGCGCGCAGCGAGCGTTTCGCGGGGCTTTCGGAGATATGGATCACGCCGGATCTACTGCTATGGGACAAGGGTTTCCGGCCGATCTGGTCGGTGTGTTCATCACCTCCCGCGGCAGGGAGGCGATCTTCAAACCACCTTGAACCCGTCGCTCCGCTCCGCGAGGAGAGCAAGACCGACGAACGGGGATCGTGCTTCGCTATCCGTTCTCGGCGAGCGGATCGCGCGGTCTTCAGCGCGGCTCCTCGCTCGCGGCCCCGCTCCGGCGCCGGCGTCAGGAGCTAGAAGGAGCGAGAAATCAGGCCTCACCTGCGCCTGAACGACCGATACAGGCACTCTCCCTCGGGCGCGTCGAGCCTCGAAAGGAGTGCCGCTCAATCCTCGTCGTCGCCGAAGAGCACCCCGACCTGGAGCTCCACGACCTCGAACGGCTCGGCTCGAACGCGCTCGCCACGGCGAGCCCCGAGCGCAAACAGGTAGCCGTCGGGGGTCCAGCGGTACACCGTCAATGTCTCCCGCTCCGGGTCGATGATCCAGTAATGGCCGACGTGGCTCTGGTGATAGAGGCTCATCTTCGTCACGGTGTCGGTGCCGGCGTTGGTAGGTGAAAGCACCTCGCAGATCCAGTCCGGGACAACGGTGATGGGTGTGTCGGTGGGCATCTCGGGCAGACGCTCGCGCCGCCAGCCGGCCACGTCGGGGCGCCGCACTTGCCGGGGGGTGAGCTGGATCAACACCTCGGTGGCGAACCACCAGCCGCCGGGGCGGTCCGGCGGACCACCGGCGCGGCGGCGGTACGGGCTGAGCAGATGGAACGCCTCTCCTTGCGCTCGCCCGTGCGGGCCGCGCGCGGCCTCTTTGGGGATCAGCTCTCCGTCGACGATCTCGTAGCGGTCTTCTTCCGGCAGAGCGAGGAGGTCCGCGATCGTGGCGGGGATGGGTAGCTTCCGGCCTCCGGCGCTCATCGTCGGGAGAGTAGCAGCTACTTCACCGGACGATCACCATCGTGACCGATCGAGGAGCTTCGTGCGGCCAGATCTCCTGTCCCGGATCACGCGGTCACCTCGCGTGAGCCCTCGAGCTCGGCCCTCGCGGTGGGCGCCGAACGAGCGCCGCACCTCGAGCTGACGCACGTTCCAGCTCGATAATCGCGATTGGCACTCTGCTGCTCGAGGCCGTCCCGGTGGCGCCGCAGAAGCCCGACGAGCGCTGGAAGATCGAGCTCGGGGTCCGCGCGGAAGGGTGAGCGATCGAGGTCGGCACCGTCCTTGCGATGGCCCGGAGCGCCATGCTCCACACCACCTCTGCGCGCGCGCCCGTGTCGACCCCGGTGGACACGTCGTCTTCGAGCTCGACCTCGGAGCCCTCGGAGGCCATCTCCCGCTCCACCGAGATGATCCTCCTGCGCTCGGCCCTCCAGGCGGCGCTCGAAACGATCCCCGTTCCCGCGGCGATCCTCTCGGCGAGCGGCGTCGTCCGCTACACCAACGCAGCCGCGCGGGGGCTGCTCGCGCGCGACGCGCGGGCCTTCGCCGACGCCGTGTACGTCCGCTCGTCACCGGACGATCCGGGCGCGCTCTTCGCGCTGCAAGCGCTCGAGGGCCTCTCCAGCGGCGGCCACGTGCTCGCCGTCCACCGCGCCGCGCCGGATCCCGCCCCCGCGGCGCTGCGCTGGCGCCGTCGCTTCCGCCTCACCGGGCGACAGACGCTGATCCTCGAGCACCTCGCCCGAGGCCTCGCGAGCAAGAGCATCGCCGAGATCCTCGAATGCTCGGAGAAGACCGTCGCATTTCACGTCTCGTCGATCTTCGACAAGACCGGCGTCGACTCCCGCGCCGCCCTCGTCGCGCGCTTCTGGACTGAACGGTAGGCTGTCCACTCGGCTGGACGTCGAGTCCATCGCCGTGGTCGCCGACGCCGCTCGCTCGCCCCGCGCCGCGCTTCGCTGCTACCCTCCGCGGCCATGGCGGCCTCCTCCGACCGCACGCGCCTCGCCGTCGGGATCGATCTCGGCACCACCCACACCGTCGTCGCGTGGGCCCCGCTCGACGGCTCCGCGCCACCGGCGATCTTCCCCGTCCCGCAGCTCGTCACGACCACCGAGGTCGCCGCGCGCCCGCTCCTGCCCTCGTTCCTCTACGCGCCGATCGCCGGCGAGATCGCCGCGGATCCGTGGGGCGACGCGCCGTGGGTCGTGGGCGAGCTCGCGCGTCGCCGCGGCGGTGAGGTCCCGGGTCGCCTCGTCGCCTCGTCGAAGAGCTGGCTCTGCCATCGCGGCGTCGACGCGACAGCGCCGATCCTCCCGTGGGGCGCCTCCGAAGAGGACACCGAGCTCCCCCGCGTCTCGCCCGTCGACGCCGCGGCGAAGCTCCTCGCGCACGTCGCGCGCGCCTGGAATCAAGCCTTTCCCGGGCGCCCGCTCGCCGCGCAGGAGGTGGTCCTCACGGTGCCGGCGTCGTTCGACGAGGTCGCGCGCGAGCTCACCCTCGCGGCGGCCGCGCGCGTCGGCCTGCCGGTGCGCCTCCTCGAAGAGCCCCAGGCCGCGTTCTACGATTTCATGAGCCGCGCCGGATCCGCCGGGATCGAGGCCCTCCTCGCGCCCGCCGAGGGCGTCGACGACGAGGCGCTGGTGCTGGTCTGCGACGTCGGCGGCGGCACCACCGATCTCTCGCTGATCCGCGTCTCGCGCGCCGCTGCGGGATCGACGGCGCCGTTCGAGGTCGCCCGCGTCGCCGTCGGACACCACCTCTTGCTCGGCGGCGACAACATGGATCTCGCCCTCGCCCACGCGGTCGAAGCGCGAATGGTTGCAGCTCAAACGAAGCTCGACGCCGCGCGCTTCGGCCAGCTCGTGCTCGCTTGCCGCGCCGCCAAGGAGACGCTGCTCGGCCACGATCCGCCGGACGACGTCGCGGTCACCGTCCTCGGCAAGAGCGCCAGCCTCCTCGGCGGCGCGCTCACGGCGCGGCTCACGCGCGACGAGGCCTCGCGCC
>JBDTXR010000435.1:0-7763 GCA_040006075.1 Byssovorax sp. | reverse complement strand
CCGTCGATGTCAAGGGCGAGATCCTGGAGCTCAAGAACACCATCAACACCATGGTGGATCAGCTCAACTCGTTCGCCTCCGAAGTAACGCGCGTGGCGCGCGAGGTGGGTACGGAAGGCAAGCTCGGCGGGCAGGCCGAGGTGCGCGGCGTCGCCGGAACGTGGAAGGATCTCACGGACTCCGTCAACTCGATGGCTGGTAACCTCACCAGCCAGGTCCGCAACATCGCCACCGTGACCACGGCGGTCGCCAAGGGCGATCTCTCCAAGAAGATCACCGTCGACGTCCGCGGCGAGATCCTCGAGCTGAAAGACACCATCAACACCATGGTCGATCAGCTCAACTCCTTCGCTTCCGAGGTCACCCGCGTGGCGCGCGAGGTCGGTACCGAAGGCAAGCTCGGCGGCCAGGCCGAGGTGCGCGGCGTCGCCGGCACCTGGAAAGACCTGACCGACAACGTCAATTTCATGGCCGGTAACCTCACCAACCAGGTGCGCGGCATCGCCAAGGTGGTGACCGCGGTCGCCAACGGCGATTTGAAGCGCAAGCTGGCTGTCGACGCCAAGGGGGAGATCGCCGCCCTCGCCGACACCATCAACGGGATGATCGAGACCCTGGCCACCTTCGCCGATCAGGTCACCACGGTGGCGCGCGAGGTCGGTACGGAAGGCAAGCTCGGCGGCCAGGCCAGCGTGCCCGGCGCCGCCGGGACGTGGAAAGATCTGACGGACAACGTCAATCAGCTCGCCGCCAACCTCACCACCCAGGTCCGCGCCATCGCCGAGGTCGCCACCGCGGTGACCAAGGGCGACTTGACCCGCTCGATCAAGGTCGAGGCCCAGGGCGAGGTCGCCGCGCTGAAAGACAACATCAACGAGATGATCCGCAACCTCAAGGACACCACGCTGAAGAACAGCGAGCAGGATTGGCTGAAGACCAACCTCGCCAAGTTCTCGCGGATGCTCCAGGGGCAAAAGGATCTGCTCACCGTCGGTCGACTCATCCTCTCCGAGCTCGCGCCCGTCGTCGGCACCAAGCAGGGCGTGTTCTACATCATGGAGCCCGCGAGGGAGGAGCCGGTCCTCAAGCTCCTGGCCAGCTACGCCTACAAGGAGCGGAAGAACGTCGACAACACCTTCAAGCTCGGCGAAGGCCTGGTCGGGCAGTGCGCGCTCGAGCGGGAGAAGATCCTCCTCGTCAACGTGCCCAAGGACTACATCTCGATCACCAGCGGCCTGGGCGAGGCGCCGCCGCTCAACATCATCGTCATGCCGGTGCTCTTCGAAGGGCACGTGAAGGCCGTGCTCGAGCTGGCGAGCTTCGATCGCTTCAGCCCGACCCACCAGGCCTTCCTCGATCAGCTCACCGAGTCGATTGGCATCGTGCTCAACACCATCGAAGCCAACATGCGCACCGAGAACCTGCTCAAGCAGTCGCAGTCGCTCGCCGGAGAGCTGCAGAGCCAGCAGGAAGAGCTGCAGCAGACCAACGCCGAGCTGGGCGAGAAGGCCCGCCTGCTCGCCGAGCAGAACGCCGAGGTCGAGCGCAAGAACCGCGAGGTCGAGCAGGCCCGCCAGGCCCTCGAAGAGAAGGCCCGGCAGCTCGCGCTCACCTCGAAGTACAAGTCCGAGTTCCTCGCCAACATGTCGCACGAGCTGCGCACGCCGCTCAACAGCCTGCTCATCCTCTCGGATCAGCTCTCGAAGAACACCGACAGCAACCTCACCGGTCGGCAGGTCGAGTTCGCCAAGACCATCCACTCGTCCGGCAACGATCTGCTCGCGCTGATCAACGACATCCTCGATCTGTCGAAGATCGAGTCGGGGACGGTGATCCTCGACGTCGGCGATCTCTCGTTCAAGGAGCTGGGCGAGTACGTGGAGCGGACCTTCCGCCACGTGGCCGACGCCAAGAAGCTCCGCTTCGATCTCGAGCTCGACCCCGGCTTGCCGCGCTCGCTCCACACCGACGCCAAGCGCCTGCAACAGGTGCTGAAGAACCTGCTCTCCAACGCCTTCAAGTTCACCGATCGCGGCAGCGTCGCGCTCCAGGTGGCGCCGGCGACGCACGGGTGGAGCCTGGACAACGAGCACCTCAATCGAGCAAGCTCGGTGCTGGCCTTCACCGTGCGCGACACCGGCATTGGCATCCAGCCCGACAAGCAGATGATCATCTTCGAGGCCTTCCAGCAGGCCGACGGGAGCACCAGCCGGAAATACGGCGGGACCGGGCTCGGCCTGGCGATCAGCCGGGAAATCTCCCGGATGCTCGGCGGCGAGATCAAGCTCGTCAGCGTGCCCATGGGCGGCAGCACCTTCACCCTCTACCTGCCGGACAGCTACGCGGTGCCGCGCTCGATCCGGCGACGCGAGCCGGTGATCACCGGCCCGATCTCGATGGTCGCGGCCTTGCCGCCGGCCGAGCACGCCGAGGAGCTGGTCAATCAGGGGACGGGGGACACCGATCCTCTCGGGCCCGACGATCACGTCCTCTTGATCGTCGACGCCAACCTCGATCGGGCGCGCACCCTCGCCGACACGGCCACCAAGCACGGCTTCAAGGCCATGATGGTCGCGCGCGGCGCGGCGGCGGGCGCGACGGCGCGCGAGCTCGGCGCCGTGGGCATCGCCCTCGACATCAACCTTCCCGACATCGATGGCTGGCAGGTCCTCGACCGCCTCAAGCACGATCTCACGACCCGGCACATCCCGGTCGAGGTGCTGGCGCCCGCCAAGGAGCGCGCCCACGCGCTCGGCATGGGCGCGCGCGGCCTGATCCCGGTGCCGCTCCAGTCGCGTCAGCCGATCGAAGACGCCATGTCGCGGCTGCGCCGCTTCGTCGGGGCGCCGCCGCGTCGCCTCCTCCTCGTCGACCCCGATCCGGCCGAGATCGCGGAGATCGAAGGCCTGCTCGTGGGCGACGATCTCGCGATCGTCGGTACGAGCACCGCGACCGACACCCTCGCGGCGCTGGAGGGCGAGACCCCGGATCTGGTGGTGATCGGCGGCGATTTACCGGATCTCGCGGCGCTCGATCTCCTCGCCCACCTCGACCGCGAAGGCGCGCTCGCCGGCGTGCCCGTGCTGCTGCGCGGAGACGTCGGCTCGGGCGACGAGGCGCGGCTCGCCCGCTCGGGTCACCGCCGGACGATCAAGCGCGTGCCCTCGCGTGAGGCCGTGGTCGACGAGACGACGATCTTGCTCCACCTCGAGCTCGCCAAGCGCACGCCCGCGGCGCGCGCGGTGCTGGAGGGCCTGCTCGAGCGCGGGACGGTGCTCGCCCACAAGAAGGTGCTGGTCGTCGACGACGACATTCGCAACATCTTCGCCATCACCACCATCCTCGACGAGCACGACATGAACACCGTGTCTGCCGAGACCGGCAGCGCGGCGATCGAGGTCCTGGATCGCACGCCCGACATCGACATCGTGCTCATGGACATCATGATGCCCGAGATGGATGGATACGACACGATGCGGGCGATCCGCCGCCGCGAGGCCTTCCGCGCGCTGCCGATCATCGCGGTGACGGCCAAGGCCATGAAGGGCGATCGCGCCAAGTGCTTCGAGGCCGGAGCCACGGATTACGTGGCCAAGCCGATCAACCCCGATCAGCTCCTCGCGCTCATGCGCGTCTGGCTGCGCCCGTGAGCGGAGCTCGGGTGGCGAGGGTCGATCGATCCTCGCCACTCGGTGGATCGCGGTCATCCCGTGAATTTGCGACGGACCGCCATCCTTCGTCTTCGTCTTCGTCTTCGTCTTCGTCTTTCGTCCACGTGCACGTCCCCGTGCACGTGCACGATCCGATTCCGGATCGGACGACCGGAGCGTGCACGTGCACGACAGACGGGCACGTGGACGAAAGACGAAAGACGAAAGACGAAAGAGGGGGTGCTTTGGCTGCGATTGAAGACTGTTCAGCGCGCGGTGCGAGGGCCGCAGAACCGGGCGACGACCTCGAGGATCTGGGCGATGTTGGCGGGCTTCGTCAGGTACTCCACGGCGTCGATCGCGGGGTGGGCGCCCATCGCGGAAAGGACCACCACCGGGACCTTCGACACCTTCGGATCCACGCGCTGCAGCGCGCGAAACTGCCAACCATCCATGACGGGCATCATCAGGTCGAGCAAGATCAGCGAGGGCAGGTGCTCGGCGTCCTGCAACCAGTCCAGCGCGTCGCTCCCGTTGGCGACGGTGGCGACGCCGTACCCGGCGTCTTGCAGCGTTTCGAGCATCGCCTCGCGGAGATCGTCATCGTCTTCGGCGAGCAGAATGTCCACCTGCGGCTCGTTCATTTCGGGGCGCTCCGGTGCAGCCGGGGAGCTCGGCTTCGTGGTTGGGGGTGATACCGCGATCGGTCGGAATATCTTGCTCGAATGCGCGCACCGATGGAAGCTCGGCGACGTGTCGGGCACAGTTTTTACGCCTCGCCGCGCGCCGGCAGGCTACACGCTACAGGAACAGGGAGAGGATCGTTCACGTGAGCAAGCGAGAGAAGGCCGCCCCGCGAGCCGGCGCAAAAGAGGGGCGCGAGCGTGGCCTGGGCGATCTCGCCGAGGCGGCGCTGGCGCTGGAGCAGGAGATCGATCGCTTCGAAGAGCTCGCCGCCACGGCCCGAAGGCTCCCGCTCGACGCGCGCAAGAGCCTGGAGCGCGCGGCCAAGGCCACGACCGAGGCCGCCGGATCGCAGGACCGGGTCAACTCCACGCTCGGCGCGCTGGTGACGGCGATCAACGCCGCCCGCGAGCGCCACGAGGCCAACGCCGCCGCGCTCCAGGCCCGCGGTGAAGAGATCCGCGTCCGCGCCGAGGAGGTCAGCGCGCTCTACGAGCGCTGGTCGGAGATCGGCGACGAGGGCAAGCTGGTGAACCAGCGCGTGCTGGAGATCGCGGCGACCCAGCGCGGCGCGACGACGCCGGCGCAGATGCGCGCCTTCGTGAGCGATCTCGAGGGCGTCGAGGAGCACATGGGCAAGCTGGTCGAGATCGCCCGCGGGCTCCACCACGCAGCCGTGGCGGCGTCGATCACCGATCTCGCCGAGCAGTCCGAGGCGCTGCGCCAGCAGGTCGCGGCGGCGCGCAACAAGCTCGGCCTCCTCCGCAAGACCTTCCTCGCCAAGCTCGACGATCCCTCGAAGCTCAACTGACACGCTGGCGCTCACCTTCCGGCTCGCCGCCGCCGTGCTGCCATGGCACAGAGCGCCATGACCTCGACACCGAACGGTGCCTCGACCGAGTCCGGGTTTCCGGTGATCATCATCGGCACCGGGTTCTCCGGCCTGGCCATGGCGATCCTGCTCAAGAAAGCGGGGTTTCACGACTTCACCCTCCTCGAGAAGGCGGGCGACGTCGGCGGTACCTGGCGCGAGAACACCTACCCCGGCGCGGCGTGCGACGTCCCCTCGCTGCTCTACTCGTTCTCGTTCGAGCCCAACCCGGGGTGGTCGCGGGCCTTCTCGCCCCAGCGCGAGATCCTCGATTATCTGCGAAATACGGCCCGCAAATACGGGATCTTGCCCCACATTCAGCTCCACGCCGAGGTCGATGGAGCGGCGTTCGACGAGGCCACGGGCACCTGGACCGTGCACACCAAGGACGGCAAGAGCCGGCGGGCGCGGGCGCTCGTCCTCGGCAATGGGGCCCTTCACCTGCCCTCGCTCCCGAAGATCAAGGGCCGCGAGACCTTCGCGGGAGAGTCGTTCCACTCCGCCCGCTGGAACCATGGATACGATCTCGCCGGCAAGCGCGTGGCCGTGATCGGGACCGGGGCGAGCACCATCCAGATTGTCCCGCAGATTGCCTCTCTCGCGAGCAAGGTCCATGTTTTCCAGCGGACTCCGCCGTGGATCGTGCCGCGGATGGACCGGGCCTTCACCGCCGAAGAACAGGCCACCTTCGCCGCCAAGCCCTGGATCCAGCGGGCCCGGCGCGCGGCGATCTACTGGAGCTTCGAGGCGCGGGTGCTCGGCTTCACCGTCGATCAGCGGCTGCTCAAGCTCGGCGAGGCGATCGCGAAGAAGCACCTCCATCGCGCGGTGAAGGATCCCGCCCTCCGCGCGGCGCTGACCCCGAGCTACAAGATGGGGTGCAAGCGAGTCCTGCTCTCGGACGACTACTACCCTGCCCTGACCCGGCCCAACGTCGAGCTGGTGACGACCGCGATCGAGGGGATCGAGCCCACCGGGGTTCGCACCACCGACGGCGCGCTGCGCGAGGTCGACGCCGTCATTTACAGCACCGGGTTCAACGTGGCCGAGTACCTCAACCCGATCCACATCACTGGCAGCGGGGGGCGCGATCTCACGTCCACGTGGCGCGCGACGCCCGAGGCTTACCTCGGGATCACCATCTCGGGGTTCCCCAACCTGTACCTGCTCATGGGGCCCAACACCGGGCTCGGGCACAACTCGATGATCTTCATGATCGAGGCCCAGGCGCGCTACGCGGTGCAATGCATCCAGGCCCTGCGCGAGAAGGGGCTAATCTCGCTCGACGTGCGGGCCGACACCCAGTCTTCGTTCAACGTCGAGCTCCAGGCGAAGCTGGAGAACACGGTGTGGAATTCGGGCTGCAAGAGCTGGTATCTGACGGACACCGGGCGAAACGCCTCGATCTGGCCCGGGGCGACGTGGGATTACTGGCGGCGGACGCGCAAGGTGCAGCTCGGCGACTTCGTGCAGCGCTGAGAGGCTGGCCGTTTACTCGAACGCGACGTCGAACTCGCCGCCCGGCTCCTCGATCGCGGGCGGGATCCGCTTGAAAAGGCGGGAGATCTCGTCGGCCCAGCTTCGCTCGCCGTCGGCCCGCGGCTCCAGCTTCTCGGCGATCGCCATGAGCTCCGCCTGCCGCTTTTCGTCGAAATCGAGGGCCTTTCCCAGCTCGTCGAGCAGCGCTTGCTCGTCCGGATCGAGGGTGCCGTCGGCGTGCGCCATCCACGCCGAGGCGACGTACGCGAAGGCTCGGTCCCGCGGCGACAGCGCGTCGAGCGAGAGCTCGCTCACCTTCGCGGGCTTCTCGATGAGCTGCTCCAGGCGGTCGCGAAGGTCCTTGTTGAGGTTCAGCGCCTGCGCCGCGCCGCGCACGCCTTCTCGCTCTTTGTCGTCGAGGCGGCCGTCGGCCCAGGCGACGGCAATGAGGAGGGCCAGGGTCTCGGTGCACGCGTGCACGCTGATCGTCAGTCGCTTCAAGTCAGTTCTCCTTTTCCGAGCCATCCCACCCGTACGCCGTTGGTCCGCCGGGATCGAGTGTTTTCCCGAGCCGCCGGCCCTAGCTCGCGGCGCAGTGCCCCCGCGCCAGGCCTCAGCCAGCCTCGATGAACACGTACTCGTGCTGCGCGTCGCGGACCACCAGGGTGCGCTTGCCGGCGCGAGCGCCGACGACGAGCTCGAAGCCATCGACCGAGGGCTCGATGGTCAGGAAGGTGATGGTGCCGTCGTCGTTCTTGCGTGAGGCGACCGGGCTCGTGAACTCGCCGAAGTCGAACACGGTCGCGGCGCCCACCTTCTTCACCACGATCTCGCCGAGCTCCTTGCTCGTGTAGCGAGCGGCGAGCTTCGCCGCCTCCGCAGGATCCGCCGGGACGACGAGGCGCTCCCGGTTCTTGGCGACCTCCGCGGCGTAGCTCTTCGCCTGCGCGGCGACGTCGTCCGCGGCCTCCAGCTTGCCGTCGAAGACCACCTCGGCGAAGCGGCGCCGGAACGATCGCAGCAGCATCCCGCCGTTGTCGGCGTTGGTGAGGAGGATGGCGCCCACGCCTTGCTCGGGG
>JBDTXR010000434.1:0-7767 GCA_040006075.1 Byssovorax sp. | reverse complement strand
GTGGCTCGGCGGCTGTGATCGCGTCAGCGGCGCGCCGCCCGCTTCGACGACGACCGCGGCCACGCCCGTCCACGCGGGCGATCCGAGCGCGACGAGCGACGCGTGTCCGTCGCAGGTCCCGGGTACGACGGTGACGGCGGCCGATATCGAGGGTGGAGCCGCGCTCACCTTCACGAGCACCGGTGACGTCGCGGACCTGCGCCGACGGGTGCGACGCATGGCCGAGATGCACAATCTTTATCACGGGGCCGGTGGGGTGATGATGGCCGGGGACTCCGCTCCTCCGCACTGGGGAGGCGCCAGCCCTGATCACGAAGGAGGCATGATGGACCGAGGCCGGATGGTCGGAGGAATGATGGGCAGAGGCTGGAGATTGCCCGCCGCGACCGCGTCGGTCGAGGACCTCGACGGCGGCGCGCGGCTCATCTACCGGACTGCGAATCCATCTGATATCGAGGCGCTCCGCGACCACGCCCGGACGCGCGCGGGGAGGATGGTCAATGGCGCCTGCCCGGCGATCTCCAGCGACAGCGGGCAAGCGACCTCGCCCGCCGGTGAGCATCAGGAGCGCTGAAGCTGCGCGCATCCTGGCCGGCGTCGCGACGTCCGCCGGCCGAGACTCCCCGTCGCGCAGCTCGTCGGCGCTGGCCTCCTGCAAATAGAGATTGCTGACCGCCTGAGAGCTACCCTCCCACTACGAGGGATCGTGGTTCGCGAAGACGGCGAGCTGCCACAAGCCGGCGCTGGGCTTCGGCGAATGGTTGGAATGATCCAGAGGCGGTAAAGGGTGACCTTGAGTCGAGACGACCTCGATGCCGCAGACCGTGCAGCGGTAAATCCCCGAGGAGGGAGCGTCCACGCCTGGCGCGTGACCGCCATCGAACACGGCATACGTACTGGCCGCGACGAAATCGACGTTCTTGTAAAGTGCCATGATCATCTCCTGGAATGTGGCCCATGAGGCCAGCTGGGATGGAAGCCAATGTCCGGGAGATCACGGATTGAGCTCCTTTGCTCTGGCGTTGGCGGAACGTAACCGCGTCGAGATGCCGCGCAAGTGACGGTAGTTTGCTCTGGAGGGGCTCGACTCCGGATACTCCCGATCGATCGGGTGCGCGAGGACTTCGTCCTGCGGATCCCCTCGAACCTCGATCCCGCCGCCGCGGCTCTGCGCCGGGATCACCGGATAGCGGGGCGGCGGAATCAGACTCGATATCCGCGCCAAAAATTGCACCGGCGTCATCACGAGATGCGGCGCGCCTGAAGATCAGCGGGCGAGCCGCCGCAGCACCCTCCCCAGCGACAGCCCCTGCACCAGGATCGAGAACGCCACCACCGCGTACGTCAGCGCCACGATCCGATCGCGCGCTTCGCTCACGGGGAGCGAGAGCGCCAGTGCCACCGAGATGCCGCCGCGCAGCCCGCCCCAGGTCAGGATCTTCACCGCGTGCGGGACGAACTTCGTGCGCAGCCGCAGGATCGACACCGGGATCGCCACCGAGATGAAGCGCGCCGCGAGCACCAGCGGGATCACCACCAGCGCGCCGACGACGCTGGCGGCGCTCACGTGCAAGCGCGTCGCCTCGAGGCCGAGCATCATGAACAGGATCGCGTTCAAGATCTCGTCGATGAGCTTCCAGAAGAGATCGATGTACTTGCGGGTGACGTCGGACATCGCGAGCCTGCGACCGTCGTTGCCGACGACGAGCCCGGCGACGACCGCGGCGATGGGCGCGGACACGTGGATCCGCTCGGCGGCCGCGTACCCGCCGACCACCATCGCCAGCGTGATCAACACCTCGACCGAGTAATCGTCGATGCGGCGGAGGAGCTGGAACCCGCCGTAGCCGACCATGAAGCCGAAGAACGCGCCGCCCAGGGCCTCGCGCGCGAAGAGCGTCGCCACGCCCGAGGCGGTGATGTGATCGCCGCCGGACGCGCCGCTGATCACCAGGAAGATCACCACGCCGACGCCGTCGTTGAACAGCGACTCGCCGCTGATCTGGACCGCGAGATCGTCGGGCGCGTTGGCCGATTTCAGGATCCCGAGCACCGCGATCGGATCCGTCGGCGAGATCAGCGCGCCGAAGAGCAGCGCGTTCACCAGCCCAAGGTCTTGCCCCAGGGCCCGCATCACCGCGTGGGTGGCGAGGCCGACGATCGCCGTCGAGAGCAGCGTGCCCCCGAGCGCCAGCGCGCCGATCGACCACCTGTGCGCCTTCAGGCTGGTGAGGTCGACGTGGAGCGCCCCGGCGAAGAGCAGCGAGCCGAGCATCCCATGCATGAGCACGTTGGCGAAGTCCGCCCGCGCCACGAAGCTCTGCACGCGCGACGGATCGACGAACCCGACCGCGCCGAGCCCGACGATCACGAACGAACCGACCAGCGCCATCGCCATCAGGCCGATGGCGGACGGGAGCTTGAACACCCGCGCGTTGATGTACCCGAAGCCGGCGGCGAGGGTGATGATCAGCGCCGCGATCTCGATGCCGCTCATCGCCGCCCCCGGCGCCGGCCGCGCTGCCAGGAGCCCATCAGCCGTCGCTCGTCGGCGGTGTCGGTGACGCCTCGCCCGTGAGCCGCTCGTCGCGCCGCGGCCACTCGACCACCTGCACCGTCATCGAGGCCATTGCCACCTTGCCGTCGGTGCGATCGATCTCGTCGAGGATCCGGCTGTGGAGATCGTTCCTGGTGCCGCGGCGCCGCCTGTAGTCGACCACGTAGCGGACGGTGAGCTCGATCCAGCTGTCATTGGCAATCAGCACTAGCGCAGGATCGACCGCGGCGTCCTCGATTTAACGTTTGCAAAATGGACACACTGGGTCGCAATGGCGTGGTGCTCCGCGAACGGCGGAAGCCCGCAACCTTGATTTCCCGCAGCGCCGCGCCGTCCAGGTCCTCCAGTCTCCTGGCACGCCAAGTGCGCTCGAACAAGCATGAGCCTCGCACCATCGCGCTGCCCGAGCAGGCGCTCCGTCACTTCGGCTACCGCGTCCATCGCCATCCATCGGCGCGTCGGCCCCCCGCGGGAACCCTCGATCGTCCGACACCCCACGCGATTGTGAAGATATCGACAACGCCATCGAAGTCGAGAGGATCGGTCCTCGTCTCGATCGTCTCCGACACCGGGATCGCGGTGGTGAAGATCGTCGCGGCCATCTTCTCCGGCAGCTCGGCGATGACCTCGGAGGCAATCCACTCCACGGTCGACGCGTTCAATTCGGTCTTCCTCCTCGTGGGGGAGCGCCGAAGCAAGCGAGCACCCGATCCGGAGCATCCGTTCGGCTACGGGAGAGAGATCTACTTCTGGACGCTGCTGGTCGCCGTCTCGATGTTCGCGGGCGGCGGCGCGCTCTCGTTCTACGAGGGTGTCCGACATCTCGCTTCGCCAAAGCCGCTCGAGGTGTCGACGTGGAACTATGTCGTTCTGGCGGCGGCGGCGGGATTCGAGACCTGGGCCACGGTGAGTGCGTACCGGGAGCACCGCGCCGTCAAGCGCGAGCTCGACCTGGGCCTCTGGGCGGCATTCCGAGCCTCCAAGGACCTGACGACCTTCACCGTGCTCTTCGAGAACGGCGCGGCCCTGGTCGGCGTGGGGATCGCGGCCGCCGGGATCGCGCTGAGCCACGCCCTGAAAAGCTCCTATCCCGACGGGGTCGCGTCGCTCCTCATCGGGATCGTGCTGCTCGTCGTCGCCTGGTTCCTCATCCGCGAGAGCAAAGGCCTTCTCATCGGGGAGGGTGTCGATCCGCGGGCTGACAAGGAGATGCGCGCGATTACCGCGGCTCAGGCCGACGTGGAGGAGGTCATCAATCTTCTCACGCTCCAGACGGGTCCGAAGCAGGTGCTCGTCTTGATGGACGTCCGCTTCCGCGCCGAGCTCAGCACGGCCCAGGTGGTGACCTCCGTTGGAAACATCGAGCGTTCGCTGCGAGAGCGCTTCCCGGACGTGAGGCGCATCTTCGTGGAGGCGAGCAGCCTCACCCGGAGGGAGCACGCGGAAGAGCGGATCGTATGAGTCGAGCTCATGGCGACGGGTTATGTGGGTCTCCGCCTGAGCTGATGAGCACGAATCTGCGGTGACCGAAACCTTGCTTCCGGGACGGCAAGGGTGTTTAGCTTGCGCAACGCGTTTCCTGGATGGACCAATCGGTCCACATCTCATCCGGAGCGAGACGGTCTCCTGGGCAACCGCCGTGGTCGCCTGTCCTCCAAGCATGCGACCGATGGAATCGTTCGCGCCTTGGCTCCGATGAACCCACCCATTCGACACGAAAGAAGAGTCATCATGCTCCGCACGATCCCGACGCTCGTATCTTTGACGGCAATCGCGCTCCTCGCTGGGATGGGCTGCTCGAAGGAGAATGGGAACAGCTCGACCGCTGTCGCTCCCACTCCCGCCGCCAGCTCGACGCCTGATCCAGACTTCGCCGTGATTACCGTCACGTCGGTCGACATCGAAACGAAGCTTGCCATGATGTGCGGGCTCTCGCAGAGCACGGTCTTCTTCAAATTCGACTCCGCGAAGCTGCTCCCGGACGCGAAGGATCGCCTCGACAAGATCGCGAAGTGTGCGACCGAAGGGGCAATCAAAGACAAGGAACTCGTGGTCGTGGGCCGGACGGATTCGGTCGGCACGGACGAGTACAACAAGCAGCTTGGCATGAGCCGCGCCGACACCGTGGCGAAGTATCTGCACGAGCAGGGGGTTCAAAAGGCGCGCGTGGAAGCCGTGTCGAAGGGGGAAGCGGCGGCCGTGGCCGATCCCTACGGGTGGCCGCCTGATCGCCGAGTGACCGTGCGCCTTCAGCCCTGATCCGGACAGGCAGCGCGCGGCACTTCTGCCGCCGCGCCGCCGCACGGGCGGGCGGCGAGACCGCTACGGGATCTGGAGCGACCCGACGGCGCTCATCCTCGAGGCGAGCGCGGACATGGCCTTCGACGCCTCTGCTTCGGTGAGCTTTCCGTCGGCGTTGGTGTCGGCGAGCGCGAACGCGATCTTCTCGGAGGGCTTGAGCGCGGCCTCGAATTCGGACTCGTCGATGCTGCCATCGTGGTTCGCGTCCGCGGCCTGGAATGCCTCCTTCGCCGCGGCCTTGAGGCCGTCGACCGCCGCGCTCTGCAGCTCCGCCGTCGTCAGCTTCTTGTCGTGGTTCGCGTCGGCGAAGCTGAAGAGATCTGCGACCGCCGACTGCGCCGCGCTCCGCGCCTCTGCGATGGTGAGTGGCTTGCCGTACGCCGGATCGATGACCTCGGCCAGCTTCGTGAAGGGCGCCGCACCCGTCGCGCTCGACGCGCGCATCAGCAGACGTGCCGCTGCCGGATATTCCTGCACGAACTCGCCACGCGCCTCTCGCCCCTCTTCGGGCGTGACCGTTCCATCGTTGTTCGTGTCCGCGCGAAAGAAGAACCCTCCAATGAGGAAGTTCGCGAGGTTCGTGGCCTCTGGCGTCGAGAGCTCGCCGTCGCCGTTCGTGTCGGCCATCCCGACGATCCGCGAGACGGTCGCCGTCACCTCGTTCGCGGGGCGAAACGTGCCAAGGCCCCCGACAGTCACCTTCGGGACCGCGCCGGCCGGCTCCGGCGTCGTCTGCGCCGTGCTCGGCGGGGAAGGGATGGCGGGGCTCGCCGTGCTGACGGGCTCGCGCGTCGTATGCTCAGGAGCCTTTTCGTCTGGTGTGCATCCGAGCGCGGCCACTGCCATCACCGAACAAATGATCGTTATACGCATGGTTTCAGTCCTCGATTCGAGTGTACGCAATTCGCGTACCCTTCGCGGTGGAGAGCGAGAGCCATCGCGGAGCACAGCGTGGTGCGACCTGCGCAGTGGTCTCACCGAAAGTCAGAAGCGCGCGAAAGATGTCCGGATCTGTCTCACTGCGGCGATCACGCGGCGAAAGGGTATCTGGCGCTCACCGCGTTTGCCTGCTTCCCACCAGGGGCTCTCGCAGCTTTCAGCGCCGCGTCGGGCGATCACGGTCGAGCGCGGTCACCGCATTGCATGCGTACGGCGCATGAAGACGCCATCACGGGTTCCTGCCGCGCCGCGCGCCAGTCAATGGCGTTCGCGCCCGTGGGCTCGAGGGCCGGTCGCGCTCCACACTTTGCGGAAAGTTGCGCTTTGGTCTCTTGCCACCTGCCTGGGCGCCGAGGCTCTTTACGTCGTGGCCGCGAATCTCGCGCTCGGGCCCCTGCTCGCCGATGCGGCCCGCGGCGCCGGCGTGACGCTCGAATACGCCTCCGCGTACACGGTCATCCCTGGACGGGTCCGGATGTCGGAAATACACATCGCGGACCCGGGCGTCGGCGTGCGCATCTCCGCTGCGCGGGCGCGCATTTCCCTTCACCTGAGCGACCTGTTCCGGCGGAAGCCGCACCTCGCAGAGCTCCACGCGACCGGCGTGCGCGTCGCGCTCGGCGCGCCCTTCGTCGCGGTCGCGCGCGTCGACCCGCCCGGGGCGCTCATCGCGGCGGGATTCATCGCGGGAGGCTCCGATGAGAGGGCGCGGGAGCCCGCGATGCCTCACGTCCGCATCGACGCGTTCGACGCGACGGTCGATGCGGTGACGTTCCCCGCTGCGGCAATCGACGGAACGATCCGCGTAGCGGGCGAGGCGCTCGCGATGACGGAGGCGGGACTGACGATGGGGCGGGGCTCGATCGACCTCACGCACGGCTCGCTGAGTGCGTCGGGAGCGACGCTCGCCGAAGAGCTGCACGGTCACATCGACGCGGCGATCGCGCCCGTGTCCGTTGCGGGAGAGCCGCGCGACACGCTCGCGCGCACGACGGGGCGGCTCGACGTCGAGGGCGACGTCGTCGCGATCGGGGGGATCATGCGGCTCGCGCCGATCCCGGCCCGCGGCCGGATCACCGTGACGAGCACGCTCGCCTACGGCGTCCTGGGAGACGCGAGCCACGCGTCGCTCGATCTCGACCGCGTGACGCTCACCGTCTTCGGGAGGCGTCTGGCGCTCGAAGACGGCCTCCGCGCGACCCTTGGCGTGGCTGCGGCACCCCAGGGCGCCGAGCCCCGGATGGCGGCCCGTGTCGTCGGGCGGGTGGAGGCCAAGAACGCGACGCTGTCCGGCGAGGACGAGGAGGGCGAAGCCACCGCGCTCGAAGACGTGGCGGTCACGGTCGGCACGGCCGACACGCAGGAGGCGCGCGACCTTCACGTGAGCGCGTCGCGGGCGAGGGTGAACGTCGGCGGCGCCTCGCTCACGGCGGCGATCTCGGCGAGCGGATGTCTCGAGAGACTCGACGCAGGCGTGGGTCGCATCCGTGGTGGCGAGGTCGAGGCGCGTGAGCTCGTCATCTCCAGCGAGGGCGTCGACACCGCGCCCCTCGACGCCCGCTTCAGCCACGGCGCCGTCAAGCTCGGCGCGGACATCGGCGTCATCGCCGACGGCCACCTCCACGCCAGGGGCGGTACGCTCAAGGCCTTCCTCGACCTCGCCGGTGCGCCGCCCGCGATGCATCTCGCGGTCTCGGCGCTCGAGGAGCAGCCGATCGAGCTCGACGCCGACCTCGCGCGCGGACCGGCGCGGCTCGCCCTCGAAGGTGTCGTCCTCCGGAGCGGCGCGCTCTCCGCGCGCGGCGCCTATGCGAGCGCGGGCGGGCGTACCCACGCCGCATTTGTCGTGTCGTACGGAGGGCTCGAGGTCGGTCTCGATCGCGCCGATGGCCGGACGGAGTCGCGGATAAACCCACCGGACGGCTGGCTCACCGCCCACGCCCCGTGACGTCGACCCCCGGTGCCGTCGC
>JBDTXR010000433.1:0-7787 GCA_040006075.1 Byssovorax sp. | reverse complement strand
TCCTGGTGGAAGCGTGCCGGTTCCTTGCTGACCATGTGGTCGCGGCCTGGACCCGAGAAGGTAAGCTCGAAAGTCTTGGCAAGGATCATATCGATCCGCTGATGCACGCTCGACGCCTTGTGTCGCAGAAGTGCTTGTATGGGGTGGACAAAAACGAGTCGGCGGTTGAGCTGGCCAAACTCAGCTTGTGGCTTGTCACGCTGGCGAAAGAGTTACCCTTTACCTTCGTGGACCACGCGCTCCGGCACGGCGACTCGCTCGTCGGACTCGACTTCGAGCAGCTCCGGAGTTTTCATTGGAAGCCGTCGAAGCAGCTCGAGCTGTTTAACAAGGAGCTTGATGCCGCCTTGGATGAGGCCATAGGGCTGCGGCAGCGGATCCTTCAGCTCGCGGACAAAGAAGATAGGGCAGCGCAACGGGAGAAAGAGCGGCTGCTCTGGGACGCCGAAGACGCCCTCGACCGGGTAAGGCTGATCGGGGATCTCGTGGTGGGGGCTTTCTTTGCACACGAGAAAGATAAGGACCGAGAGACGGAACGGGTGCGGCGGCTGGATCTGGTGAAAGCTTGGCTCTCGGAGGGCGGAGCCGCGCCGGAGGAACTGCTGGGGATGCAGGGCGAGATCCGCGCAAGGACGGCACCATTCCACTGGATGGTCGAGTTTCCCGAGATATTTTACGCGGGAAGACCGGACCCACTCGACAACCAGCAGGTCAATCGAGCAGCTTACATGGATGCGTTTGTGGGGAATCCGCCGTTTGCGGGCAAGAACACAATGAGCGAGGAGCATGGCGCGCTTTATCTCGATTGGCTCATGGAGACACGGCCCGAAGTAAAAGGCAGAGCCAATACTGATCTCTGCGCATATTTCTTCCGTCGCGCGGCAGATCTTCTCGGCCTCCACGGCACGATAGGATTTCTCGCAACGAACACGATTGCTCAGGGGGACACGAGGCTCATAGCACTCAAGGCCCTCATCGATGGCGGCGCCGAGATTTACGAGGCGGAAGCGAGTCGGAGGTGGCCCGGCGATGCTGCTGTCACAGTGGCCATCGTTCATCTAGCATTTGGCGCAATCAGGCAAGTCCTCGGCCCCCGCCACTTGGACAACAGAAGCGTCCCTTCGATCGATTCGCGATTACAGGGAAGACTCGATCGACCGGAATGCACGCAACTTGCCGCAAACGCAGATCTCGCCTTTCTAGGCGGAAAATTGATCGGCATGGGCTTGGCCGTAACCCTGTCAGAGTATGACGAGCTGATCGCTATCGACCCCAACAATGCGACGATTCTAAGGCCTTACCTTGGAGGCGAGGACGTCAACCAGAACCCCAGAGGGAACCACGATCGTTACATGATCGACTTTACCTCCAAGACTCTGGAGGAAGCGCGAGCGTGGCCCACATTACTTCAGATTGCCGAAGAAAAGGTTCGACCAGTTCGAGAAAAAGACAAGCGCGGAACCTACAAGACATATTGGTGGCGACCGGGCGAGAGTGGTGGAGCGATGTATGCGGCCCTGAAAGGCTTCAACCGATGCCTTGTCACGGCGTATACGACGAAGCACCTGATGTTCTCATTTCAGCCATCTTCGGTCTTTTTTGCGAATTCGCTCTACGTTTTTCCCTTCGACAGCCTGGCACCGTTCGCCTCCCTCCAATCCCGCGTGCATGAGGCTTGGACGCGTCTGTTGTCGTCGTCGATGAAAACTGATCTGCGGTACGCGGCTTCAGATTGTTTCGAGACGTTCCCCTTTCCCCAACCCAACCCCCGCACCGCTCTCCCTGCGCTCGAAACGATCGGCCGGCGCCTCTACGATACTCGCGCCGCCTACCTGCTCGCCGAAAACGTCGGCCTGACCATCACCTACAACCGCATCAAAGACCCGGCCAACCAGGAGCCCCGCATCCACGAGCTCCGCCGCCTCCACGAGGAGATGGACCGCGCCGTGCTCGACGCCTACGGCTGGACCGACATCGAGGTCCCGCCCTATTGCCCCCTCGGCGACGACGACAAGAAGCAGCTCGCGCGCTTCGACGACGAGGTCATTGACCGGCTCTTCGTGCTCAACGCCCAGCGCGCCGAGGAGGAGAAGCGGAAGGGGCTCGCGGCGGGGGCCAAGCAGAAGGGCGCCGGCAAGGCGGCGGCGAAGAAGGGCCCGAAGAAGAGCGGCAAGGCCGACGAGCAGCTCGGGCTCCTGGGCAAGGACGACGAGTGAGGCTCGCGAGGCCCGCTCGAGCAGAGAGAGGTGGCGAAACATGCGTTCGCTTGGTGAAATAACACTGCATTTTGGAGCAACCGGGAAGGCCGGCGAACAGCCCCTGCGGTTCAAAGCCGGGCACATCAATCTCTTGGTGGGGCCGAACAACGCCGGCAAGAGCCTGATGCTTCGAGAACTTTCGGGGGTCAACCCGCGAGAAACTCGGCGACGCTCCCGGAAAGTCCAGTATCCAGCGACCCGCGTGGTCGCCTCGGTGGACTGGAGCGACGAGTCGGCTCAATCCCTCGAACAGCAGATCATCGAGCTGGTGTTCGGCGACAAGGAGCTGCCATGGCCCGAGCTCGACGCGCAACCCTGGCGCGTGCTCGTGCCCGCGCTGGAGGACGCCGTCAAGCAGCTCACGCTATTGCGCGACGATCTCTCGCTGCGGCTGCTGAAGCTGATCAAAGCCCGCACGAATGAAGGAATCGCCCGATTCATCGACCAGCTCGAGATCGACTGGAAGGAGGGCGGACCGCTGTTGATCCTGGGCGTCGTCGCGGCGCTCGCATTCACTCGTTTCAAGAGGGAGTCTTCGAGTCCAGCGGAAGCTGCCCCGTTCGCGGGAGGGCCAGGGCGTCCGCAATCACCTTTGACCGAGGAGCACGCCGCGGAGCTCCAGCTGGTTCTGGAGTGCACCTGGTTGGATTGCCAGAAGGTCTTTGCGTCGCTGGGCGTCGACGCCGCCAATCTGACGCTGGACGGCCTGCTCGACGCGAGAATTCTCGGCCACGGCATACTCAAGAAGATCACCGATATCCCCGTCTTGGGTCAGATCCTCTTGCAGGTGCCAGAGCTCTCGCGGATCCCCGCCGCCGACGCGGAGGCGACTCGCCTGTTCGAGCGGTACGCCGTCGTGGGAGGCTGGTTACTCGACCCCGAGCCGCTGGGGGCGCTGCTGCAGCTCCTGCGAAACATGTACGCCGGATGCACCTGGGCCGACGTGGAACGGCGCGCCATGTTGGCCAAGAGCGTCCTTTACCTCGACGGGCTGGCGAGACTGGAGATGACGCGATCAGTCGCGATCCGCGCTTATGATGAGGATGCCGACGATGCGCCGCCGATCCTGTCTCTGCTCAAGGATCCCGCCGTGAGGCAGCGCCTGCGCGCCGCCGTCGCCGGCGCGCTCGGCAAACACCTCGTCATCGACATGGTGACCCAGGCACCCCAGGTGATCTGGCGCCTCGCGGACCAAGCACCCGACGACGACCTGGAAAGCAGGTTCACCAGCGCTGCGAGCGCCTATCATGGTCGAGCCGCGCTGCTCGCGGAGCGCTCTGACGGCATCCACGCCTTCATCGGGATGCTTGCCGCGATCTTCGCCCGGAACGCCGAGCTCGTCTTCATCGACGAACCCGAGGCATTCCTCCATCCCCCGCTGGTGCGAAGGCTCGCTCGGCAGCTGGTGTCGATCGCCAAGGAGTCCGATTGGCAATTCTTCATCGCTACCCACAGCGCGGATCTGCTCGAGAGTTGTGCCGCAGTCGGCGCGGACGTGAACATCATCCGGCTGACTCACAGTAGCGAGCGCTCGACCGCGCGCCTGCTGGACAGCGCCAGCCTTCGGCAGCTGGCGCTCGACCCCCTGTTGCGCGCCGAGTCCACGCTGTCGGCGCTCTTCCACGAGGGGGCGATCATCTGCGAGGCCGCCGCCGATCGGGTCCTCTACCGCGAGGTCAACGAGCGGCTGCTGCTCTCGGACGACGATGGCGGGCTGGAGAGCTGTATGTTCCTGAACGCGCAGAACTGGCAGACGGTAGGCCGCATGATCGCTCCACTGCGCAAGATGGGCGTGGCAGCCGCCGCCGTCCTCGATTCCGACGTGCTGTTTGGATCGGAGCTGGGGAACATCCTGGAGGCGGCCCAAGTGCCCCGTATCCTGCGCGATAGCTGGCTTCAGCAGAGAAGCAAACTGAAGGAGACGGTGACGACGCGCATAGCGCGACCCGCCGCCGAAATCAAGCTCAAGGGCGAGCTGATCAAGACTTTCACGAGCCTCGAAGCCAAGCTCTTCAAGACCATCTGCGCCAGCATGGCCGAGTACGGAGTCTTCCTCGTCCCCGTCGGTGAGCTGGAGGACTGGCTATCTGGACTTGGACTCAAGCGCTCCACCGAAAAGCTCAAGTGGCTGCGCATCGCGCTCGACCGCATGGGCATCGATCCAGAGACCGAAGGCTACGCCCTGCCCACCAAGGACGATATCTGGCAATTTGTCAGGGACATCAACCGATGGATCCTCGACCCCAAGCGCGACGGGACGTCCTCAGCCCCGCACCAGGTCGAGTGATGCCGGTTCGATTCTTTGACCACTGGTTCCCATGAAATCAACGGTCATGTCGTCGGGGTGGCGGTGGCTGCGAGGCAACAGCGCGTCGGCGAGCTCGGCGACGCAGCTCGTCCTACTTGGGTCCAATGCACACGATGGAGAACGGTTCGTTGTCGAGGCCCCCGTTGGGCGCCGCGATGTTGGTATTGACGTATACGTGCTGAAATCGCGCCTTCGACGACGAGGGCGTTCCAGCGACTACCACCATGCGAGCGTACGCGGGCGTTCCACCGTTGACTCCGTTGGACGCGCCGAAGCACACGGGAGGCGCCGAGAAGAGTCCCGCAGTGAATACGGCGGTGCAGTCCTGGTCGGGCGCCGGTCCATTCTCGACGAGTGTCATCCAGGAGGCGGTGCTCGTGCATCCAGGGTTGATGACAGCTGTCATCGTCCGTGTCGCCTCGACCACGCCCAAGCGGGTGTCGAGCTCACCGAAGTTCGCGTTCATGTCTGCGGCAACGATCGGTTGGCCGCTCATGAACTTCTTCGGCGCGGCGACCGCGACTCCGACACCGAACGCGCCGATCACCGCTCCTGCGACGACGGCGGTGCGAATGATGCGCTTCTGGCGCGGCGACAGATCGATCTGGACGCGGATATTGATAGGCATGTTCTTTTGCTTCCTTTTCTCGTCGCGGCTGAATTTCACTGAAACACACAGACGTCATCGAACTTCGAGCTCGGATCGTCGAACCGGCACACGCCGGGCCCTCCACCTCCCGACCCGCCCGAACCCGAACCCGAGGCCGAGCTGGAGCCCGAGACCGACGTCGAGCTGGAGGCGCCGCTCGTCGAAGTAGAGGCAGAGGTCGAAGTAGACATCGACGTCGACGAGCTACTCTCGCCGCCAGTGCCGCTTGGCCGCGTCTCAGCAGTGCACGACGCGAGCACCACGGCCTCGATCACGAGCCATAGCATCGTGAGGGTACGACTCTTCCATTGCATCTGACTCATCTTTTGTCCCTTTGCTGCCGACCCGTGCTCAGGGCCGTGATTTCCGAGCTGCGCCGCTTTCAACCACGGAACGCTCTCTTCTGGCGCGTGCGGCTCAGCTCGTTCGCCTGCGATTTCGAGCCTGCGCTTGGAGCAGTATCTCCACCGTGGCGCTCACGAACAGCAATTGAAACATGATGCGCGACGGTTGAATATAGGAGGTTCTACCAGGATCGAGGTCGGCGACTCTCTCTCACCAGGTCGCGATGTCAATTTCGTCCAGGCCCATCCTTGGCCTTCCGAGGCTGGGGAACAACCGAGGGCAGTTCCTCTCGGGGCCGGCCAGTGCCTGGGCCGTGGCACCCCGCGGACGGCGTAGCGGAGGGTGGACGACGGATCCGCGCGCGACGTGTATCCTCCCGCCCGCCATGTCTTCTGTCACCGTCCGCTCCGCGCTGCTCACCGCCCTGGAGGCCGATCTCGTCGGCCCCTTCTACCCGGACGCCGCGGCCGGCCCGCAGGACGAGCTCCTGGTCCTGCCGCCGTCGCGCTGGTACGTCACCGGCTTCCTCGCCCCGCAGTCGGACCGCGAAACGAAGGACCCCACGGCCGACGAGGAGTTCAGCGGCCCCGAAGAAGACGAGGACGAGGCCACCTCCGCGGCCGAGCCCGAGCCGAAGCAGAAGAACCACTTTCCCGCCTCGATGGGCCTCTCGGTCTTCCTCCCGAAGGCCCCGACCGAGGGCGCCGACAGGCTGCGCGCGACGGTCACGTTCGCGGACTACATCCGCGAGGAGCAGCCCGCCGGCGACGGCAAGAAGCGCCGCGTCGGGTGGCGCCGGGTACCGCAGCCGCCGCGCCACGTCGATCTCGTCCTTTCGTCGAGCGAGATCGAGAAAGGCGTGGCCCTGCCCGATACGCCGGGGATCCTCGTCAGTGGCAAGCTCGAAGCCGCCGATGCGCCGGGGCTCCCGCCGGGGACACGCGCCCTCTCGCTCTTCGTCGTCAACCGGCGCGCGCCAGGCGAAAAGGGGCGCCAGGACGAGCAGTTCATCTTCCAGGTGAAGCTCGAGCTCTCCTACCAAGGTGGCTTCGTCCAGCGCCCGAGTCGGCAGGGAGAAGACGCCCGCGACTTCGATGATCGCGTGGCCGATCTCCAGTTCCGAGAGCACTTCGAGTGGGCCGTGGGTCACGGTGTCTCCGTCGAAGTGCCGGAGATCCAGGGCCCGGTCACGCGACTCTGCACCACCTGGATCCCGCGGCAAGAGGTCCGACGGATCATCACCCGCGAGGAGCGAAAGGATCTGCCACCAGGCGAGCCCGCGTTCACCACCGACATGGAGACGCTGGGCGCGCTCCCCGACGGCGCCGCCGCGCGGGAGAAGCTCGGATCGATGGTCGAGGCCTATGGGCTATGGATTGAAGCCCAGGCCCTGATCCCACTCGACAGCGCCAAGCGGGAAGCGACGCGCACGCAGCTCATGAAGCGGGCGCGCCAGGCCAAGAATCGCATCCAGGAGGGCATCAATCTCCTCGCGGAGAAGCCGGAGGTGCTGGAAGCCTTCAAGCTCATGAACCTGGCCATGGCCCAGGCCGCGTTGCAGCGGAGCCCCGATCGGTACAAGGAGGGCAAACGCCCCACCTGGCGCTCGTTCCAGCTCGCGTTCGTCCTGCTGAACCTGGCCGGCGTCGCCGACGAGAACCACCCGGACCGCGAAGAAGTCGAGGTGATCTTCTTCCCGACCGGCGGCGGCAAGACCGAAGCGTACCTCGGTGTCATTGGCTTCACTCTGCTGCTCCGCCGGCTGCGCGGACAGGCGCGCCCCGACGGTGGGCTCGGCATGGCCGTGCTCCTCCGCTACACGCTGCGCCTCCTGACGCTGGACCAGCTCGGCCGCGCCGCCACGCTCATTTGCGCCCTGGAGATCCTGCGACGAGAGCAGCCGGCAAAGCTCGGTGAGGTGCGGTTCTCCGTCGGCTTGTGGGTGGGGCGCTCGGCGACGGCGAACACGCTGGAGCAGGTGAAGAAGCTCGTCATCGACTACAAGAACAGCGCTTCCAAGAGCGCGTCATCGCCCTTCCCGCTCACGAATTGCCCGTGGTGCGGACGAAAGCTCGGCCGTGACAGCCTGGTGCTCGGACCCAACCGGACGCACCCGGAAGAGGTGATCGTGAGTTGCGTGACGCCGTCGGGCGAGCCGCCGAGCGATTGCGCCTGGGTGGATATCCACGGTGGACACCTTATGCGGCCTTGACGATTGCGGTGTAGG
>JBDTXR010000432.1:0-7864 GCA_040006075.1 Byssovorax sp. | reverse complement strand
GGCGATCGTCTCGGGCGAGCTGGTCGCGCACCCGAAGCCGGCCCCCGACATCTTCGTGCTCACCGCGCGCGAGCTCGGGATCGACCCCGCGCGCTGCGCCGTGCTCGAGGACTCGCTCGCCGGGGCGACCGCGGGCCACGCAGCGGGGATGTTCGTGGTCGCCGTCCCCGAAGGCCCGCTCGCGGGGCGAGGTTTCGAGGCCGTGTCGAACGTGATCGTCAAGGACTTATTCGAAGCGTGGAAGGTGCTCCGGATGTCTTTGGCCTGACCAAAGGCCTCTGGCGCGAGGAACGATTGAATCCTGGCCAGCTCGATCAGGCAGCCAGATATGCTGTTCAGCTCACCTCGGCGCAGGTGAACAGCAGGATCGCGCCGACGGGAAGATCCTCTCCGTGCTATTCGTCGTCGGGGGGCGACGCGTCGACGCTCCACGTCCTGCGGGCGCGCCGTCGACTCCGAATCTCGTCAGAAACAAGATGACCGAAAAAAAGAGCACGAAATCTCCGGGCCGCCGCCGCGGCAGCGAGCACGCGCCGTCCCTCACCGAATCCCGGGATATCGAGATCAAGCCGGAGCTGGACAGCGCGATCGGCAAATCCAGGATCCGAGCGCGCGTCACCGAGTTCGCGTATCCCCCGGTCCACGATGGAGTCGTCATCGGGCGAACCGCGCAGCTCGGCCTCGAAGCGTTCCGGAAAGCGCTCGATTTGCTGGTCGCCGTGCCCTTCGTTCACCTCCACGTCGACGACGACGACATCGTCGGCGACGTCCTCGTCCGCCACGCGCTCCTCCGGCGGGTCGACCAGGCCAAGCTCCTCTCGTTCGTCATGCGAAAGATCAAGCCGCTCATGAGCAGCGAAGAGATCTTGCACCTCGACCTCCAGATCGAGGTCGAGATCGACGAAGAGTCTGAATGAGCCTCCTCACCGTACGGGAAGCGCTCGTGTCGTCACTACGTCGCGTGGATGGCGAGTCTCGCGGACAACGCGGAGAGGACGTCGCGAGCATCTTCGCGGTGTTCGAGGGCGATCCGGCCCGCTTTCTGGGGCTCGTGACGACGCCGACGATGCGCCATTTCCCGAGCCGGATCTTCGCTGATCTCATCGGGCTGGAGCCGCAATCCACCATCTCCAGCGAGGCCACGGTGGAGGCGGCGGTCGAGCAATTGCAGTCCGGGGGCGCGCGGGTGCTCGCTGCGCGCGAGGCCGATGGCGCTCTCGTCGGCGCGCTCACGCGAGAGAGCTTGCTCGACGCCCTCGTGGTCCAGGAGCGGCGCCTGAACGAGGCGCTCCGCCGCAACGATCAGCGGCGGAGAACGCTCTTCTCCGCGATGCCGGATCACGCCTTCGTCCTCGATGCCCATGGCGTCTACCTCGATCGCGCGGCGATGAGGCTGGACGACGCGTCGAGTCACCCCCTCGACGGCGAAGCCGGGCAGACGCTGGAAGACGTGCTCCCCGCCGTCGCCGTGGGGCTGGTGCGTCGCGCGATGGTCCAGTGTCTCGCGTCCGGAGCGCTCCAGACGGTGACGGTGCGAATCGGCGCCTCCGGTCATCTGTCGACGTACGAGCTACGGATTGTACAGAATGGGTCGGACAGCGTCCTTTGCGTGGCCCGGGACGTCACCGAGATGAACCAGATCAAGGGGCAGCTCATCTTCGCCGATCGGATGGTCGCGATGGGCACGCTCGCGGCCAGCATGGCGCACGAGATCAACAATCCTCTCGCCTACATCTCCACCAACATCGAGCTCCTGCAAGAGACGATTGCCTCTCTCTCGCCGGTCCCCGACCCGCTCCACGACGCGCACGAGCTCCTCGCCGACGTTCGCGAGGGGGTCAGGCGCATCGCCGCGATCGTGGACGATCTCCGCGTGTTCGGGCGCGGAGACACCGTCGTCACCACCGCGGTCGACGTCGAGCGGGTGCTCCGCGCGGCGATCAACATCGCCGCGCCGCAGGTCCGGGCTCGCGCCCAGATCGTGACGAAATTCAGCGAAGTGCCGCGGATCCAGGCGGTGGAAGCGCGCCTGGGACAGGTGTTCGTCAACCTCCTCGTCAACGCCGGTCAGGCGATTCCAGCGGGGGATCCCGGGGCGAACCACGTCGAAGTCCAGCTCTACCAGGAGGGCGGCGCGATTCACGTCGTGGTCGCCGACAGCGGGACGGGCCTCTCGATCGAGGCCCGGGCGCACCTGTTCGAGGCCTTCTTCACGACGAAGGGAGAAGAGCAGCGGGGCACGGGGCTGGGGCTCTTCATCAGCAATGGCATCGTCGTCGCGCTCGGTGGACGCATCGAGATCGAGGACGCGACGCTGGGTGGGTGCGCGTTTCACGTGGTCTTGCCGATGGTCGCGCCGAGGTCGAGCGCCACGCCGGCCCCCTCCCGCCCGACGTCACCCCTGCTCCCCGGCCGAGTGCTCGTCATCGACGACGAGGCCGCGCTGTTGAGATCGATGCCGGGCATTCTTCACCCGCACGTGGTCGAGGTGGTGTCCGACGGCCGAGCCGCTCTCGCGCTGCTGGCCGAACGAGAGCCCTTCGACGTTATCCTGTGCGACCTGATGATGCCGGGAATGTCGGGCGTGGAGCTGTTCAATGAAGCCTGCGCCCGCTGGCCCGAGCTGCGGCGCCGGTTCATTTTTCTCACGGGCGGGGCGTACACCGCGCCCGCTCTGGAGCTCGTCGCGGAAGAGTCGGTCTCGGTGATCGACAAACCCTTCCAGAGAGCCGCGCTGCTCGCGGCGGTGAATCGCGCCATCCAGCGCGGTCGCACCTGCCCGCCGCTCTCTCCGTGAGCCTGGTAATCGCCGCGTGAATCGATGCGTCCAGGCACCTTTGCCCGCGGCAAAGATGCCTGGACGAGGCCCATCAGCCGCGGCGACGGCGGCGCGAGGCGATTAGACCGAGCGCCGCGATCGCGGCCAATGCGGCTTCGGTGCGCGTCTCTTCGCCGCCCGGCACCGAGCAGCCGCAGCCGCCCACGGTCTGATCGTCGGTGCCTCCGCCTCCTCCGCCGCCGGCGCCCGCGGTAGTGCTCGTCGCCGCCGTCGTGGTCCCCGAGCTGCCGCCGACTCCCGTGCTGGTGCTCATGTCGATCGGGTTCGAGTCGGTGGTGAGCGTCATCTTGGTATAGGCACCGTCCAGCTCACCTTTGCTCACGACCATCACGTAAGCGTCGGTGGCGCCGGCGGGGATGGGGATGATGGCCTCGTCGACCCCGCCGCTCTTGGTCGCGGGCATCAGCACGTCGTCGGCCTGCGCGGCGAGCGGCTTGTACTTGAACTGGACCGGATCCTTGCCGAAGCGCACCAGGACCTGGGGAGTGAACGGCGTCCCCATCCCGCCTCCCAGGCCTCCTCCGCCCACCGCGACCTCGGTGAAGCTCACCGTCAGGTTCGTCGCCCCGGCGGGGAGCGCGTCGTGGAGCTGGACCACACCCGGAGTCCAGCCCTTGGCGCTCTTCACCCCGGTGGTCTGCGTTCCGGGGGCGAACCAGAGGTTCTGGAGATCTTTCGGCCCCGAGATCGGTTTGCCGGTGTACTCCAGCACGCGGGAGCACTTGGGGAGCAGGCCGCGCGCGGTGAACGCGGCAGACAGCTTGTCGGCGACCGGCTGCCCCAGCGGCGAGGACGTGAGGGCCACGACGACCAGCTTGGCGAGCTCTTCGTACGCGAGATCGCCCGTGGCCGACTTGTTCATCGCGGTGAACACGGCCTTGTCGAACTCGAGCTGATCGGCCGGCGTCGCCAGCGTTTTCCGCGCGTCCCAGAGCGAGCCCGAGAACATGGTCGCGTCCTGGTGGACCTCCCCGCCGACCGCCGAAGGGCAGGTGTCGGGGTTGGCGAGAGAGCGAATGAACGGCGTCCCGGGCGCGAAATCCTGCGTGGCGTACTCGCCCACGTCGGGATCGCCGGTGAGCGCGCTGGAGAAGTAATCGGCGAGGGCCTCGTTCATCCCGCCGGGCGAGTAGCTGGTCCCGAACTCGTCCATGTGGGGAGTGCCAACGAGCTTCAACGTGACGTTGACCACCGAGTGGGTGAACTCGTGATAGACCACGTCGCCGTCGTAGGAGTAGTCCTTGTTCGGGCCCTGGCCGAACCACATCGCCCCGCCGTCGATGCCGAACACCGTGGAGAAGATGGGGTTGGCGGGCGAGAAGAAGGCGTTCTGGAAGGGATCGAGCGGGAGGTTCGGATCCTTGATCTTGTTGAGGTCGAAGGTGCTCAAGCCCTGGGGGAGGCGCAGGTTCGACACGGTGGGGATCGGCATCCCGCCGTTGACGTCGAGCTTGGCGTCGAAGCCACGGAAGAAGTCGTAGGCGCGATTGACGTGGTAGAACATGGAGATCTCGGAGAACGAGTCCTCCGGATCTTTATCCATCCCCGGCGCGTCGAGGAAATCCCCGCCGGCGTCGGGCAGCGCGGTCTGGAGCAGATCGCAGGTGTGGACGGCGACCGGGAAGCCCATGAAGCTGATGTCCTTCACGGTCTTCTTGTCGATGCAGTTCTGCGACTGCACCAGGCTGTTTTGCAGCGTGGTCTCGCCCGCGCCGACCGGGAGGACGACGTCGATGAGCCCCGGCGATTTCACCGGATTCGACGGGTAGACCTTGGCCTTGCCGATCGAGACGACGGCGTTGTACGTGAGCACGATCTCCCCGGATTGCGCGTCGACGAGGGTCACCGGCAGGTAGGGGATCCCCTGGAGAGGAGCGATGTCGATGGCCCAGACCAGCTTCGCGCCGTCGGCCGTCGGCCAGATCGCGAGCAGCGCGCGAGAGGCGTCGTGGGCCATGTGGGCGCGCGCGGCGGCCACGTCGGCGGCCTGCTGCGCGGTGATCGCCGGCGTGACGGAGGCCGGCAGATCGGCTTCAATCGCCGAGGAGACCAGGTTGGCGACGCTGTCCACGCCGAAGGTGACGGCGACTCCACGGTTGGCCACCGGGACCCCGCGGTGCACCTGAGGGAGCTTCACCACCCGCTCGCCGCTGTCGAGCTCGACCGTGCGCGCCGGCCCGAAGTCGACGGGCGAAGACCATCGCATTTGCTCGAACGCGACGGCGGGCGCCGCCTTCTCGAGCGCGACGCGGGACGCGCGCTGTCCGGCGGTGATCCCCGCGAACGGGAAGCGCCCCGCGCGCAGCGTCTGGCCAGGTTCCGCGGCGCCCGCAGCGCCGGCGAGGAGGAGCGAGATCAAGCCCGCAGAAAGAGCGGAGAGGGGACGAAGAATACGCATCGAAAGCTCCTTGTGCCGGCGCCGACGATCCGGGCTCCGACGCGGGCGCATGGTACGCACACGAAACATCCAGGGCAATGCCTGGAAATTTCCCGCGGCAGTGTGGAGAAAACGAGAGAACGTTTGGTACGCTGGGCGACTCCATGCGCCTGCCCCCGACTCTCGCCTTGCTGTTGGCCTCGCTCTGCGCCTGCTCGTCGCCGCCGGAGTACCCCACTCCCAGGCTCGATCCGCCGGGCACGGCGCCGCCGCCTACGCCCCCGGGCTCCGCCTCGCCTTCGCTGGCGTGCGCGAGCGAAGGCCAGGTGATCGCGGCCGACGGGAGCTGCTGTGAAGGCCTCGCGCGCGCCGCGTTCTACAAGGGATCGATGATCCGGCTCGACGAGTGCGAGCTGGAGGGCAAGGGCCGCTCGACCTGCGTCCGCTGCGGCAATGGCCGCTGCGGGACCGGGGAGAACGCCTGCAATTGCCCGGCGGACTGCCCCTTTTGATATCACTCGACAGCCGTGGACCCCGGCTCGTGGCTCGTCCCGCGCGTCGCATTGACCACCACCGCGACCACGCCGACGACCACGGTGAAGGCCACGTAGTGCGCGGGATTGAGCCTGTTGTACCTGAGCAGGAGCGGTACCGCGACCGGCGTCAGGCCGCCGAAGACCGCGTAAGCGACGTTGTACGAGAACGAGACGCCGGTGAAGCGCACCACGCTCGGGAACGAGCGCACCATCACATAGGGCACCACGGCCGTCATCCCGATGCAGAAGCCGGCCAGCGCATAGAGCGGCACCAGGTGATCCGGATTGGCCGCGGTACCGAGGAACAGGGCATACGTGGATCCGATGAGCGCGGGGCCGCCGATCAGCACGACGGGCAGGGCACCGAAGCGATCGAGCAGGGCGCCGGTGAGGATGACCGAGGCCGTGAGCGCCAGCGTCGCGGCCACGCTGCCAATCAGGGTCTTCGTCGGAGCGATGCTGTAGAGCTTCTGCATCAGCGTCGGGGTCATCAAGATCACCACCACGATCGCCGCCGTGAGCATCCAGGTGATCAGCATCGAGACCGCGACGGCGCCGCGGTGGTCGCGCAGGACCTGCCCGAGCGGCCTCTGGGAGGTGGCTTTGCGCGCGCGGATCGCCTCGAAGACAGGCGTTTCGTGGAGCCAGCGGCGGAGGAACATGGCCACGAAGCCAAAGACGCCGCCGACGAGGAAGGGGATCCGCCAGGCCCAGGCGAGGATCTCGACCGGCGTGTACGCGGTGTTGACGCCGGTCGCCATGAGCGAGCCGAGGAGGATGCCTCCGGTGAGCCCGCCGGTGAGCAGCCCACAGGCCAGGCCGACTCGATTGCTCGGGACGTGCTCGGAGACGAACACCCACGCTCCAGGCGCCTCGCCGCCGATGGCCGCGCCCTGGAAGATCCGCATGATCAGGAGCAGCACCGGCGCGGCATAGCCAATCGTGACGTAGGTCGGCATCAGGCCGATGAGCAGCGTCGGGAGAGCCATCATGAAGACGCTGAGCGTGAACATGCGCTTGCGACCGGTCGTGTCGCCGAAGTGCGCCATGATGATCCCGCCGAGCGGGCGAGCCAGGTAGCCGGCGGCGAAGATGCCATAGGTCTGGAGCTGCTCGACCCAGCCGGCCGTGCCGGGCGGGAAGAAGAGCTTGCCAATCGTCGCGGCGAAGAAGACGTAGACGATGAAGTCGTAGAACTCCAGCGCTCCGCCGAGCGAGGCGAGGAAGAGGGTCCGCGTGTCGTCGCGGGTCAAGCGGCGGTGGGGCGCAGGAGTGGAGAGGGCCGTCATCTCGATTCCGCCGAGGATACACGGGATCGGGTAGGCTCCCCGCCTCGCATGTCCTCCTCCAACGCCTCCGATCTCCTCGGCAAAGACTTCGTGCGCGAGCTTGAGGTCCTGCGGCGTCGGCTGGAGATCCGCGCGCGCTCGGGCAGCTCGGGCGAGCACCTCGCCAAGCGTCGCGGCGGCTCGTCGGAGTTCCAGGAGCACCGACCGTACGCGCCCGGCGACGACATGCGGCGGATCGACTGGGCGGCGTACGCGCGCACGGGAGAGCCTGTTTTGAAGCTCTTTCGCGCCGAGGAAGACGTGATCGCGCGCCTGGTCTGCGACGCCTCGGCCTCGCTCGGCGTGGGCGAGCCGCCGAAGATCGACACCGCGCGGAGGCTCGCGGCGGCGATCGGGTACATGACGCTGGCGCGGTCGGAGCGGGCGCAGGTGTTCGTGGCGGGCGAGGGGATCGTCCGCGAGAACACGCCGGTGCGCGGCCGAAATGGCCTGCCGGCGCTGCTGAAATCGCTCACGGCGATCGAGCCGAAGGGCGGGACCGATCTCGGGCGCGCCATCGACTCGGTGGTGCAGAAGAGCGGGCGCCCCGGGATGCTGGTGGCGATCTCCGACTTCTTCGACAGCGGGCCGATCACCACCGCGCTCGGGCGCGCGGTGAAGGCCGGGCACGACGTGGTGCTCGCGCAGATCGTCGCGCCCGACGAGATCGAGCCGAGCTTCGAGGGCGACTGGGCGCTGGAAGACATCGAGACCGGCGAGACGGTGGAAGTGACCATGGATCCCGCGGCGATCGAGGCCTACGTGGTACGCTTCGCCGGGCTGT
>JBDTXR010000431.1:0-7886 GCA_040006075.1 Byssovorax sp. | reverse complement strand
CGGCGCGGCGATCGACGAGGTGATCGGCCTCGGCGGCGAGCCCGACGAGGTGACGATGCGCTTCGAGCGGGCGGTGAAATCGTCGCTGCCGAAGCTCGACGGACCGGACGGCTCGCGCGCCGCCGTGGAGATGACGCGCCTCGCGGTGCGCCTCGGGGCGTTCGACGTGGCCTTCGCCTCGCTGTCGCGCGCGATGAGCGCCGACGGCGACATCGACGAGTACCTGAACCTCGCGCCGCTGGTGCCGCAGCTCGCGGTGGAGGCCGGCCGCGTCTGGGTCGAGAGCGTGCTCGTCGCCGCAGAAAAGCCTTATTCCAGCGTGGGAACCGCGCTCTTGCGGTTCTCGTCGAAGCTGGCGAGCGCCATCGGCGATCAGCGGCTCGCGGTCGCGCTGCTGGTGCACGCGGCGAAGCGCGCCGACGACGACGAGGCCCTGGTCGACGAGGCCGATCTCGCGGTGGCGGCGCTCGGCGATCCCGCGCTGACCAGCTCGCTCGACGCGGCGATCTCGCCGGAGCGCCGCGCTCTCGGGCAGGTGAGCCTGGCCGAGAAGCTGGAGCGCGAGGGCGACGAAGATCGCGCGATCGTCTTGCTTTCTCGGGCGACCACGTCGGGGCACCTCCAGCGCGACGCGCAGGCCCGGGCCGCGGCGAGCCTGCGCACGCTGCTCCACCAGGGCGGTCGGATCTCCGACGCCGACGGGCTGATCCGCCTCGAGCTGGCCAAGCCGGATCTGCCGCCCTCGCTGCGCGCGCGGGCCGCGCGGGAGCTGGCGACGAGCCTCGCGCGCCGCGGCGATCCCGAGGCGGCGCTCGACGTGCTCGTGGCCGAGGCGACCAAGGGCGCGCTCGAAGAGGGCCTGTTCCAGGATCTGCGCGACCTCGGCCGCGCCGCGCCGCCCGCGCGGCGAGCGGCGGCGCTGGCGGCCGCGGCCGATCTCGCGTCGGCGCTCCCGCTGCGGCTCTCGTTGCTGCGCGAGGCCGCCGATCTCGCCGCCGAGCTCGGCGACGACGAGGCCGCGCAGGCCCACGAGGCGGCGATCTCGGCGCTCGATCCCGCGGGCAAAGGAGCGCTCGAGGCCCAGGAGCAAGCGGCCAACGAGCGCGGCGATCACGCGGCGATCGCCGCGCTGCTGGCCACGCGGATCGCCGGCGCGCAGACCGCCGATCGGCGGCGGATGCTGCGCCTGCGTCGCGCCGCGGTGCTGGAGCAGCGGCTGCGCGATCTGCCCGCGGCCGCCGCCGAGCTCGAGGCGCTCCTCGTCGACGCGCCCGACGACGTGAGCGCGCTGCGCTTCCTCGCCGACGTGAAAGAGCGCCTCGGCGACACCGCGGGCGCGGGGATGCTGCTGCATCGGCTGGCCGATCTCTCGGCCACCTCGGACGAGAAGGCCGACTACGGCCTCCGCGCCGCGACCGCGTACCTCGCGAGCGGCGACCTGACGACGGCCGAGCAAATCCTCGAGACGGTGGCGCCGATCGCCGAGCGCGAGTCGGTGCTCGAGGTGCGGGTCGAGCTGGCGCGTCGCCGCGGCGATGGACGCGCGCTCTCCGACGCCCTCGATCGGCTCTCCACCTCGTCGCGCGCGCCGTCGGAGCAGCGCGCGGCGATCCTCCTCGACGCGTCCCGCGCGGCCTCGGCGATCGGCGACGACACGGCCGCGCTCGAGCGGGCTCGCCGCGCCGCCAAGCTCGTGCCGACGTCGCCCGACGCCGTGCTCGAAGCGCGTCGCCTCGAGTACCGCGCCTTCGGCACGGGCACGCCGCGCGAGGCCCAGGCCGCGGTCGACGAGCTCGGCCGCATCGCCGGTCGACTCGAGGCCCCGCACGTCGAGCTGCACGTGTTCCTGCTCGCCGAAGAGCTCGACGTGATCCAGGGCGGCGGCGCCGGCATGCGCGAGCTCTCGCGTCGCCACGCCGAGGTCGGCCCGCTCCCGCTCATCGCCCTCGGCATGGCCGAGCGCCTGGTCCGCGGGAAGAATTTCGACGCCGCGTTGCCGCTCTTCGACCTCGCCCTCGCAGGCGATTTGCAGGGCGTTCGCCCGCGTGGACGCGTGGCGATCGCCGCCGCCGAGGCCGCCGCGAGCGCGCTCGATCACGACGCCGCGGCGCGCCTCCTCGCCGTCGCCGCGGGCGAGCCCGAGACGCGCGTCGTGGCCCAGCGCCGGCAGCTCGAGCTCCAGGCGGCCGCGGGCGAGCCCGAGGCTGCGCGGGGGGCCCTCGAGGCGCTGATCAAGCAGTCCGCCGGCGTCGACCGCGCGCGCACGCTGCTCGCGCTCGGACGCCTTCTTTTACCGACTGATCTCGAAGCCGCGGGCCGAGCGCTGACCGAGGCCGCGTCGCTCGCCGAGGCCGACAAAGGGCTCGCCGCGCAGATCGCCGACGCCATCGCGCGCCTCGCCACGCAGGAGCCCGCCGCCGCGCCGCCGCCCGCCGACGTCGTCGTCGCCGCGATCGCCGACAAGCTCGCGCACCCGGCGATCCGCGCGGTGATCGCCTCACCTCGCGCGCGCACCGCCGACCCGCCGACCGTCACCGCGGCTCCGCTCGCCGCGCCGCCGCCGCTCCCTGCCGCGCCGCCGACCCCTGCCCCTCCGCCGCCGCTGCCCACGTCGCCGCCGGCGCGTGGATCTTCGCGCTACGCGCCCGATCCGCACGACGCCACCTCGGAAGAGGGCGCGCTCCTCCGCGATCTCCAGGCCGGATCGTTCGACGCCGGCGAGCGCCTGATCGCCCTCTATGGCGCGCGCACGACCGAGCGCACCCACGATGCGCTGATGGTGCGCCGCTACCAGGCCGCCCTCCGCCTCGGCGACGCGGCGGCGCTTCATCGCCTCCACGACGCGGCGATCCTCGACGGCAACCTCGTGCACGCCCGCGCCGTCGAACATGTGCTGGCCCTGGTCGATCCCGAGATGGAGCTGCACGCGCCGCCTCCGCTCGCGAGCCAGCGGCACGCGCCCGATCTCGTGGCGTCGCTGCTCTACCGCAGCGTCGCCGACTCGCCGGTGCACGAGGCGCTCGCCATCGTGCTCGACACCGGCCTCTACCGCCGCGACGTCGCGCACTACCAGCTCACCGGCGTCGCCCGCGTGCAGCCGGGCGCGACCACGGTGCTCGGCGACGTCTTCGGAACGGTCTCGCGCTTCCTCGGGCAGGCGCGGACCGCCCTGTTCCACCAGCGCTCTGCCGCGGCTCCATCGGCTCAAATTGCCCTTCTTTCGCCGCCTGCCATCGTGCTCGCCGGCGACATTCGCGAAGAGACCCCCGAGCTGCGCTACCTCCTCGGCGCGTCGCTCACCGGCGCGCTGGCCGAGCACGCCCTGGTGAACGCCCTCGACGAAGAGTCGTTGCGCACGCTGATCGACGCGCTCCTCGCGGCGTTTGGCCCGGTCGCCAACCTCCCGCGCGGTAACGCGGCCGTAGCCAGGCTGGGCCAGAACCTCTGGCAGCTTGTGCCACCCCGCGCCGATCGCCGACTTCGCGAGCTCTGCAGCGGCTCGATTTCCTACGACAGCGCCGTGAATGGCACCCGTCAAGCCATGCGCCGCGCGGGCCTGTTTGCCGCGGGCGGTCTGGCGATCGCGCTTCCGCTCGTCGCCTTCGAGCTCGGCCTGCCGCCCGAGCCGGAAGACTCGCCGCGGTGGCTCAACAACCTCTGCGAAGCCCAGCCCGCGGTGGCCGACCTCGTCCGCCTGGCGATCCGCACCGAGTTCGCCGAAGCCCGCTGGCAGCAGCCCGGCGCCACCGAGCGTCGCCGCGAGACCACCGGTCCGCGCAGCCGCGTCGGCGCCTGATCCACGCCGACTCGCCTCCTTTGGCGCGAGGAGCGCACATGGAGCACGCTGCCGCGATAGCCTGCCTGGACGATCCCTCTCACTCCGCGCGACGCCATGAACCCCGCCCGCACGCCGATCTCCTGCTCCGCCGCGACATCCTTGTCAGGGCTTCTGCGCTGTTTCGTGCGTAGAAGCTCACGGCGCACCGACTGGTCCACGTTGGCACAATCGTCGCTCTGCCTGCTCGCACTCACGATGGCTTCTACGGGCTGCCTGGTCACCACGACACCGGACTTCACGCCGCCCAAGCGGACGCGCCCGTTCCTCGTTCCTTCCTCGGTCGACCCCGACGCGCGCGGCGTGCTCCTGGTCAACACCCTCGAGCAGCTCCAGGCCAGCAAGACCTTGTTCGAGTTCAGCGCCGACGTCGTCTCCGAGGACCAGGACAGCCCCGTCAACGGGCACCTCTACATCGACTACGGCAAAGTCGTCGGCGACCACCCGTTCAGCCGGTCAATCACCGAGATCAAATCGCTCCCGCCGAGCACCATGGAAAACATGAAGCCCCGGCGCATGCTCGCGAAGTGGAACGTCGCGAGCGACGTGCTCGGGACCGAGTGCCACACGGCGACGCTGATCGTAACGCACGACTTCGACCCTGAAACGAGCTGCCCGGTCTGCCGTAGCGACTCGAGCCAGATCACCTGGCAGGTCTTCAGCTGCGGCGGCGCCTCCGCCGGCACCTGCGTGGCCGATTTTTCTCTCTGTCAGAAGTGGGGCCCGGGCTGCGACGCCGCCGTCGATCCCGACGCAGGCGCCGCGTGTGGAGCTGTACCGTGAACCTTCCCTTGCTCGCTTCGCTTCGCCACCGGATCGCGGTCGCCGCGCTCACCGCCGCGGTGTCCGCGTGCAGCATCAACTACCCCGCCGACGCGAGCTTGACCTCGCCGGTCAACAGCTGCAGCACCGACGCCGACTGCGCTGCCGGCGCCTCGTGCGCCAACGATCGCTGCATCGGCACCAACGTCGACCTCTCGGATCTCATCGTCCAGGTGCGCCCCAACGCCGGCGCGAGCTACGGCGCCTCGACGTCGTTCCTGCTCCCGGTCAACAACTCGTTCGCGGCGATCAAGAAAGACGCGGCGTTCGACGTCAATTACCCGATCGAGCTCCCGCGGGCCGTGCAAATCACCGCGGGCACCGTGCACCTCGACTACCACTCGAAGTGCTACCTCGACGACTCGACGATCTCGGTCCCGGCGACGATCACCTTCGATCGCGTCTCGGCGCTGGCGGGCTTCCGCTCCGATTCCTACACGGTGACGGCCGAGAAGAAGAGCGCGAAGTCGTCGAAATTCGAGTTCGACGCCAGCCTCTTGCCCGGCAAATACAGCGTGTACATCCAGCCGCAGGTCGTCGTCCCCGACTGCCTCGGTCAGCCGCCCCCGGTCTTCTATCCGTCGCAGGACATCGGCGCAGCGACCGACGGCACCGACTGGACCGTGATCAAGCCGACGACCCTCGGCGGCGACATCCAGATCCCCGACGGCGGCGACCTGACGGGCTGGCGCCTCGACATCGTCGAGCCCACCGGCGGCCGCGTCATCTCCACGACGCAGAAGCTCCAGCAGGGAATGATCGCCTTCGCGGTGAACGTGAACCTCTCGTTCGTGTGGAACGACCTCAGCGTCTCGCCGTACATCCGCCTGCGCCCGCCGCCCGGCGAGGCCCGCCCGAGCGTGTACTGGGGCCTGATCGAGTCGCTCAGCTCGCAGTCGAAGGCCGAGGTTCACCTCTCGGTCGCCAACCTGCAAATCGATCCGCGCGAGGTCGAGATCCAGGTCCAGGACGCCGACAACAAGGGCGTGCTCTCGTCGGTGCAAATCCAGAGCGTCACGCTCTCGGGCGACGTCAAGAAGAACGCGGCCTACGCTATCGAGGTCGCGCAGACCGACGCGCAAGGCGTCTTCAAGCTGAGCCTGCCGCCGGGCACGTACCAGTTTCACGCCACCCCCATCGACGACGCCACGCTCGCCACCGGGGACATCGATCTCGTCGTCCCGCCGCTCGACCCGACCGTGGCGGGCAACCCCTGCTACTGCGGCCGGGTCATCCCGGTCGCGAAGAAGGTGGCGATCAGCGGGCAGGTCACCACGCCGATGGGGGAGGCGCTCTCGGGCGCGACGATCACGCTCAACCCTTCGCAGCGCGACGCGGTGAACTTCTGGAAGCGGGTGGTCCACGCCATCGATCCGCGCCCGCTCGCGCCGCGCTCGGAGATCAGCGCCACCGACATGGGCGGGATGTTCGGGCTCTTCGCCGATCCGGGCGCCTCGGATCTCACGGTGACGCCGGCCGATCAGTCGGGCTTCCCTTGGCTGGTTCGCCCGCGCGTGCAGGTTCAGGCGGGCGCGGGCGTGCAGCTCGACACCCTCACGCTGCCGAACCCGGCCTTGCTCCGCGGCATCGTCACCGATCCTTCCGCGGCGCCGGCGGCCAACGTCGTCGTCGAGGGCTGGCTCCCGGTGCACAACGCAGATGGCTCCCCGCCGACCACCGTGATCCAGATCGGCGCGACGACCAGCGACGAGAACGGACGCTACACGCTGATCCTCCCCGCCTCGATTTCCGAATAGAGTCGCGCGCCTCCCGGGCCCGCATTCCTCGCGCCCGGCTCGTTTCCGGTATCCGTGTAACCCTTCGCCGCGATACGCTCGCCGCTGTGCCGGAGCCCATCGTGCACGATCCATCGTCCACGGCGAGCGTCGAGCGTGCCGTGGGTTCGTCGAGCCCAGACGACCCCGCGCCGGCCTCCAGCGCCGGCCTCGCCGAAGCGTTGCACGAGGTCTCCAACGCCCTCACGGTGGTCATCGGCTGGATCGAGCGCGCCCGCGCCGAGAGCAGCTCCCCGGCCGCGGTCGAGCGCGCCCTCGACGTCGCCTCGGGCCGCGCCGCGCAGGCCCGGATCATCGTCCGCCGCGCCATCGGCGCCGAGGTACCCGAGTCCGCGCCGCGCTCCGCCGCGGCCGTGCTCAGCGAGGCCGTCGTCGGCCTCGAGCCCGAGGCGCGCCGCGCCGGCCTCGATCTCGAGGTGATCGTCGCGCCCGACGTCGAGCCGCTGCTGCTCGACGAGGCCTCGCACGTCGTCCAGATCCTCACGAACCTCCTGCTCAACGCCGTCGCGCTCTCGCCGCGGGGCGCCACCGTGAGCGTCGACGCGCGGCCTTTTTCGCGCGGTCACGGCGTGGTCTTCGGCGTCTCGGACGAGGGGCCCGGCGTCCCGCGGCATCGGCGCGCGACGCTCTTCACGTCGGGCGTCAGCACGCGCAAGGGCGGCGCGGGGCTCGGCCTCCGTCACGCGGCCGGCCTCGCGCGCAGCGCCGGCGGGGAACTCTCCCTCGCCGAGACCCTGGCCGGCGCGCGCTTCGAGCTGCGCTGGCCCGCTAAGATCGACGCGCCCTCGCGCCGCTCGTCGCCCGACTTCGAGCAGAGCATCGCCGAGAAGACCAACCACCTCGAGGCGGTGCTCGCCGAGCTCGCGCTCCCGCCGCGCCGGGCGCTCGCGCCGTCGACTGCCCGCGCGCGCGACGCCCTCCAGGGCGCGCGCATTCTCGTCGTGGAAGACGACGACGCCGTGATCGATCTCCTCGACACGGCCCTCTCCGCGCGCGGCGCCGACGTCGTCAGCGTGCGCCGCCGCGGCGACCTCGGCGCGGCCCTCGCCGGTGGCCGCTTCGACGCCGCTCTGCTCGACATCTCGCCCATCCAGGACGACGTCCCCGGCGCCCTCGCCACGGTGCGCCACGCCAGCGGCGACCTCCGCGTCGTGCTCATCTCCGGCAGCGCCGCGCACCTCCCCGACGTCCCCACGGGCTGGGTCTCGGCCTGGGTGCGCAAGCCCTTCGAGATCTCCGAAATTCTCGCCGCGCTCGCTGTCAAGGCCTGATCACGACCCCACGAAGATACCTGGCCTCCCGTGCCCGCGAGGCCGACTTCCCTCGTGGTCCCGGTCGATACAACTTGACATTCAGGAGCATGAGATTACGGTCCCGACGCCGCATCGCGAAGGTGGCGGAATTGGCAGACGCACTAGCTTGAGGTGCTAGCG
>JBDTXR010000430.1:0-7906 GCA_040006075.1 Byssovorax sp. | reverse complement strand
GTCAACCCGATCCCGGTGAACGCCCGCACGGTCTGCTCACCCAGCTTGCTTTGCGGACCACCCCAGAGCGCGAGCACGCGCTGGAGATCGACGCTCGCTTGCTCGGCGAATCCACCGACGCGACTGGCCACCGCGGCGGAACTCGGCGGTAGCGGCGCCACGTTGCCACCGCCGAGGAGCGTGCCGACACTCTTGTCCACGGTCGAGTACACCCCCTCGGCGCCTTCATCGAGCGGGTCTTCGGGTCCGTCGAGAAGCCCGGCCGCTTCGTCGAGGGCACGCGTCGGATCGGCTCCGACGCGGTTCGGCGAGGGACGACCCGTCAGCGCGCCGAGGGCCTGCTCCGCAAACCCACGGAGATCGCCGCCAAGCGCGCCCATCGGTCCTCGGTCGCCACCGGTGGCGCCAAAGAGAGAGGCAATCCCCTGCTGCTCCTCGGGCGGGGGGACATCGCTGTCCTCGTCGTCGTCAAGCGAGTCGACGTCACTGTCCTCCTCGTCGAGAAGGCCCGATGCCTCGTCATCCAGCAGGAAGCGACGGAGTCGGGGTGCGGTTCGAGCCCACTCCACCGGGTTCCTGCGCGGGGTGTCGCCCCAGGCCGCGACGTAGCGCATGAACGCGGGATCGCGCACCGAGATGGCCTCGGCCACGTTCTCCCGTTCGATGGTGCGCCACACCTCCAGCGGATCGATCGTGCCTTCCGTGAGAGCGCCACGGAGGCGGCCCCACTGCTCCGGCGTGAAGCCCGAGCCGAGGGGCGCCAGCACGGCAAGCTGCTCCCGCTCGATGCGGCACGGCCCCCGCCAATCGCACCCGATACCCTCCAGGCACCGCTGGAACTCGGCCTCGCGCGCCGCGATCGTTTCCTCACCCCGCCTGGCGAGGATCTCCCGGTACGTGTCCCACGGCCTCCCTCCTGCCCACGCTCGACGCAGCCGTTCCTCGTTGCGCCGACCAAACCCCTGGGTGAGGTAGCCCCAAGGCGGGACTCCATCGGCGGCAAAGGCGCTCGGCGGAGGCGCGCAGAGCGCACGCAGCGCGCCGGCCTCGTCGTCGCTCGCGTCGGGCTCGCCCGCCTCGCAGCTCTCGTCGTCTGCGTCGCGTTGGGCGCGCGCGTCGGCGTAGCTGAGCACGCGCAGGAGCACGATCTCCCGTTGGCTGTCCGGCGAGCCGTCCATCTGGATCACCGCCGCGGGCTCGACGGCGATCTTCGGGACGGCGACGGGGCGACGCCGCGGGCTCGATCCGAGGACGATGTGGGGTTCCTGAAGCGGGGTTTGCACGCACGAATCGTGGCTCGCCTCCCACTCGGCCAACCACCGTCGAAACGCCGCTTCCACCGCGTTGAGCCGGCGACGAGCGTTGTCGGCTTCGATCTCCTCGAACACGGCCTCGGCGTTACCTCGGCGCGCCAGCTCGAAGCGCAATTGCTCGGTCTGCGCCGGGCTGAAACCCCGTGTGATCCCCTCGAACAGCGGGACGATCGCCGGCATCTCGCCGGCCCACTGCTCGCAGAGCCGACGAAAGAGCAGGCGCCGCCGCTCCCGACGCGTCTGCTCGCGCGCGTCGCGCACGGCGCGATACACCTCGAACGCCGACTCCGATCCACCGTTGCCGGGGAGAAAAGCGGCGGCGATCCGCGCGATCTCCGGCGAGCTGAAGCCGTGGACGAGCCGGGAGAATGAGACGCGCGCCGGGTAGCCGGGATGCGCGCGCAGCGCATCGAGCGCCCGCGCCACGTCCTCCGAGGTGCCGCTCGCCGCGGCGAGGCCGAGGATCGCGCGCTCGCCCATCGGCCGGTGGCGATAGAGCTGCTGCAACTGCTCCCCGTCGCACTCATGAATCGTACGCAGGTGCCCTTCGAGCTGACCGTTGCTCTCGTGCTGCGCCCAGACCTGCGACGGTAAGCGCTGCCCGCGCGCGAGCTCGTCATAGCGCTTGGGGTTGTGCCCGTGGAGAAGCAGATCCGCGCCGTAACGGGCGGGGTCCTCCTGCGCCTTCATCGCGATTTGCACGCGGTTGCTCTCGTCGGCCGAAGGCTGCTGCCCGGAGGCGTTGGCGATGACTCCATTCAGGAGTCCGACCGTCGCGCCGACGTGTCCGGCGTTCACCGGGCCGAGACCCGGAATCACCGCCGCGCCGACGCCTTGGCCTCCAGTCATGGAAGAGGGCCCGGGAACGGGGCCGCTCGGACTCCGCCCCCGAAGCGGGGAATCCCCTCGCTGGGGAGAAGGGCCCACGCGACCCGACGCGCTCATTCCAGGTGTCGACGCCTGTGCGCTGGCCGTGCGCCGGTCGTCGGCGCCCTGCTCGCCACCGGGGAAACTGCCAGTCTTCTCGCGCCCAGGGCCCGCGGAGCTCGTCGCGGAGAGCGCCCCCGTGTCCGCCTCCCCGTCGCGCTGAAGGCGGAGACGCCGCTCCGTGGGCTTCTCCGGCTCACTCGCTTCTTCGTCCAGCAACAGAGCCCGCATCGATCGGTCGGTCGTCCCTCCAGCAGAAATTGATGCCTCGTCCCCAGCCGCGCCTTTGCTGTCACTACCCATGAGGGCAGTTGTTCATGATGAACAATCACTCGTCAATGCGCCGATGTTTGATACCGGCTCAAGTTGTGATGATACCGGCGAGCATCGTTTGGGTTCGTCTTTTTGGCCATCGGGGGCCGAACGGTAACCAAAGCGCGCCCCCGATATCGGAAATCGAGGCGATATCGTGACACCGGGCGCCGCGAAGTCGGTCGGTATCCGATAGCGGGCACTGCCTCGGCTCGGAATCCGAGCGCAGTCACACTCTCGGCTCGGTATCGGACAACAGGCGCTGCCTCGGCTCGGTATCGCAGAACGGTCTCCGCCTCGGCTCGGTATCGCAGAACGGTCCCCGCCTCGGCTCGGTATCGGTCATCGGTCACCGGATATCGCCGCTCAGATGGGTCGGACTGGGGGTCCGTTCCCGGTATCGGCGACCTCCGCGTACCCTGCTCGAAATCGACCTTGTTTACGTGCGGAGAGCTGACATGCTTCTCAGTCTTTTTCCGTCCAACCGGGGAGGAACGATGCGCCAGCGAAACGAATCGGACGGGTGGTTTGCGACCCTTGGGGCCAATGCGATCCCTCGGGTTGGGGTTCCACGGGGCGACCCCCGGCTCCTTGGCAGCTCCTCCAGCGGGGGAATTCTCGCCCCCAAGCCCGTCGTTCTCCTGGAGTTCCTCCACCAATGAGCAAGCGCCCCAGTTCTGACCTTCGCCAACAAGCTCTTCGTCTTGAGCCGCGCGCCCACGAGCTCCTCTCCGCACTCGTGAACGAGCTCCACGCTGCTGGAGACGACATCACGGCCGCGGAAGCGACGCGTGGCCTCTGCATGCTCGCCCTGCAACTCGCCAGGGGGAGCGCAGGCGACACGGTCGCCGACGTCGTGCGCCTCACCGCGAGCGATCCCACCACGCCTTGCGTGCGCCGCGCAGTCGACACGCTCCTCTGGCTCCTCGACCTCGAACCGAGCACGCGGCCCCAACGGTCGAAGGAGCCGACGCACGAACAGAACGTCGCGCCGATGCGATCCGGCCTCGATCTCGCCAACCAAGCCCTCCGGCTGCCCCCGCGCGCGCTGGACCAGCTCAAATCCTTGGCGGCCGAGCTGCGAGCGACCGGCGCCGACACCACCGCCGCGAAAGCGGCGCGGGGACTCTGCCTGTTCGGGTTGGACCTCATCTACGCTGCCCCGAGTACGGAGGTTGCTAAAGCCTTCCGCATCGCCGCCGGCGACCCCACGACCGAAGGGACGCGCAGGGCCCTCGAAGCGATCCAGTCTCTTCTTGACGGCGTGCCCTCGACCGTGCCTGACCCTTTCGACCCCGACGACGAGCCCACGACGACGCCTTCGGTCGACTCGCAACCGCCGTCGTCAATCCCCAACTCCCGCGGGGCGTAGACCGCGCACCACCCACCCCCCGAAAATGGTTCACGCGGCGACAAGGGGAAGGATCGCCAGCCAGCGCAGGACACGCCGAGGCGGCGCGTTCGCGACTGGATTGCCGCCCCGTACCTGGCCTACGCTTCCCGGTATGCGTGAGCCGCCCCGATGAGGAAGCTCGATCTCGAGCGAGCGGTGTACCGGCGCATGGGTAACCTGTCGCGGGAGCAGTCGGCCGAATTGGTTGACCAGATCTTCGAGACGATGAAGGAGATGCTCGGGAGGGGCGAGCAGGTGAGAATCAAGGGCTTCGGCCGGTTCATCCTCCGCGACAAGCGCTCTCGTCAGGGTCGCAACCCGCAGACCGGCGTCGCCATCACGCTCATCGAGCGCCGCGTGCTCACGTTCAAGATCGGTCTCGCCCTCCGGCTCGCGCTGAACCCGCGCGTAGCCGCACCGTCGGTGGCCTCCGGGCCCAACGACGTCGACGAGGATCATCATCGTTGTTGACGATGGCGCGGATCGGCGCACTTCTACCCCTCACGCCATCAAGCGCGGAGGCGCGCCCGCGGCCGGGAAGTTCCCGAGGCCGGTGATGGCGGTAGGGATCGTGTGCGTGCGGCGCGCCGGAAAGAAGAAAGCCCTGGGTTGCGACCACGGCTTTCCGGGGATCGGCGACAGACCGATGTTCGGTTGGCTCACTCCCTTGGCGTCAGGACGCTCGGCGCCTGTTCCGGCGGCCGAGCGGACCGGACACCTCGTTCGCTCGCGTACCCAGCGTCGGAACGGAGGCAGCCGAGGAGACCGCCGGAGCCGGCTCGACCCCAACGAGAGCGCTTGATAGCGCATGTGCGGGTGCTTCCGGCGGAGGCGACGCAACACGGGTGGGTGCCGGATCGACCGCTCTGTCGAGCCCGTCGGCGGCGACCAAGCAGTGAGGAATTGCCGGATCGCGCAAGAGCGCGGCGATCTCGCCATCGCGGAGGATCGCGGCAATATCGCCATCGCGCAAGAGCGCGGCGATCTCGCCGTCGCGCCGGAGTGCGGCAATATCGTTATCGCGCAGGAGCGTGGCGATTTTGCCGTCGCGCCGGATCGCAGCGATATCGCCATCGCGCACGAGCGCGACGATATCGCCGTCACGCATGGTGCTGCGAATCGGCAGAGGTTCGGGCGGCACCTGGACCATCCCAAGGCCCGCGACGTGCTGAAACGGCGCACCGAACGGAGGCGGCGACGGGAGCGGGCGCGACGGCGGCAGGGGCCGGTTTTCGGCGATCGGCGGCGAAGGCGGAGGCGGTCGGCGCTCCTGCATCGGCGGCGGCATCGTTACATGGCGCGCGCTCGTGCTCGGCGCGTCTGCTTTCACGAGCGCCATCAGCAGATCCTTGATTTCACTGAACTCCGACATGGGCTGTCTCGTCGGCGGCGCACCGGGCGCGGTGAGCTCCCGGATCGCTCGGCACTCGGGGACACCGTCCTTGACGGACGGCTGCGTGCACGACGAATACTGCCGGAATGCGCCGAGGAGCTGAAGCGCCAAGACCGTCGAGTCCGCGATCGATCGCGGGGGCGGCTCGACCGGGCGCGGGGTCGAAATGGCGCTCAACAGCGTACAGATGAGCGCCCGTTGCTCCTTGATCATCTCCCGCAGCGCGGCGTTGTCACCTTCGGACGCAGACCGGCGTGCCGATCGGATCTCGCGCAGCATCTCCGTGATGCCCGCCTCCAGGGGATGAGGCGCCGGTGCCCGCGCGGCTCGAAATTCTCGGAGCACCTCGGCGATGCTCGTCTCCAGGGGATGAGGCGGCGTGGCGGTGGACGCGGCGGAATGCGCAGATGCATGACCCATTCGCATCTCGTGCAGCTCGCGAGCGAGCATGGCAACGGTCGCCTCCAACCGACTCTGAACGGACAGCGGTGGAGTCGGGTGCGATTCCGCGACCGGGGTGGGCGCATACCCTGCTACGGGCTCGGCAATGGGCGGGCTCGTTTGGAAGGGATGCCCGCGGAGCGTGAAGGGCTTCGACGGCCCGTCGAAGCAGGCCCACTCGCCGATCTTCGTGGGGTACCACGCCACAATGCGATGGTTCTTGTCCTTGCCAATCGCCTTGTACTCGCCACCTCCCCACGGTCTCACCACGTCCGCCCACGTCAGGACTTCGCACGCGGGGATATCCTCGGGGCAGTTGTCGATTCGGCCGTCGCTGCGTCGTCGGCGAAATGTGACGAACTGGATATCCCGAAGCTCGGGACCGTCGTCTTCGCGCGGGAAGAGCGGATGCGGCTCATAGCCGCCCGACGGAACCCCTGCCAACGTCTGCGGGTCTCCCGGCTCGCGTGCTTCGTACCTGTCACTCGTACTATCGTCAAAGCCGATCATCGCCTCGTTCAACCTTTCTATGCTCTGCGGTTCACCAGCGTTCCTACACGATGCAATCTTCGTCTTCCTCCCGGACCTGCTACGTCGCGCGGCAGGACCCGTGTTCTCGAGTTGGCCTCTCTCTGAGGCTCGTTCGCTCACGGCCGCCCGTTTCGCGTCCGCTTCACGGCGCGACCGCTCGAAGCTGCCACGCCGATGAAGCACGCATCAACGCGTGGAGCCCCGCGCGCAGCGCCTCGCCGAACCCGACGCTCATCGCTTGCTCCCCACGTGCCCGCGGCGCGTCGGTGGTGAGCACGGAGGAACGCGCGGTGCGGCTTCGCCCGCGTTGTCGTCGACGACGCGGGGTACAACCCGTGCCTCCGACCCCTTGGTCCCGTGATCGTCGTGATCCTTCATAGCCGTTCCGCGAGAACCGAACCCACGTCCCCAAACGCGTCGTTACCGGTCCCCAGCCCGCGTAGTTGTTCGCCTCCAACTACCTTCAGTCAAGGCGCTGACGTGCGATACCGGCGTTCGGAATGACGATATCAGATAGAGAGAGAAAAATTGATCCGGTATCGAATACCGAGCCAACTCGGTATCGGATCGCGGATTCGGTATCCGATACCGGACCGAGTCGCGGTTCGGTATGGGATGATATCGCGTTCGTAAACGAATGATATCATACAGGCTTTCCTGTCGGATATCCGACAGGCGTCGGTGTAGTGAAGGAGTGGACCTTCTGCGTCGTGCGGCGGCGACTCGCCCGCGCCCTCGACGGCGATGGCGGCAGCGATCGGAAGCCCTTGCACCATGAACCAGGCGTTACTCGCTCGCGCGCGGCTCGCCGCCGTCGCGGACAGCGGCGCGCCGCTTCAGCGCACTTTCGCGAAAGCCAAGACACCGTGGACTGTTGTCGCTTGGCACCGTCACTGGCGGCACCAGCTCGACGAGTCCACCGACGTGGAGGCGCACACGTCGCCCCAAGCGAGTCGGGCACCAGCCGAGCGCGAAGACGGCGCTTGGTTCACGACGCGAAGCCCGGGTTTGTGATAAGCTGACGCCGCCAAACGATGATTCACGAAGAAGATCGAACATTTAGCGAAATGTTCGGTCTAGTCCCTCCATCGGAATGGAAGAGTGAGCTGGGCCGCGGGATGAACTGCCGCGTGCGCTCGGGCCAGGCGCTCGCTCCCCTCCGCGGTCGAGAGACCAGCGGCGACGCGCCCTCGCGCTTCCTCGGCGTCGCCTTCCGCTTCGTCTTCGCGCGCGACAACGTGGGCGTTGCGCCAGCTCTCGCCGCCGACCCGCGCGGCACCATGGCCACACGAAGCGGCGAGCGCGGCCCGAACACGCCCGACAAGCGCTGCAAGGGAAACCGAGCCTCCGCGCCGGCCGATAACGCGGCTCCGCCATATCGGCGTCGAAACCTTCCGTAGAGGCCAGGCTCGGCGCGCGATTCGTTCGCAGCACTACACGATCATCGTCGCCGCGCTTTTCCCGCGGGGTCGCGACGCCCCAAGGCCTCTTCTGCCTTAAGTTGCGCCATTCCCAGCAATGTTTCCGTGCCGTGGACGAAGCAAGAAGGCCTTTGCCGCGCGCCGGTTCAGTCGGCAGGGCGTCGACGCAAGGCTA
>JBDTXR010000429.1:0-7909 GCA_040006075.1 Byssovorax sp. | reverse complement strand
TGGATCATGCTGCACTCGGGATCGCGCGGCGTCGGGAACCGGATCGGGAGCCACTTCATCGAGCTCGCCAAGCGCGAGATGGAGCGGTTCTTCATCCGCCTGCCCGACAAGGATCTGGCGTATTTGCCCGAGGGAACCGAGCACTTTCGCGACTACGTCGAGGCGGTGACCTGGGCCCAGGACTTCGCGCTCCAGAACCGCGAGCTGATGATGGCGGAGGTCGTCGCGGCCCTGCGCGCGTCGGGTGAGCTGCCCGCGTTCGAGGCCTCGGTCGAGGCGGTGAGCTGCCACCACAACTACATCTCGCGCGAGCACCACTACGGGAAGAACGTGCTGGTGACGCGCAAGGGCGCGGTGCGCGCGCGGGTCGGCGATCTCGGGATCATCCCCGGCAGCATGGGAGCGCGCTCGTTCATCGTCCGCGGCCTGGGAAACCCGGAGAGCTTCTGCTCGTCGAGCCACGGCGCCGGCCGGGCCATGTCGCGGACCGAGGCGCGCCGACGCTTCACGATGGAGGATCACGCGGCGGCGACGGCGACCGTCGAGTGCCGCAAGGACGCCGAGGTGATCGACGAGACGCCCGCGGCGTACAAGCCCATCGACGACGTGATGCGCGCGCAGGCGGATCTCGTGGAGATCGCGCACACGCTGCGGCAGGTGGTCTGCGTCAAGGGATGAGATGATAGGAATGGACGACCCCGCGCCCGCCACCGTGATGGCGGGCGCGGGGCGCTTGATTTCAAGGGAATCGGTCATGCTCATCATCGATGGATCCGCGGGCGAGGGCGGGGGACAGATCCTCCGCACGTCGCTCGCGCTCTCGCTCGCGACGCACACCCCGGTGCGGATCACCGGGATCCGCAAGGGGCGGCAGCGCCCCGGGTTGATGCGTCAACACCTGACCGCGGTCCGCGCCTGCGCCAAGATCGGCAACGCCGAGATCGTCGGCGACGAGGTCGGCTCGACCCAGATCACCTTCACGCCGGGCGAGGTCACGCCGGGCGACTACACGTTCGCGATCGGCACGGCGGGGAGCACCACGCTCGTGCTCCAGGCCGTGCTGCCCGCGCTGCTCTGCGCCAAGGCCCGATCGACGATCGCCCTCGTCGGCGGCACCGACAACCCGATGGCCCCGACCTTCGAGTTCCTGGCGCGCGCCTACCTCCCGCTGGTGCGCAGGATGGGCCCGGTCGTCACGCCCGAGATCGAGGCGCGGGGCTTCTATCCGGCGGGCGGCGGGCGCTTTCGCGTCACCGTCGATCCGTCGCCCACGCTCTCGCGTCTCGATCTGCTCGAGCGCGGCGCGCTGCTGCGCAAGAGCGTCGTCGCCACGGTCGCCAACCTCCCGGGGGCCATCGCTCGGCGCGAGCTCGAGGCCGCGAACGAGCTGCTCGGCTGGGACCCGTCGTGCCTGCGGATCGAGGCGCTGAAGGGAGCGCCCGGGCCGGGAAATGTCGTGTCGATCGTGATCGAGAGCGAGCACGTGACCGAGGTGGTGTCGAGCTTCGGCGAGAAGGGGAGGGCGTCGGAGATCGTCGGCGCGGCGGCGGCGCGCGAGGCCCTCGCGTACCTCGAGTCCGGCGTCCCCGTGGGCGAGCACCTCGCCGATCAGCTCCTGCTCCCGATGGCGCTCGCCGGCGGCGGCTCGTTCCGCACCACCGCGCCCTCGTCGCACACCGCGACCCACCTGCGCCTGCTCGAGCAGATCCTCGGCGTGCGCTCGCGGGTCGAGGCGCTGGCCGACGGCGCGTGGCTGATCGAGGTCGGCCGCTGAAAATCCAAAAAAATACGGCCGTACCAACGCGAAAATCCGCGAAGCGAATTGTCCTCTTTCCGCCCTCGCGCCGCCGCGTGATCGTCGCCGGGTGATCCGCGCCATCCGAACCCTCCTCGTCGCCGCGCCCCTCGGCCTCTTCGTCGCCGCCTGCTCTTCGAGCTCGCCGACGCAACCTTCCACGGGCGCCACGACGGGCAGCGGCGGGAGCGGCGGGACGGGTGGCACCGGCGGCGCGGGCGGCGGCCTCGTCTGCGGCGGCTCCGGCGTCGACAAGGGCCCCTGGTCGCTCGCGGTCGATGGCACCTCGGCCACGATCCGCTGGGAAGCGTGCCGGAAGGGGACCGACGCCGACCTCGTGTTCGCGCCTGAGAAGGGCGGGGCCGAGGTGAAGCTGGCGTCGACCGAGGCCGCGTTCGTCGTCGAGAACACCTACAACGCGCCGCTCTCGCCGGACGCGGCGCTCGACTACGCGGGCACGTACTACACGCACCAGGCCAAGCTCACCGGGCTCGCGCCGGCGACCTGCTACGCCTACCACCTCGCCGCGGAGCCCGCGCGCAAAGGGCGCTTCTGCACCGCGCGGACGGCGGGCGACTCGTTCTCGTTCATGTCCATCGGCGACACCAACCCCGGGATTGGCCCGTACGCGCACGACGTGGTCGCCCACGCGCTCCCGAAGAACCCCGATTTCACCATCCACGGTGGGGACATCCAGTATTACGCCTCGGGCCTCGAGACCTGGGCCTCGTGGTTCCCGGTGATGCAGCCGATGCTCGCGCAAGGCGCGCTCTTTCCGGCGATTGGCAATCACGAGAGCGAGAAGCCGGACGAGTACCTGGCCTACGAACAGCGCTTCTTCGGCGGCGCCGGATTCGACAGCACGAAGGCCTACTATCGCTTCAGCTCCGGCGGGGTGTGGTTCTTCGCGCTCGACACCGAGGACGCCCTCGAGAGCGGCTCCGAGCAGGCGACCTGGCTCGCGGCCGAGCTCGCCGACGCCTCGAAGCATCCCGGATACCGCTTCTCCGTGGTGTTCTTCCACAAGCCCTGGGTCACCTGCGGCGACACGTCCGACTCGCCGAGCGCGCGCGCGCACTTCGAGCCGATCTTCGCGCAGTACGGGGTAAAATTGGTCGTCCAGGCCCACATGCACGGCTACGAGCGCTTCGATTTCGGATCGATCACCTACGTCACCGCGGCGGGCGGCGGCGGCGCCATCGGCGATCCCAGCGCCAACGTGGCGCGCCCTTACTGCGACAAGCGCGTCGCCAGCGGCGGCTTCCGCCACGCGGTGATCTTCGACGTTTCGCCCGGGAAAATTGCCGGTACCGCCATCGACGATCAGGGGACGACCCGCGACTCGTTCACCCTCGTCGTGCCGTGAAACGCGGCCTCAGCCGCCGTCGCCGCCGTCGCCGGCGTCGCCCGCGTCGCCGCCCGCGTCGCCGGCGCCGGCGTCGATCTTGGTGCAGGTCATCGTCCCGGTGACCGAGACCATGGCCTGCGCCGCCTGACAGGCGTTGTCGTAGACCACGCCGTTGCAGCCGCACACCGGGCTCTTGACGGCGGTGCAGTCGGTCGGCGGGAGCTTGCACGAGCCGGTCGCGCTCGGGCCGAGGCACGCGCCGAGGGGGAGCTGGCAGAAGCGGCCGTCTTCGCACGCGAGGTTGTCCGGCCCGCCGCAGGCGCACTCGCCGTTGGAGAAGAGCGGGACCTTCGCCATCGAGGCTTCGCACGAGCTCTTGTACGTCTTGCGGTCGCAGCCGCAGACCGGGCTCGAGACCCCGGCGCACGACGTCGGCGGGGTGAGGCACGCGCCCGAGGGCGTGACGTTTCCGCAGGAGCCGGGCGCGAAGTTGCAGAACTCGGCCGCGCTGCATTTCGCCGCGGTGACGCCGCCGCAGGTCGCGCCGCAGACGCCGGCCGCGGCGACCGAGATGCCGGCGATCGACGCCTCGCACGAGTTGCTGTAGGTCTTGCCGTCGCAGCCGCAGACCGGCGAGAGGACCTGAGCGCACGCGTCCGGCTTCGTCTTGCAGAAGCCCAGCGACTTCGGAGTGAGGCAGACGCCGTTGGCGATGGAGCAGAAGTCGGTGTCCGCGCAGTCGGCGCTCGATCCGCAGGTACCCTGGCAACCCCACGAAATGGACAGGAGCACAGCGAACAGGCCCAGGCCGGCTGCGGCGGCCAAACGCAATCGTAACGTCATGGTCTCCCCCCATGTACCACGACGCGCGCTCGGCCACGCCGCCCTCGCGACGGCGTTCGCGCTGGCGTTGGGGTGCACCGATCCGGCGAAAAAAGAGGCGGGGCCCGGCGCGTCAGCCTCGGCGCCGATCGTCGCGCCGTCGGCGAGCGCACCCGAGCCGCCGCCCAGCGCCGCCGCGCTGCCGCTGCCCGCGCCGCCGCCGCCCGCGCCGCGGATCCGCTGCCCGGCGGGGATGATGCGCGTCGACAATCGCTTCTGCGTCGATCGCTGGGAGGCGACCCTGGTCGATCGCGCCTCGGGGACGCCGCTCTCGCCGTTCTATCCGCCCGATCGTCGCCTGGCGATCCAGATCGCCGACACCTGGGAGCATGATCACGCCGAGGTGGGGAGCGAAGAGGCGCGGAAAATGCCGGTGCCGGAGCTGCCGATCTGGCAGCGCGAGCACGACGTCGATCCGCTCGCGCTCACCCAGGCCGGCGTGAAGCCCAACGGCTACGTCTCGAGCACCATGGCGGCGCGCGCGTGCGAGAACGCGCAGAAGCGCCTCTGCCGCGAGGGCGAGTGGGTGCAGGCCTGCGAGGGCGGCGCGGCGCAGCAGTTCCCGTACGGCGAACACTATGCTCAGGGCGCGTGCAACGTGTTCCGAGCCACCCACCCCGGGATCGTGCTCCACGACAACCCCTCGATCGGCCACTTCGATCCTCGGATGAACCTCGTCACCGAGAAAGACGGCTCGCCGCTCCTGCGCGACACCGGGACCACGCCGCGCTGCAAGAGCGAGTGGGACGGCGACGCGGCGTGGGACATGAACGGCAACCTCGACGAGTGGGTGACGCAGGACGAGCCGGGCGCGGACGGCGGCGCGCCGGTGGAAGGCGCCGGGACCTCGGCGCCCGACGGCGGCAAAGGGACGCACAACGGGCTGTTTCTCGGAGGCTTTTTCTCGCGCTCCAAGCGCGACGGGTGCCTCTCCCGGGTCAGCCAGCACCAGCTCACTTACCTGGATTACTCCACCGGCGTGCGCTGCTGCTGGTCGCCCTGAGAAATTCAGATCCGTTTGGCGTTTCCCTCCAACGCTCCGCCGATCGACAATCCCGCAGCAATCTTCCTTTCCACCCCGCCGACCTCGACTATCCTCCGCGCTCGTCTCGGCTCGGCCGTGAACGCGACCTGCTCCGATGACCCTTCTTCCTGCGCTCCTGGCCCTCGCCACGACGGTGACACCGCACCTCGGGGCGGCGCGCGCCGACACGGCCCCTGTCCTCGACGGCCGGCTCGACGACGCGGTGTGGAAGACGGCCGAGGCCTCCGAGACCTTCACGCAGAAGGTCCCCGAGAGCGGCAAGGCGGCGAGCGAGCGGACCATCGTCCGCGTCGTCTACGACAGGGACAACCTCTATGTCGGCATCGATTGCCCGCAGAAAGCCGCGGTCGTCGGGCGCCTCACCCGCCGCGATCGCAACGTCGAGGCCGACAGCGTGGGGATCGCCATCGACTCGCGCGCCGACGGCAAGACGGCGTTCGACTTCTCCATCAACGCGTCGGGCGTCATCTCCGACGGGCTCCATTTCAACGACACCGACTACTCGCAAGACTGGGACGAGAACTGGGAGGGCCGCGCCGCGCGGACCGCGACGGGCTGGTCGGCCGAGCTCCGCATTCCACTGCGGATCCTCCGCTTCGGATCTCGCCCGGTGCAGAGCTTCGGCTTCCAGGTGAAGCGCTACGTCTCGGCGCTGCAAGAGCTCGACGAGTGGGCGTACATCCCGCGCGACGCCGCCGGCGAGGTCTCCCACTACGGTCACCTCGACAACCTCGTCGGCCTCAAGCCCGGCGCCACGTTCGAGCTCCGGCCCTTCGTCGCGGGCGGTGTCCGCCACCACGATCCGCAGGCCACGGCGCTGGCGCGCGGCTTCGAGCCCAGCTTCTCGGCGGGGCTCGATCTCAAATGGCACATCAGCCAGGAGCTCACGCTCGACGCCACGGTGCTCCCCGATTTCGGCCAGGTCGAGGCCGATCAGGTGGTGCTCAACCTGACGACGTTCGAGCAGTATTACCCGGAGAAACGCCCGTTTTTCCTCGAAGGGGTCGAGACCTTCAACACCCCGTTTCAGCTCCTCTACACCCGGCGGATCGGCCGCGCGCCCCACCCGCCGGCGCTCCCCGGCAGCGGCCCGATCGTCGAGGTCCCGGTCCACGATCCCGGGCCTTCCACCATCTACGGCGCGGTCAAGCTCGTCGGCGACCTCGGCCATCATTTCTCCGTGGGCGAGCTCTTCGCGCTCACCGGCAAGCAGTCCATCGAGGTGCAGCCGTTCGACGTCTCGCGCGGCTCACCCTTCCTCCCGCCGCTCGGACAGCACCTCGCCGGCCGTCGGATCGAGCGCCTCGCCGACCCGCTCACCTCGTACAAAGTGCTGCGGATCAAGCGCGAGATCGGCGACAACGCCCACGTTGGCCTGATCGCGATGGCGACCAACCGGCTCGAGACCGACGCCACCTATCCACTGGTGCCCAGCGACTCGCCCTCTCGGCGCTCCGATCAGCTCTGCCCCAGCGGCGATCAGGTGGCTCCGGGACAGCGCTGCTTCCACGACGCCTACGTGGGCGGCGTCGACGCCCGCTGGCGATCGGCCTCGGGCGACTACGCGGCCAGCGGTCAGGTGATTGGCACGGTGATCGAGAACGGCCCGGCCCGCACCCTGCTCGACGGCACCGTGGTTCGCCCCGGCGACGTCGGCCCGGCGGTGCAAGCGCGCCTCTCCAAGGAGGGTGGCAAGCACTGGTCGGGCAACGTCCTCTACCAGATGCATGGCCGCAAGACCGACTACAACGATCTGGGCTACATGCAGCGGCAAAACGAGCACCGCGGCGACGTCAACGTCGAGTACCACACCTTGGAGCCGTGGGGCGCGACGCTCGAGACCCGGACCGGCGTCCAGCTTCGCGAGCGCGACAACCTCGATGGGCTCAACCTCAACCGCTACATCGGCCTGCAGAACTTCACCAAGTTCAAGAATTTCTGGGGCATGTACTCCGAGGTTCACCACATCGGCTCGCGCTTCGACGATCGCGAGATGGGCGACGGTGCCGCGCTCCAGCGCACCGGCCAGAACGGCGTCTATCTCTACGCCTTCACCGACTCGCGAAAGTCGGTCGACGCCGAGCTCGGGACCGGCGTGGACTTCCTGGAGAACGGCGGCTTCGCTCTCCAGGGCGACGGCCGGGTGTCGTTCCGGCTGCTCCCGCAGTGGGACATCGATCTCTTGCCGAGCTTCCTCTACCTCACCGGCGAGCCGCGCTTCATCGGCACGCAGGACGGCTCGTACATCTTCGGCCTCCAGCGCGCGGAGAGCCTCGGGCTCACGCTGCGATCGACGTACACGTTCACGCCCGCGCTCACGCTCCAGGCCTACGGCCAGCTCTTCCTCGAGTCGCAGCACTACACGGGGTTCACCACCTCGCCCGAGGCCGGCAAGGGCGCTGTCGCGCGGCTCGACGAGCTCCGGCCGCTCACCTCCGATCCGGCCTCGCCGGCCGCGGGCGATCGCGCGGGCCTCGCCAGGCCGCGGGGCCCGCTCTCGTGGAACCCTGATTTCCAGGGTGGGACGTTCAACGCCAACCTGGTCCTCCGCTGGGAGTACCGCCTCGGATCCACGCTCTACGTTGTCTACACCCACTCGCAGAACCGCGCGGCCACGCCCCGGATCGGCGACGGCACCGGCCTCGACTTTCACCTGATCCGGCCCGGCCTCGCCGAGGATGCGGTGCTGACGAAGCTCTCGTACTGGTGGGGCTGATCGCCGCGGCGTCACGCGTCGTGAAGAGTCGTTGCAGCTGCAATCAATTCGGCCGTCCGGGCGCGCGCCGGACCGGGATCGCGCTGGACAAATCCAGCGCGATCCGATAGCTCTGCACGGCTG
>JBDTXR010000428.1:0-7920 GCA_040006075.1 Byssovorax sp. | reverse complement strand
CCCGCGCTCACGCACGCGTAGAGATCGGCCTGCGTCGACGCCGCGATCCGCACCGCGAACGTCGAGGGGTTGAGCTCGTGATCGGCCGAGGTCACCAGCGCTCGATTCACCGCGCGCTCGGCCTTCTCGCCGCCGCGCACCCCGAGCGACGCCAGCAGCGTTTGCACCACGCTGCCGGCCTTCAACGCGGCGAGCGCCCGCGCCCGGTCGATCGCGATCCCGGTCAGCGCCGCGAGCCGCACGATCAGCACCCGCGCCCGCGCCCGATCCACCTCGGCGACGGCCTCGAAGCGCTCGGGATCCACCGCGCCCATCGCCGGCACTGCGACCGCGAGCGCCACGACCGGCCGGCTCTCCGCGGGCAGCAGCGCCATCAACGCGGGCACGCGCAGGCCCATCCCGCGGGCCTTCCAGCGCGGCGCCGCGTCGAGCGCCGTGGCCCCTGCGCGCGGCGGCTCGCTCGCCCACAGCATCTCGGCCACCGCCTCGAACGGCGTCTCGGCGCGCGCCAGCATCGCCGCGGGAAACCCCCGATACACCGGCCCTTCCAGCGTTATCGCCGTGAGCGCGGACTCCAGCACCGGCTCGCCCCACCGCATCGCGCCCGCGGCCACCGCCCCGTGCCCCGAGCGCGCGTCGTGCCGCACCTTGAGCCGCTCGAGATCGTCGCGGTGATACCGCCGCTCGCGCCCGCGCTCGCCCGGCTCGCTCCGCACCAGACCGCGGCTGGCGTAGGCATAGAGCGTCTCGCGCTTCACCCCGAGGAACGCCGCCGCCTCGCGCCCTCCCAGGTACACCGAACGTTGATTCACGAATCCACGTTGATCAATGTTCACCACGCCCCAAGAGTAGCGCCCGAGGAGGTCGATCATGGAAGCGATTCAGAGCGTTTTTTCTGCTCCCGCGGCGGCGAGCAACAGGACCCCTTCGGCCAGCGGGCTCGAAGGCGTGGTGGCGGCCGAGACCCGCCTGGGCGAGGTCGACGGCGAGCGTGGACGCCTGATCATCGCCGGTCACGACGTGGAGAAGCTCGCCGGGGAGGTCGCCTTTGAAGACGTGGTCTCGCTCCTCGCCGGCGGCGCCGTGGGCGACCTCGCCACGCGCCGCGCGATCGCCGAGGCCCGCGTCCTGGCGTTCGCCCGGCTGCCCGGCCTCGGCGACGCCCTCGATCGCGCCGAGGGCATGGACGCCCTCCGCGCCGCCACAGCCCACCTCGACGAGAGCTTCGCCACGCCCGCGCGCCTCGCCGGCGCCGTCTCGGTCTTCGCCGCCGCGTGGGCGCGCGGCCGCAGCGGCAAGGCCCCTGTCGCGCCCGATCCCTCGCTCTCCCACGCCGCCGATTACCTGCGGATGATCGACGGCGAAGCGCCCTCTCCCGCGCGGGAAAAGGCCCTCGACACCTACCTCGTCACCGTCTCCGATCATGGCATGAACGCCTCCACCTTCGCGGCCCGCGTGGTCACCTCGACCGGCTCCGACATGGTCTCTGCGGTGGTCGCGGCGATTGGCACGCTCAAAGGCCCTCTCCACGGCGGCGCGCCCGGTCCCGTGCTCGACATGCTCGACGCCATCGGCGCCCCCGAGGCCGCGGCGGCGTGGATCGAGGGCGAGCTCCTCGCCGGCCGCCGGATCATGGGCATGGGCCACCGCATCTACCGGGTGCGCGATCCCCGCGCCGCCGTCCTCGAGCGGGCCACGCAGCGCCTCGAGCACGCGGGCGTTCGCTCCGGCCGGCTCGACCTCACCCGCGCGGTCGAGCGCGCCGCGGAGGGGGCTTTGCGCGTCAAGTACCCGAACCGCCCGCTCCGCGCCAACGTCGAGTTCTACACCGCGGTTCTCCTCGACGCCGTCGGGCTCGACCGCGCCGCGTTCTCTCCCACCTTCGCCGTCGGCCGCACCGCCGGCTGGTGCGCCCACGCGGTCGAGCAGCGCGCGGTCGGCAAGCTGATCCGGCCCGACTCTCGCTACATCGGGCCCATGCCGGCCTGAGGCGAGCCTTGCGCGCCAAATGCCCGGGCTGATAGCCTCTCGGCAGCCGTGCACGATCCTCCATCGGAATTTCGCCGCGGCCTCCTCTCCGCGGTCCTCGTCGTCGGGTCGATCTTCGCCAGCCCGGCGGCGTTCGCGCAGAGCAGCAGTCCGCCCGCGAAAGCGTCACCGCCGCTCGCCCCGACGGCTCTCCCCGCCGCCCCCCGCGATCCGCTCGCCCCACCGTTCCTCACCCAGGGGACATTTGGCCTCGCCGTCGGCGGAGTCGGCGCGATTGCCTTCCTCGTCGGCGCCGGCCTCGGGATCACGGCGACCATCAAGAAGGGCGAGAGCAGCTTCAACGGCCACTGCACCTCGGGCAACCTCTGCGACCGCACCGGAGCCGCTCTGCTCAACACCAGCCTCGATTACGGCAACTGGTCCACGGCCATGTTCGTCGCCGGCAGCCTCCTGCTCACCGGAGGCATCGTGCTCGTGGCGACCGCGCCGGTCGATCGAGTCGCCCCGAGCGCCGCGCCGCCCGCGGCCTCACCCCCCGCGCCACTCTCCGCTCGACTCGTCGTCGGCCCCGGGAGCCTCGTCCTCTCGGGCTCCTGGTGACCAAGAAGCCTCAGTAAACGCAGCGCACGTAGGCCGGACCGGGACTGGAAAGCTCGCTCACCGTCCCGTTCAGGACTCGAATGCTCCACGCGGCCGCGCTCGGCTTCACCGCGTCGCTCGTCGACGACCAGTACCAATCCGCTTCCGCGAGCCCGCCCCCGGGAAAGGCCCCGGGATCGAGCCGAGGCGCGTACGGCTTCTCCTCGTCGAGGATCGACGCGAGCTCGGCGATCGTCGGCAAACGCCACGATTTCCCGGCGATCTGGAGCTTCCCGCAGCGGCCCGCCGCGTCCTCGCGGAGCAGCGGCTGATCGCTCGACGCCCGCTCCCACGTCAGCCCGGTCTCGATGTCGCGCGCGGTCGTGTCGGTGATGTCGTAGCGATAGCACGCCGCGCCGGAGCCCGTGGAAGCCGGCGCCGCGCCTGCGCGGACACACCGGATCTGCCCCAGGCCCGAGCCCGCCATTCCGGGGAACATCCCCCCATCCGCGAAGCTCACCTGCCAGAACGCCGTGCCCGACGGCTGCGGCAGGTACATCGAGTGCGAAGACGTCCAGTACGGGTCCGACGTGGTCTCCGGGAACAGCACCCCATCGACGCTGGGCCACGCCTTCGAATAGTCCACGATCGAGAGCAGCTCCATCCGCGTCGGCAGCCGCCAGCCGGTCTTGTCGGCCCATTTCAGCAGCTTGCAGTGGGTGTCGGCCTGGCTCCACGACACCGACTTCGTCGATGAGGTACGCTGCCAGTCGAGGCCGGTGAGCGAGTCGGTCACCGACTGCTCCAGCGTCGATCCGGTGAAGATCTGGTACTCGTGCGCTCCTCCAACGGGCCAGTGCGCCCACGAGCCGTCGCCGCACACCCCGGTCGCGCCGCCGGCCGCGCTGGTCGCCGAGCCGCCGGAGCCCGGCCCGGAGATCGAGATCGGATCTCCCTCGCCGCCGACGCCGACGGACGCGACCACCCCGCTCGTACCCGTGCCGCCGGTGCCCTCCTGGCGAATCACCGGCGCCTCGGTCCCGAGGAGGAGGTTGCAGCCGACGAGCAGGCTCGCGATCGCGGTCAAGCACAGCGTTCGGTTCACAGGCACCCTCCTCGTCTTCACCCGGCCAGCAAGCTGCGCGCGATCTGCGAGACCTGGATCTCGTCGGTTCCCCCGTAGATTTGCAGCACCTTCGCGTCGCGACAGAGCTGCTCCACCTGGTACTCGGCCATGTACCCGTTGCCGCCGAAGAGCTGCACGGCCTCCAGACAGACATCCATCGCCGCCTGGGCCGCGTAGAGCTTGCAGGCCGAGGCCTCGGCGAGCTGCATCGGCCGCCCTTCGGCGACCATCTCGATCTGCCGGAACACCATGTTTTGCAGGTTCATCCGGGCCACTTCCATCTTCGCCAGCTTGAGCTGGATCAGCTGGAACTCCCCGATGGGCTTCCCGAACTGCACCCGCGTCTTCGCGTAGTCGACCGAGAGCTTCTGGCACTGAAGCACGATCCCGAGCGCCATCGCCGCCACCCCGGTGCGCTCCGAGGCGAACGTCTCCTTCGCTCCGGATCGCGATTGGACCTCTTCGGTCTCGCCGATCAACCGCTCCTTGCCCACGCGCACGTCGTCGAGGAACAGCTCACCAGTCGGCGACGAGTGCAACCCCATCTTGCGCAGCGGCTTCGACTGGGTGAGGCCCGGCATCCCCTTGTCGAGGATGAAGCTCACGATCTTCCGCTCTCTCGGCTCGTTCCCCTCGTCGAGCTTGCAGATGAACACGATGGTGTCGGCGTAAGGACCGTTGGTGATGAAGGTCTTGCTCCCGTTGAGCACGTAGCCCTCGCCGTCGCGCCGCGCCGTCGACAGCATGGCTCCAAAGGCGTCCGACCCCGACGAAGGCTCGGTGATCGCCCAGGCCCCGATCGTCTCCAGCGTGAGCAACGGCAGCGCCCAGCGCTCTTTCTGGGCTCGGGTCCCGCGCGACAGGATGGCTCGCGCCGTCAGGCCCATGCTCACGCCGAGCGCCGTCACCATGCCTGGACAGTAGTGGCAGAGCTCGATGATCGGGATCATCTGCATCGCCAGCTCGTTCCCGGCCTCGGGGGAGGCCTTGCGCTCGCGCGGGGCCCCCCCGGGGTCCCGCGCCTCGCGCGCCAGATCCTTCGCGAACTTCGCGCGCGCCATGTCGGCGAGGCCGAAGGTCTCGACCATCTTGCGCAGCACCGCGTACGGCGGCGTGTCGCCGTGCTCGAGCTCGGTGAGATTCGGCTTGATTTCAGCCTCCACGAAGCGTCGGAACGCGTCGCGGATGGCGAGGTGCATCTCGCTCCACTCGATCATGACGCTGATGCTACCATGCCGGTCCGCCATGATGACCGCCGCCTCTGCGTTTCGCCGCCGCCTCGGCGCGGTGCTGGTCGACAATTTCTTCCGTGGAGCGGCCTCCGCCGGCCGCCTCCACCCCCTGGCGAAGCCCGAGCGTCACCGCGTCGAGGTCCTGCGCGACATCCCCTATCGCCGCGAGGGTGGCCACGAGCACAAGCTCGATATCTACCGTCCGACCGATCGATCCGGCCCGCTCCCGATCGTGCTTTACGTGCACGGCGGCGGCTTCCGTATCCTCTCGAAGAACACCCACTGGGTCATGGCCCTGGCCTTCGCGCGGCGCGGCTACCTGGTCTTCAACATCGATTATCGCCTCGCCCCGCAGAACCCCTTCCCCGCCGCCCCGGAAGACGCCGCGGCCGCCCTCGCGTGGACGGCCGAGAACGCCGAGCGCTACGGCGGCGATCCCGGGCACATCGTCCTCGCGGGCGAATCGGCGGGCGCCAACCTCATCACCGCGCTGACCATCGCCACCAGCTACGAGCGCCCCGAGCCGTGGGCGCGCGCCCTCTTCGACAGCAACGTTCGCCCCCGCGCCGTCGTCCCCGCGTGCGGCCTGCTCCAGGTCTCGGATCCAGCGCGCTTCATTCGCCGGAAATCGTCGATTGGCACCTTCATCAACGACCGGATCTCCGAGGTCTCCAGCGCTTATCTCGACGGCGCCGTGGGCGCCCTCGATCTCGCCGATCCCCTGGTGGTCCTCGAGCGCGGCCTCGCGCCAGCCCGTCCACTACCGCCCTTCTTCATCCCCGTGGGCACCAAGGATCCTGTGCTCGACGACTCGCGCCGCCTCAAGGCCGCGCTCGACCAGCTCGGCGCCTCGGCGGAGATCCGCTTCTACGACGGCGAGGTCCACGCCTTCCACGCCTTCGTGTGGCGGAAGAACGCCCAGCAGTGCTGGAAGGACACGTTCACCTTCCTCGACCAGCACCGCTGATCATCACTGCACGGCGAGCCGGCCAATCGTCGCGGGCGCGTTCTGATCGTGCAGGTAGTAATCGTAGAGCCCCTTCGCGTTGATCTTGCGCACCAGGCTATCCATGGAGTGCGGCGCGATCCCCCCCGCGTCGTGCGGGAAGCCCTGGGCCTGGTTGGCCGCGTGGATCTCGTGCGAGATGTCGTCGTCGTTGTAGAAGCGCACCGTGAGCGGGTGCTGATCCGAGATGTCGCCGGCGGCGATGACGTTCATCGGGTAATCGCCGAAGGCCATCTTGTAGGGGTTGTTCTGCGTCCCGCCGAGACCGTAAACGTTCTTCGGGATCACGATGGTGATGGCCGGCTTCACCGTCAGCGTCGCCGCCGTGGTCTTCGCCCCGGTCGCCACCGTGCCCGAGACGCTGAAGGCCACGTCGCCGGGCGGGGTCGACGACATCGTGGTCAACGTCAGCTTCACCATCACGTCGGCCGACCCGTCGAGGGTGATCTTCTTGGCCGCGAAATCCCCGGTGATCCCGCCATTTCCAAGGTTGTTGATCGCCAGGCTCACCGAGCCCACGTACCCCTTGGGCGAGATGGTCACCGTCATCTCCAGGGCATCGTCGAGGTCGATCTTCGGCGACGCGGTGTCGAGCGAGACCTGGAACGTGGCCTGTTGCGGCGTCACGCCACCCGTGCTCGACGACGTCGCGGCACCCGTGGTCGAGCTGGTCACTCCACCGGACACCGGATCTCCGCCGGCTCCCGCCGTGGTGACCGCCGCGGAGCCGCCCGAGCCCCCCGAGCCGTCGGCGTTCTGGCCGACGTTCACCTCGAGCTCGCCCGGCGCCGTCTGCGTGCACCCGACGACGAAGAGCGCGAGCGCCGCGAAAACGTGAAGCTTTCCAGCGCGGGCCGATCGGGGGAGGTCGTGCAGAATCATGAGCGATTGCCAGTGCAAGCAAAGCGCCAGGCTGGATCGGGATGGAAATCACGGGGATCTCGCGCCCGAGCGCACGCCGGGGGCCGGGCATGGATCCCCGGTGATCCGGTCCGCCGCACCCCAGCTCGCGCTTCGCTCCGGCCCGGGTCCGGGTATGCTGCGGGGGTGAATCACCTCGGCGCAACGACCCTGGCCCTGATTGCTTTCCTCTTCGCCTGCGACAAGGGATCGAGCCCCACACCCCCGCCACCTCCGAGCTCGCCAATGCCTCTCGTCGGCGCTCCTTCGTCCTCGCCCGCCGCGTCGTCGTCGTCCCCATCGGCCACTGCGCCTCGGGCCGAGCAGCTCACGCGTCGGCCGGCTCCCGCGCGCCTCGTCGCGATAGGCGATCTCCACGGCGACCTCGCCGCCACGCGCGCCGCCCTGCGCCTCGCCGGCGCCGTCGACGAGAAAGACCACTGGTCCGGCGGCCCGCTCGTCGTCGTCCAGACCGGCGATCAGCTCGATCGCGGCGACGGGGAGCGCGCCATCCTCGATCTCTTCGACCGCCTCGCGGACGAGGCCAGGGCCGCGGGAGGCGCGGTGATCTCGCTCAATGGCAATCACGAGGTCATGAACGTTCAGCTCGATTTCCGCTACGTGACCGACGGCGGGCTTCACGACTTCAACGCCGTCTCCGGGACCAACCTCGCCGATCCGCGCCTGGGCAAGGTGGATCCCGCCGCTCGCGAGCGCGCCGCGTCATTCCTGCCCGGCGCCCCGTACGCGAAGCGCCTCGCCCGGCGCGACACGATTGCCATCGTCGGCGACACCCTCTTCGTCCACGGCGGCGTCCTCCCCAAGCACGTGAAATACGGCCTCGCGCGGATCAACAGCGAGGTCAGCGCCTGGATGAACGGCGACAGGCCGGCTCCCCCGGAGATCGTCGTCGCCGAAGACGGCCCGATCTGGACCCGACGCTACTCGGCCGCGCCCGACGTCGAGGACTGCAAGGTGCTCGGAGAGGCCCTGTCGGCCGCCTCGGTCAAGCGCATGGTCGTCGGTCACACCGTCCAGCGCGGCGGCATCACCTCGGGCTGCGACGACCGCGTCTGGCGCATCGACGT
>JBDTXR010000427.1:0-7938 GCA_040006075.1 Byssovorax sp. | reverse complement strand
GCCTCTCCGCGACCATTCACTTCTTCGGCGATCTCCTCGGCCGCGTCATCCGCGCGCAGGAGGGCGAGCGCGCCTTCGAGCTCGAGGAGCGCGTCCGGGCCCTGGCCAAGGACGTGCGCGCCGGCGGGACCCGCCTCGGCGAGCTGCGCGCCGTCATCGCCGGGACCACCGTCGCCGAGGCGCGCAACCTCGTCCGGGCGTTCGCCGCGTACTTCGCCCTGGTGAACCTGGCCGAGCAGCTCCAGCGCGGCTGGGTGCTCCGCGATCGGGCCCTGGCGCGGCCGGGCGTCCCGCGCGCCGAGTCCATCGCCGAGGCCACGACCGAGCTCGCCGCGGCGGGCGTCCCGGCCGAGGCGCTGCAAACGTGGCTCGACAGCGCGGAGATCGTCCCGGTGTTCACCGCCCACCCCACCGAGGCGCGCCGCCGGGTGACGCTGGAGCGGCTGCGGCGCATCGACGAGGCCGTGGAGAAGCTTCATTCGCCGACGATTCTGCCCGAAGAAGAGGCCGAGCAAGCGCGGCGGATCGAGGAGGAGATTGTCACTCTGTGGCAGAGCGACGAGGTGCGTTCGGGCCGCCCCACGGTGCTCGACGAGGTGCAGAATGGACTCTACTACTTCGAGCACGGCCTCTTCGATCTCGTCCCCCGCCTCTATCGTGATCTGGAGACCGCGCTCGCCGCGAGCTACCCCGAGCAGGCCTTTCGCGTCCCCCCGCTGATCCGCTTCGGATCGTGGATTGGCGGTGATCGCGACGGCAACCCCTTCGTCACGCCCGAGGTCACCCTCGAGGCAGCGCGGCGGCTCCGCGTCGCGGCGCTGACACGGCACCTCGCCACGATCGAGGAGCTGGGGCGCCGGCTCAGCCAGTCGACCCGCGAGATCAGCGTCGACGGCGGGCTCCACCGCGCGCTCGACGACCACGATCAGCGCGATCCGGTGCTGGGCCGCGAGCTCTCCCGGCGCCTCCCGTACGAGCCGTACCGGCGCCTCTGCGGGCACATCGCGCACAAGCTCAAGCGCTCGCTCGAGCACGCGCGCGCCCACGATCCGGCGTTCTTTCGCGACGATCCGCCGCCGCGCGACTGCGGCCGCTACCACGGCGCGAACGAGCTGCTCGCCGATCTCGCGACGATCGATCACAGCCTCCGCGCCCACGGCGGCGCCGCGGTGGCCGACGGCGCGCTCCGCGATGTGATCCGCGGCGTCGAGGTCTTCGGCCTCCACCTGGCCACGCTCGACGTCCGCCAGCACTCCGAGCGGCACACCGCGGCGCTGGCCGAAATCTTCGCGCGGGCCGGCGTTTGCGCCGATTTTCGCGCCGAGGGCGAGGACGCGCGGGCGGCGATCCTCGCCCTGGTCCTCGCCGATCCGCGACCGCTGATCCCGCCTCGCGCCTCGTTCTCGCCCGAGGCACGCGAGGTCGTCGCCACCTTCCACACCATCGCGGCGATCACCGAAGAGCTCTCGCCCGAGGCCATTCACACGGTGATCGTGAGCATGACCCGCGGCGCGAGCGATCTCCTCGCGACCCTGGTCCTGGCGCGCGAGGCCGGCCTCTACCGACCCGAGGACGCCGTCAGCCGCGTCGACGTGGTGCCCCTCTTCGAGACCCTCGCCGACCTCGCGGCGGCGCCGCGCGTGCTCGAGGATTGCCTGCGGATCCCGGCCTACAGCGCGCATTTGCGCCTGCGCGGCGGGGTGCAAGAGGTGATGCTCGGCTACTCCGACAGCAACAAGGACGCGGGCTTCGTCGCCGCGAACTGGGCGCTCTACCGCGCGCAGCGCGAGCTCCGCGAGGTGGCGGTGCGCGCGGGGATCGAGCTGCGCTTCTTCCACGGCCGCGGCGGCGCGATCGGGCGCGGCGGCGGCCCCGCGAACAAGGCGATCCTCGCGCAGCCGCCGGGCACCGTGGGGAGCCGGATCCGCCTCACCGAGCAGGGCGAGGTCATCGCCGATCGCTATGGATTGCCCGATCTCGCGCAGCGTCACCTGGAGCAGCTCGTCAACGCCGTGCTCCGCGCCGCGCTCGTCCCCGGCGATCTCCGCCGCGACGCCGAGCCCGCCTGGGAGGCCGCGCTCGCGCAGCTCGCCGACGACGCGTGCACGGCTTACCGCGCTCTCGTGTACGACGATCCCACGTTCCTCCAGTACTTCCGCGCCGCGACCCCGATCGCCGAGATTGGCCGCCTCAACCTCGGGAGCCGCCCCGCGAGCCGCAAGGCCAGCCTGCGGATCGAGGATCTCCGCGCCATCCCCTGGGTCTTCGCCTGGATGCAGAGCCGGCACACCCTGCCTGGCTGGTACGGCCTCGGCCACGCGCTCGAAGCCTTCGTCGCGGCGGGCGGCGCCGAGGCGCTCGCGCTCCTGCAAACGATGTACGAAGCGTGGCCGTTCTTCCGCACCATGCTCGACTCCGCCCAGATGATCCTGGGCAAGGCCGATCTCCACATCGCCGCGCGCTACGCCGAGCTGGTGCCCGACCAGGAGGTCGCGCGGGCGATCTTCGGCCGGATCGAGGCCGAGCACGCGCGCTCGACGCAGATGATCGCCCGCGTCGCCGGAGCCGCCGAGATCCTCGACTACGCCCCGGTGCTCAAGCGATCGATCGCCCTCAGGAACCCGTACGTCGATCCGATGAGCTACCTCCAGGTCGAGCTCCTGGAGCGGCTCCGCGCCGCACCGGACGGCCCCGACCACGCCGCCCTCGAAGACGCGATCATGCTGAGCATCAGCGGGATCGCCGCGGGGTTGAAGAACACCGGGTGAGGAGGGCGCATCGCTGCTGACCGGTCCCGGTCGGTCGCGGTACGGTGCAGCGATGATCCTCGTGGCCAGGACCTACTGGGGCGGCGCGCCGTTCGACTTCCGGAGCCCGCCGCGCGCGAGCGTGGAGCCGACGGCGATCAAGGGCGCCGATGGGCGCGACGTGCGCGGGCTCTACTGGACGCCGGAAGGCACGCCGCGCCCTCGCGTGGCGGCGGTCGCCATGCACCCAAGGGTCGATTTCACTCGCCACTACACCTTCCCTCGCCTCGTCGAGGCCGGCATTGGCTGTCTCGGCGCGAACACCCGCAGCCCCAACAACGACACCGATCTCGAGCACGAGGCCATGGTCCTCGATCTGGCCGCCTGCCTTCGCTGGCTCCGGGCCGAGCGGGGCGTCGAGCAGGTGGTGCTCCTCGGCAACTGCGGTGGAGGCAGCCTCGCGGCGTTTTTTCAGGCCGAGGCGCGACTCCCTCCCTCGGAGCGCCTCAGCCGCACGCCGGCCGGCGGTCCAACCCGCTTTGCGGCCGCCGAGATGATCCCCGCCGACGCGATGATCTACGTCGCCGCCCACCGCGGACAGGGGAAGGTGCTGGGCGCGTGCATCGACCCCTCGGTCACCGACGAGAGCGATCCTCACGCCACCGATCCCGATCTCGACATGTACGATGTTCGCAACGGCTTCCGCCCGCCGCCCGAGTGGAGCGAGTATCCGGAGGACTTCGTCGCTCGCTATCGCCGGGCGCAGCACGCCCGCGTCGTGCGCCTCGACGCCCGGGCCCGCGAGCTCCTCGCCGACAGCCGCGCTGCCGCCGACGCGGCGAAGGATCGTGGCTTTGCGGAGCTGCCGTTCGAGGCGCAGCAGCGGATCCAGAGGCGGGCCGCGTGCGAGCCGGTGATGGTCGTGTACCGGACCATGGCCAACCTCCACGGAGCCGATCGACGACTGGACCCCTCCGGCCGCGAGTATGGCTCGCTCCTCAGCGATCGTCCGGATCTGATGAACCAGGCGCTCCTGGGTTTTGGCCGGATTTGCACCCCGCGCGCCTGGCTCTCGACCTGGTCGAGCGTGGCCTCGAACGCCGATCTGGTCCGCAACCTCGCCCGGATCCCCACACCGACGCTCGTCGTCCACGCCGGCCGCGATCGCGAGATCACCCCGCGCACCGACGCCGCGCCGATCTTCGCCGCGGTGGCGGCGCCCGACCGAACGCTGGTCGAGCAGCCCGAGGCGCGGCACTACTTCGAGCCGGATTTCGGCGAGGCGGCCGCGCCCGAGGTCGAGCGGCTGATGGATACGATGGTGGGCTGGATCCGGGAGCGATTCGAGCTCTCGCCGCGGAGAGCGCCTGTCGCCGCGCCGGCGCCCGCTCCCGCGCGACACCCCACCTCGGCCTCGTGGCGATTCCCCCCTCCGGGCCGATCACCGCTCCCGGGCGGGCTCCGCCGCGTCAACCTCCACGAGCTCGCGGCGCGCCCCGGGCGCTTCGAGCACCACCTCGTCGTCGTCGCCGAGGTGGGCCGAGCGCAGCTCGAGATCGTGACCGCCTCGGAGCCGCTGGCCTTTGGACACTGCAACATCTCGGACGAGTACGCCCTGGCGCTGCCGACCGGAGACGCGATGATCGACGCCTTTCCACTCCGCACCTTCCTCGCCGATCCCGCGAGCCTCGCCGACGTGGGGCGCCTCAACCACCGCGCCGGCGATCTGGTGCTGCACCCCCATGGCCTCCTCCACTGGCCGGGTCGGCTCCGCGCGCCGTACGACGTCCCGCGCTTCCCCGCGGGGATGCGCCGCTGTGGCCTCTCCCTGGTGTACTGCGCGTCGCTCCCCTCGCCGCCCACCGAAAGGCCGCTGTTCGTCAGCGCGGGGCGCGACGCCGACGCCAAGGCCTATGGCGAGGGGATCGTCCCTTTTCTCCTCGCCGAGACCGGGCGCGATCCCGGGGCCACCCTCGCCGCCGTCGGCGACACGACCCTGGATCTCCTCGTCGCCCCGCGGCGGATCGCGGCGCCCCGCGGAGGCTACCTGGTGGTGCTCGACGCGGCGCCGGAGAGCCTGCATTTTGCGGGAGATCTCGTCCATATCCCCCCTGGCGGAGCAATCCCGACCGAGGGGCTGCGCCGCGCTCTCCTGCTCTCGTCGCCGAGCGCCGCGCCGGCCGCGCCGCCGCCGAGCTGGGACGAGGTGCCCGGAGGCCCGTTCGCGGTGCTCGAGGACGCGGCGCCGGGCGCGCTGCCGCTCCGGATTGGCACTCTCACGGCGGATGCGGCGTCGCCGCAGACTGTCACTCTCCGGTTCGATGGCCACGCCGCGTGCGAGGTACCTCGCTTCTGGCTCGCGCGGATGCTCTTTCGCGTGGCCCTCCACGCCTACGCGATTGGCTACGTCGAGACCTACGGCGGCTTTTACTACGACGATCGCGGGGGCGACTATCGCCTCGGCCTGCGCGGCCACGGGCACGTCGAGCTGACGCGCGACGCGATGATCGCGGCGATCCCGGCGCTCTACCGCGCCGTCGCGCCCGCCGGGTACACCGAGCGCCCCGCGTAGCATCGACCACCAATCGAGGGCGCGAGCACGAATACCTCTATCCGCGGAGGCCGCTTGCTGGCAGGATGCCTCTCATGGCAGCAAGCGAGCCCCCACGGCCTCCGATCGCGCCGAAAATAGCCGACGACGACACGTTTCGTCCCACAACCGACCATCCTCCCGCACCTGAGAGGCCAAGTCGCACAAGTCGGCTTTCCATTTACGAGCAAATCTTCAAGCCTCGCTGGAACCCCTGGTCACCGCAGCGGGTCGTCGCGTTCACCATGGCCTTCGGGCTGCTCATGGGCGCTCTCGTGGTGCTCTTTCCGAAGCTCATCTCCATCACCAAGGTCCATATCTTCCGGATGGCGGCCACCGCACCGGCAGCTCCGACCGAGACAGAGCCCACCGTGGCCCCCGCGCCCAGCGTGGCACTCCCGCGCGCCGACGCCACGCTCGTCCGCAAGGGACGGAGCCCGCTCGCCGGAGGGCTGCTCACGTTACCTCCCGCCTTCGCTTCAGCCGACGGTCAGTACGATCTGGTGATCCATTTTCATGGCAACACCGATCTCGTGGAAGAGAGCTACGACCGGATCCCGCTCAACGCGGTCGTGGTGATCATGAACCTTGGAAACGGGTCGGGCCCCTACGAAGACCGCTTCTCCAACGCGCTCGCCTTGCCCGAGGTCCTGGGCCGGGTCCAGACCACGATGGAGAAGCGCGGGCTCCGGGCTCCCGTCCTCCGCCGGCTCGCGCTCACCGCGTGGAGCGCCGGGTACGGCGCCGTGCTTCGGATCCTCGAGCAGCCCGCGCTGGCCGAGCAGGTCGACGCGGTGGTGCTCCTCGACGGCATTCACTGCGGCTACAAGCCGAAGACCACCACCTTGCAGCTCGATCGCATCGCCCCGTTCGAGCGCTTCGCCCGCGCGGCGATCGATCACGGCAAGATGTTCTCGATCACCCACTCGGAGATCACCCCGATTGGCAATTACGCCGGCACCCGCGAGACGACCGACGCGCTCTTGCAGCTCGTCGGCGTCGCGCGGACGCCGGGCGGCGTGGAGCCGCCGCTCGTGGCGCTGGCGTCGATCGACGGCGTCATCGCCAGGAAATCGATCCGCCCGCTCCTGCCCCGGAGCGACACCCGCGCCGGAGGGCTTCACATCATCGGCTACGTGGGCGATCAGCCCGAGCACCACTCCATGCACCTGATCGAGATGTCGGTGACGGTGCTGCCGGATCTGATCCAGCGCTGGGCCCTCGGGGGCGAGGATCCGAGCGCCCGCTGATCGGCGCGCAAACCGCCGCGATCGCGGTGGATCCATGCGATAGTCCGCCGCCATGGCGACTCCCCTCCTCCGCTGCGCGACCCCGAAGTCTCTCACCGACGCCGATCCCACCACGCGCTTCGACGCGCTGATCGTGGTCGCGCCCGCGCCGATCGCGGCCAGCGCGGCGAGGCTCCCGCTCGGCGAGGCGATCCTGGCGGCGATCGCCGCGGCGGTGGTCGCCGACGCGTCGCTCGCGCGCGGGCCGCGGCCCGCGGTGGTGCTCGCGGTGGCCGGCGCGCCGGGCGGGCGGGTGATCCTCGCGCCCACGGCCGCGCTCACCGACGACGTCGACGACGCCCGCGCCGTGGCCGAGGCCGCGGCGGCCGCGATGACCCGCGCGATCGAGGCCGGCGCCACCGCGCCGCTGCTCGCGGTGGTGGCGCCGGAGGGGCCGCGCTTCGCCCGCGCGCTGGAGGTGGCCACGCTCGCGGCCCTTGGAACGCAGTGGTTCCCGCTCGAAGCGCGCGAGGCGGGCAAGGCGCCCGTGCCGGCGAAATGCCTCGGGGTGCTCGGCCTCGACGAGGCCCGGGCCCGCGAGCTCACGGCCATCGAGGCGGGGCGGGTGCTCTGCCGCGACATCACCGGGACCGAGCCCGAGCGCATGGCCCCTCTCCGCGTCGCGGCCCTGTGCGAAGAGGCCTTTGCCGGCACCGGCGTCACGGTGACCGTCGAGCGCGACGTGACGGCGTATCCCCTCCTCGCGGCCGTCGCCCGCGCGTCGATGCAGGTCGAGCGCCACAAGCCCTGTGTGGTCACCCTCGATTACCGCCCTGCGGGGGAGATCAGCCGGACGATCATCGTCTGTGGCAAGGGCGTGACCTACGACACCGGCGGCGCCGATCTCAAGACCGATGGCCACATGGCCGGGATGTCGCGCGACAAGGGCGGAGCCGGCGCGGCGGCGGGCTTCCTCCGCACCGCGGCGGCCCTGGCCACCCCGGGGGTGCGGGTTGTCGCGCTGCTCGGCCTGGTCCGCAACAGCATCGGCGAGGACGCCTTCGTCAGCGACGAGATCATCCGCTCCCGCGCGGGATCCCGGGTCCGGATCGGCAACACCGACGCCGAGGGCCGCCTGATCCTGGCCGATCTCCTGGCCCGCGGAAAAGAGCTGGCGGAGGGCGCGCCGCAGCCGGTCCTGATGTCGATTGCCACGCTCACCGGCCACGTGTACCGCGCCTACGGGCCGTACACCGGCGTCGTGTCCAACGCGCCGGCCCGCGCCGGAGGGCACGTGGAGGCGCTCGACGCGCTGGGCGAGCTCTGGGCCGAGCCCTGGGAGAAGAGCCGTCCGCGCCGCGAGGACTACACC
>JBDTXR010000426.1:0-7986 GCA_040006075.1 Byssovorax sp. | reverse complement strand
AGGAGCTTGGGCTGGGCATCGTGCCGTGGTCCCCGCTCGCTGGCGGTCGGCTCAGCGGGAAGTACACGCGCGAGAACGCGGGCAAAGTGACGGGCGGACGGGCGGCGATGGTCGCGGGACGGCTGAAGGAGAAGGATTACGAGATCGTCGACGTGCTCACCCGCGTCGCGAAGGAGCTGAACACCACGATACCGCGCGTCGCGCTGGCCTGGGTGTGCTCCAGGCCGCGTGTCGCCTCGACGATCATCGGCGCACGAACGATCGAGCAGTTCGAGGACAACGCGCAGGCGCTCGAGCTGACGCTGACGGCGGAGCAGCTTGGAGCCCTCGATGCCGTCTCTGCGCCGCAGTTGCCGTTCCCGATCCCGTTTCTGGGGCTCGCGTCGGCGGTCTACAGCGGTGGGACCACCATCAATGGGGAAAAGCCGCAGAGCTCGCCCATCATGCCGCAACGGCGCGGCGAGCATCACTGAGCACCCCACGCGCCTCGGCCCGCGCGCCACGAGTGATTCCAGCGCTCATGCGGCGCGGGCCCGCACGTGAGCTGGTCCGGTCCTTTCAAGCGGAGAATCATGACGATGTCCAGAAATGACAGCACGATCCACCAACAGCACCCCATCGGAACCGGATTCACCGCAGCCTCGACGGCGGATGACGTCCTCGCGGGGATTGACCTCGGCGGCAAGAACGTCATCGTCACGGGCGGTCACGCTGGGCTGGGTCTCGAGACGACGCGCGCCCTCGCCAAGGCCGGCGCGCTGGTCACCGTGGGCTCGCGTGAGCCGGACCGCGCAGCTCGCGCGCTCGCCGGAATCGAACGCGTCGACGTCAGCCAGCTGGATCTCTCCGAACCGAAGTCGATCGACGCCTTCGTGACCCGGTGGCTCGACTCGCGGCGTCCGCTCCACATCCTCGTCAACAACGCCGCTCCTCTTCCTTCCAAGACGCTCGTTCGGGACGCGCGCGGCTATGAATTGCAATTTGCAACCAGCCACCTGGGGCATTTTCAGCTCACGCTCGGTCTCTTGCCCGCTCTGCGCGCAGCGCATGGCGCGCGCGTCGTCAACGTGTCGTCTGGTGCGCAGCGATTCGGCCAGATCCGGTGGGACGATCCGAGCTTCTCCACGGGCTATGATTCCCGGCAAGCCTACGCGCAGTCCAAGAAGGCCAACGTGCTGTTCGCCGTCGAGCTGGATCGCCGCTTCGCGAAGGACGCCGTCCGTGGCTACGCCGTACACCCGGGCGTCGTCGTCGGTACGGGACTGAACAGCTCGGCCGGCCCGGACGCGCTGCGGGCCATGGGGCTGATCGACGAAGCCGGTAAGCCGATCATCGATCCCGAGCGTGGCAAGAAGACACTACCGCAAGGGGCAAGCACCATCGTGTTCGCTGCGACGAGTCCGCAGCTCGCCGAGATCGGCGGCGTCTATCTGAAGGACAACGACGTTTCGCCGCTCGACGACGAGCCGCGAGCCCTTACCGCAGGCAGCATCCCGGCGGAGGTTGTGTCGAGCTCCATCGATCCGGACTCGGCGCGGCGCCTCTGGGAGCTGAGCGAGCGGATGCTGAAGCCGTGACCACGTTCGCCCACGGCGCGGATCGGGACGAACGATCACCCACTCGAGCACGCTGGCACGAAGGATCCCGGGCGCGCCGTTGATCAGCCGCCAGAGTATTTCCTGTTCGATGGCCCGCGCCAGAGCAGGAGTGTCCTGTCGGCTCGTCCAGTCATCGCGGCGAGCTCGATGCATTTCGCAGCATCCCGCGATACGCTCCCCGATGTGCCGCCCATCTATCGCGACGATCTCGCCGCCTCGCAGGCTCGCGTCGCCGAGCTCGAGGACGAGCTGCGCGGCCGCGGGCCGGCGCCGGGCGCGAAAGCACGGCTGGAGACGATCACCCTGGAGCGCGATCAGGCGCGCAAGATGCTCGATCCGCGGCGCATCCGCCTCCTCCGCTTCGGGCTCGCGGGCGTGCCGACAGCGATTGGGCTCGTCGTCGCGATCGCAGCGCTGACGAGTGGCAACCTCGGCGGCGCGCTCGGAGCCCTCCTGGTCTCGGGCGTCATCGCCGCGCTCTACGGTCTTCTCGTCCCGTGGGCCGCCGCCAAGCAGGGCGGGCGACAGCTCGCGAAGGTGGAGCAGCAGCTCGACGACGCGAGCCGCCTCCGGAAGCTCGAGGCCGAGGTCGACGTCCTCCGCGGCGAGCTCGTGCAGCTTCGATCGACGGTCGAGCGGCCACGCGTGCGCGTCGTCGTCGCTGCCAACGCTACCGACGCTGCCGACGAAGAAGCCGATGCCGTCGATGAGGCGCACCAAGCGGCTCATCGCCGCGCCCGGAGCGGTAATTCCGACTGAAAACGGGGCAAATTCGCCCCGGAGCGCAAGGGATCCGGGCGACGCGACGCCGAGGAGCCGGAAGGCGCTCGACGTGCTCAGACCTCATCACCACGAACGGCAGCGGCAACGATGTGAGCGTACTTCTCGACATCTGCCTTCCCTGAATCAGCGACCACGATCCTCGAGCAACTCGAAGGGCGCGTGGGCTCGCCGTGTGAATCAGAAGGTGCCAGTCGCCTGGAAACCGCCGCCGCCGGGGAGTGCCGTCGGGCCGACCGCGGTCGCGGCGCCTTCGCCGCGGCCGAGAACGACGAGGACAACGCCGCTCGCCAGGCCTGCGAGGCCGACGCCCCACGCCACCCCGTTGACGACGTTGAGTGACTTCGTGCTCGCGATCAGCGAGAGCCCCTCGGCGTTGCAGCGCTTGAGCGGACACGCGGTGGTGATCGCCGAGTTCCTGGAGACCAGGATCCCCCCGGTGATCCCGGCGCCGATCAGGCCGGCCACGCCGACGCCGCCGAGGACGAAGCCCAACGTGCGCTTGCTGCTGCTCCTGGCCACGACCGGCTTCGGCGCGGCGACGGCGGCGCCCTGGATCGCGAGAGTGACAGTCTTGCTCTCTCCCTCGGCCAGGTCGACCAGGGATCGTTGATCGGCTTGTCCCGGGTTGACGAGGACAATCACGTGCTGTCCCGGGTTCTCCGCGACCCCCGAGAGCGCCTTGGAGACGCTGGTGTCGACGCCGTCGATCTCCAGCCGCGCGGCGGCGGGCGGGGCGGCGCTGAGCTTGACGGTGAGGTGCGCGAGGCGCCTGGCGAGGGCGGCGGCGCGCTCCTTCGAGATCGCCAGGCGCTCGTCGTCGGTCGGGAGCAGGTTGATCCCCTCGCTCACGTGCTTTGCCGCGTTCACGAGCTGGCCTTCGTGGGTCTCGCACTGAGCGAGGTTGAGCAGCGTGCTGGCCCGGGTCACCAGCGCGAGGCTCGCGGTGAATCGAGCGCAGGCGGTGGGATAATCGCCGCGGTCCATGGCCGCGCGGCCGTCGACGAAGAGCGCCTGTGCGCCGCCAAGGTCCTTGTCGCCCGCGGTCGCGGGCGCTGGCGGCGGCGGCGTCGCCGCGGGCTGGGCCGCCGCGGGCGCCGCGACCGCGAGGAGCGCCGCCGCCGCCGCACTGCCAAACGCGCGCACGAAGCCGCGCTGGAGTCGCATTTTCAAGGATTTCAGAGAGGCGGGGGGCTCGGTCACGCGGCCATTGAAGTGGCGGGCCGGGGTCGCGTCAAGCTCTCATCCGCGGGCGGCACATCACGTAACGAAGCGTGATCCCGCGCCTCGGTGCGCCGGATCACGCTTCTCAGTGACCCGAGGTGTTGGTCGCCCAGAGCGCAGCGCCGTTCTGGTAGATGACCACGTTGCCGTCGTTCTGCACGGCCAGGGTGGCGCCGGAGTGCCCCGAGGTGTTGCTGGCCCAGAGCGGAGCGTTGTTGGCATTGTATTCGACGAGGTTGCCATCGGCCTGCATCGTGGTGCGCGTCGCGCCCTTCTGGTAGGTGCCCGAGGCCCACAGCGCGCCATGGCCGTTCCAGTAGAGGACCAGGTTCTGGTCCGACTGCATGATGAAGGTGAAGCGCCCATCGCACGAGGTGACGCTCTGGCCGGCGTTCAGCGTCTGCTGCGACCCGAGCGCGCCGCACGAGGCGGAAGCATAGCTGGTCTGGCAGGAGCCAGAGCCGGTGTTGAGCCAGTTCTGCTGGATCAGGTAATCCCGGTTCCCGAGCTTCATGTTGGCGTGACCGCCGTTGCCCGTGGTGTACTGGTTGCCAAACTTCCAGGCGCACTTGTCGGCGTTCTCGCCGTTGGCGTCGGTCCAGGCGTTGAGCAGCGGATCGGTGACCGTCTCCTCGAGCTCGTGCGTCATGATCGAGACCATGTCGTCGGCTCCGGCGTTGCCGTTGGGCGTGGTGCCGAGCGTCCCGCACGATCCGCCGCACTGCTGTGCGTTTCCGATGAAGGCAAACTTGATGTTCTGCCCGCCGACGCTCTCGTAGGTGTGGTAGCCGCAGAAGCTGGAGCAGAAGCCGGGGTGGGTCACGTCGGCCGAGGTGAGGACGAAATACACCCCGTTTCCGTCGAGCGGGAGCTTGCCAGCGCCGAGGACGCCCGACACGATGGCTCCGACGTCGCCGTTCTGAAGCGCGCCGCCATGAGAGTAGGAGTCCGTGGTCGAGCCCTTGTAGGTGACCACGTTGGCGACCGACTTGTTGGAGTTGTCGGAGTAGGTGGTGTTGATGTTGAAGTACGGCGATCCACCGATGTGAGCGGCCCAGTCGGGGAGGATGGTCGTGGCCGAGTTGTTGCCCCAGTTGCCGTACCAGATCAGGTACACGTTGGCGCCCGACGACATCACCGGTCCGCCGTTGTAGCTGATGCCGTGTCCGGTGCTCACGGCCTCGGACGCGGTACCCAGGCTCTCTCCGCTGGTCGGGTCGGGCGGCAGAGCCTCGGCCCCGAGCGCCCGCGCCGTCAACCGCGCCGGGATCGCCTCGTCCGCGGAGGGCGGCCCGATCTGACCGTCGTCATCCATGCTCCCATCCGTCGCCGCGCACCCCATCGGGCCGACGAGGAGCATGGCCGAGAGAACGTTGAAGCCGAGAAACCCGACGAAAGACTTCGTGTTCATCACATCTCCTGAGGGCAAAGGGCGGCGTCGTGATTTCACCCTACAGCAGGAACCTTGCCAGTCCCGCGCAGCGCCGATCCGCGGCGATTTCCCGACGATCTGCGCGCTGCATGCGGACGAGGGGTGAGCGGGCCGATCACCCCTGCGATCCACGCGATCACCCGCCGGTGTCCGCCGGGATCGGGCTCGCTGGACTACAGGCGTCCCTGCACGCCCAGCGCGGGGACGAACACCACGCTCTCGTGACCGACAGGCACGCTGGGAAAGAAGGCGCCCGCGGCCTCGACGAAGAAGCCCAGGTGCCGGGACGGATCCCACGAGAGGCCGACCGCCGGGCGGAAGCCGACGTACGCGCCTCCGTGGAGGAAGATCGGTAACGCGAGCGCGATCCTGGGCTTGAGGGAGCCGGCGAGGAGCAGCACCGTGATCCCGGGCTCGAGCCCTTTTTCGCGGCCGATCAAGGCCGCCACGTGCATTTCGAGGCTGGTGCCGATGCCGTAGCTGACGCCGACGACGCCCAGCACCCCGCGCCCTCGACCTTCGATGTCGAGGCGGGTGAAGAGGCCGGGCTGCCATGCATGGGAGAGGAACACCGGGGCTCGCGACACTTCGACCGGCGTCGGAGCAGGGGCGTCGGCGGGCGGGATCACCGCAGCGGGCGAGGCGTTCCGCGGCGCGTCGGGCTTGCCGAGACGGACAGTACGCGACTCCCCGGCACCGATCCCGATCTCGCGGGTGACCGCCGGGAAACCGTCTTTTTCGCCGACGACCGTGGCGGTTCCGGGCTCGACGCGGACACAGAGCCAGTCGCCTGGCTCGCTCTCCAGCTTGCCGTCCAGACGCACGCGGAGCTGGGGATCGTCGAGCTCGATCCGCAGCTTGCCCACCTTCGCGTCGAGGGCGACCAGGATCTTGGCGATCTCGTCGCGCCTCGCGGGATCCGACTCGGGGCTGCGGAGGTAGCGTTGATAGGTGTTCGCGGCGTCGGCGTTGCGGCGCAGCTCCTTCAACACCGTGGCGGTGTTGAGGAGGATCTTGACGCTCGGAAATCGCTCGTACGCGTACCGGAAACGCTGCAACGCTCCCTCGAAATCGCCCTTTTGAATGAGCTTGTTGCCTTCGTCGAAGAGCGCGCGAGCCTCGTTTTTGTCGCTGTCATTCGCCCGCGCCGGCGCCGCGAGCAGCGCCGCACCGAGGATCAGGGCCAGGATGGCAATCGGTTTCATGGAGTCGTCTCGAGGGGCCCGGTGAGCGTCAGGCTACCTTCGGGGACGCCTGCATCGTTGACGCCGGTGAGCTTGGAGATGCCGCAATCGAGCACGTTGACGAGCGCGGCCGCCCGCGCCGAGGACGGCCTCGACCTGATATTTGCCCGCGAGGATGTCACCCGGGTGCGGGAGGGTAGCGTCGGTGATCGGAGCTGTCACGTTCGGGCCTTGATTTTGAGGCTCTTGCGGCGGGCGGAGAGCAGAGCGAGCGTGACGAGTGGAAGGAGGGAAGATGGGGTGTTGGTGGGGAGGCCTGGTGTGGCGGAGCAAGTGTAGAAGTTGCTGGAAGCCGGGGTATCCTGAGGGCTTCCGCCCCCCGCGCCGGTGGTCGTGGTGGTGACATCGGTGCCTCCGGTGCCAGTTGCAGCGCTGCTGCTGGCGCCGCCTGCGCCGCCGGCTCCGCCCGTGCTGGAGCTGCTCGCGCTGGCGGAGCTACTCGAGGTGGAGCAGTCGATCTGCGTGCCCTTGCACTGACCTGCTTGGCAGGTGTCCGGGGTGGTGCACGCGTCGCCGTCGTCGCAGGCAGGGCCGGTGAGCAGAGCGCAGGTGCCGTCGGTGGGGGCGCCTGCGGCTTTGGCGCACGCATCGCAAGCTCCTGCATCACAGGCAGTGGTGCAGCAGACGCCATCCGCGCAAAAGCCGCTCTGGCAGTCGGCGGAGGTGGAGCATGGGGAGCCTGGTCGGATGAGGAAAACCTCGGCGCTCGCCAGATAAACGCCGTTATTATCACCCCCGGTCGCCAGCACCTTACCGCTATCGAGCAGAGTCGCGCCATGGAATGCACGAGCTACGTTCATGGGTCCCCCGGGAGCCCACGATTTCGCGATTGGATCGTACAAGTCAGATGTAGCAACGGAAGAAGCGCCGTTCAAACCTCCCACAACGAGCACATCGCCATTGCCGAGTATAGTCGCAGTGTGGACGTCGCGACCGACGCTCATGGACCCGGCGGACATCCACATGGCGGCCAACGGATCGTAGATCTCGGCGCTCGGTCGAGAAATTGAAGAATCAATATATCCACCTGTTACCAGCACCATCCCATTCTTGAGCAAAGTTGCTGTATGATCCACGCGACTGGAGATCATTGGAAGCGCAGATGACCACGTGTCGGCCAGCGGATCATACAGCTCCACGCTCGCGACTTGGGACGCTCCGCTGACCCCTCCGGCCACGAGCACTCTTCCATCACCGAGCAACGTCGCAGTATGACCGTATCGAGCCGTGCCCATGGGGGCGACTGCCACCCATGCGTTCAATGCCGGATCGTAAAGCTCCGCGCTCGACGCGACGCCGTTGGGATCGGTACCGCCCACCACCAGCACCTTGCCATTTTTGAGCAATGTCGCCGTATGATTCAAGCGACATACCTTCATGAGCCCGCCGGAAGTCCACGTACTCGCAACGGCATCATAGAGCTCAGCGCCCGTTGGACAGCTAGCAGTACCGCCGGCGACGAGTACCTTCTTGCTCGCCAAGAGCGTCGCGGTGAAATACTCTCTGGCGTTGCTCATCGGCGCAGCGGCGGCCCATGTATTGGCCGCGGGATCGTACAGCTCAGCGCTCGCGAGGGGAGAACCCGTGCCGATGCCTCCGGCCACGAGCACGTCGCCGTTACCCAGCAACGTTGCAGTGTGCTGCGAGCGACCAGCGCTCATCATCCCCGCCGCGACCCACACCGGATCGACCAGCAGCTCCTCGCCGC